>NZ_JACHFR010000003.1:0-303154 GCF_014202035.1 Treponema rectale
AATACCCGTTCCCATACCGAACACGGAAGTCAAGCTCTCCTGCGCCGATGATACTGCTCTTTAGCGGGAAAGTAGGTAGCTGCCGGCTTTTTTTTGTCCGTCCTAAAGGGCGGTTTTTTATTTTTAAATTAAAACAAAAATAAACACACTAATTCGAAACTCTAAGCCTTTAGTTTTTTTTGACCTGTGTTAGAATATTAATACAGTTCAGATTCGTTTGAACGTAATGAAAACCTTTTTTATATGTGGAGATAATCTCCCGGAACCTCCTTTTTAGAGCCTGGAACTTGTTAAGATTTCAGGCTCTTTTTATTGTTTTAATTGGTTATAACCTGTAAAATGTTTTAATGTTTAACCCTTTTAGAGAAGATGAAGCATATAGTGAATGTCTGAAATTTATTAATCAAATAAAAACATCTGAAATAAAACTTGTTCAAATTTCTAAAGAAAGCTTAGAAAGAGATAATATTGGTGTTATGATAGGATGTCTTGTCTGTCTAGATTGTGATGGAAAAAAAATTGTATTAAGAACAGTCAGTGGCAATAGATATGATGTTGTTTCAAATGTAGATGATTCAAGTATATTTGTAAAACCTATTGTTTCTAGTATTCAGATTCAAGAGGCTCTGGAAAAAAACGATTTGAAAATACATCAACTTACAGAAAAAATCGAAAGTCTTGATAATTCTTTAGAAAAATCCTTATTTTCAAAACAGAGAAGACTTTTAACAGACGAATCATTAAACAGTGTTTTTAATCTTTATAGTTTTTGCTGTGCAGATGGTAAAGTCAGATCGTTAAAGGAAATCTGTGCCATTACAAATGGTAATAATCTTCCTCCTGCAGGTACGGGGGATTGCTGTGCACCTAAATTATTAAATTATGCATTTTCACATGAAATGAATCCTATAAGTATGTGTGAAGTTTTTTATGGAAATTCTAAAACGAGGGTTTCTTTTGAAAAAAGTTCACCCTGTGATGAAAGATGTGGTTTACTTCTGCCTGTTATACTTGGACTTGATATTTTATATAGGGATAACGATATATTGGTTATAAACAAGCAGAGTGGTCTTTTGAGCGTTCCTGGCAGAGGTCCTGAAAAACAGGATTGTGTGGTTAATAGAATGAAGCGTTTATATCCCTTTACAATGGAACAGCCGGCTGTACACAGACTTGATATGGAAACTTCAGGTTTATTGGTTCTGGCATTCAATTCCGATGCACATAGAAAACTTTCTAAGCAGTTTGAAGAGGGAGTTGTATATAAAGAATATATTGCGCTGTTGGATGGAGTTCTTTCCAAATTTGGGATTCCTGAACATGGTCAAAAAGAACTTTATTTTAGATTAGATATTGAAAACAGACCTCATCAGATTTGGGATGAAATTTACGGTAAGAAAGCTGTAACTGAATGGAAAATCCTTGATGTTGAATATTATACCTCTCCAAATGGTGTACGACGTCCCTGTACAAGAATTCTCTTTTTGCCTCATACAGGCCGTACTCATCAATTAAGATTGATAAGCAGTGATTCGCATGGCTTTGGTGTCCCGATTATTGGAGATACTCTTTATGGTACTTGTAATCCTGGAGAAAGATTAATGCTTCATGCAAGTAAACTTAGTTTTATTCACCCTGCTACTGGAGAGAGAATGTGTTTTGAATGTGCTCCTGAGTTTTAAATTTAACAGGACTCAAAAAGTTTTTCTGAAAAATCTGTAGAACTGCCTTCCCATGCTGCTTTGCCGTGTTTTATGAGTATTATATTGTCGCTTATGTTTTTTGCTTCTTCTATATCATGTGTGACCATAATTATGGTGAGGTTTTCTTTTTTTTGAAGAGTATGTATTTCTGATGCCAGTTTTTTTCTTAATGGAGCATCAAGGGCACTCATTGGTTCATCCAGGAGGATTAAGTCCGGTTTTACGATAAGAGTTCTAATGAGTGCGATTCGCTGCATTTCTCCGCCACTTAAGGTCGTACATTTTCTTTTTTCAAATCCTGACATTCCGAATTTTTCCAGCCAGGTTTTTGTCATAATATTTCGTTCTGCTTTTTTTATTCTTCTGTTAATGAGCCCGTATTCAATATTCTGCTGTACATTGAGATTCATAAAAAGCGCGCTGTTTTGGAAAACCATTCCGCAGTTTCTTTGAGAACAGGGTAAATCTGAAATTTTTTTTCCATTTAAGTATATTCTTGTATTGCTTTCGTTTTTTTCAAGCCCTGCGATTATTCGTAATGCCGTTGATTTTCCAGAACCGCTTGGCCCCAAAATTGTTGTAAAGGTTCCTTTTTCTGCTGCCATACTGAGATCTACTGTCATGTCTGGAAATTTTTTGTAAATATGTTCTGCTTCAAAATATTTCATTTTTGGTCTCCGATTTTTTCTGCAAGAATACATAGGGTGATACACACAATTCCTAAAATCATTGATGTACAGCAGGCTGCCGGAAATCTGTATCCAAATAGTCTGTATGTAAAAAGGGCCAGTGATGTATATTCAGGAATAGCAAGAACGACAGGTAATGATGCATCTCCTATGCTTATGGCGAAACTGAACAGAAATGCACTGATGCAGGATCGTTTTGTAGCCGGAAAGAATACTTCAGTGAGAAATTGAGTTTTGCTGTTTGAAAGCAGTTTTGCACTGAAAATTACTTCATCGGAAATGCGTGATGCAGATGCATAAATTTGTCTGAAGGCGAAAGGCCAGTATAAAAAAGTCTGTACGGCACATAAAGTTATCAGGTTTGTATTGTATTCAGAGAGGGCTGTAATTTTTAAAATAATTACTGATGCCGCAACGGATGAAATTGCCATGGGAAGGAGAGGTATTGTTTTTATAATCTGTTTGATTCCTGAATGCGGGCATAGGCGTGTTGCGGTAGAAAATATAATTGCAGTTGCAGTACATAATAATCCTGTAATTGATGCCTGGATGATTGATGTTGTTACAGACGGAATAAAACTTTTTGAAGACAGTATGAATTTCCAGTATTTGAGTGTTGGATAAGTGTCATTGGTTCCAAAAAATGAGTTCAATGGAATCGAAAAAAACGGAATTACAAAGAAAATAAATATTATGATGAAGTATAATGCAGCAAAAGGAAACTCTTTTTTTGAAAAAGAAACAGGAGTTTGTTTTTTTATAGAAAAGGAGTTCTCTGTAATTTGTTCAGATTTTTTTTCGTATAAAGTTCCGGTAAAAATTACGATGATGGCAAGAATTGTTTCTGTTGTACATAACAGGAGTATTTTTGAAAAGGGTTTGTGCATTCGTGCAGCAAAGTAAATTTCTGTTTCTATTGTTGATGAGCCTGGAATACCAAACATAAGTATGATCATGAAAGAAAAATAGCAGAATATAAATACAGGTACTGCGCCTGCTATGATTGCTGGAATTATTCTGGGAAGTGTTATTGTAAAGAATATTTTGATTTGTCCTGCGCCTAAAAGTTCAGCACTTTCTTCTGGCGAGTGATCAAGCTGTGAAAGTACGTCGGCTGTTGATTTCATTATCAGCGGAAAATTATAGAATCCCTGTGTTATTGCTATTCCGGAAAAGGAATATAAGAATCTTAAGGGAGGTTCTTTTAGAGAGAAAAGGCTAATCAGTATTCTGTTGTACCATCCGGCAAGTCCCAGTGCGCTTATGTAACCAAGAGCCGCCATTAGGGCTGGTACGCACAGTGGAATGACGGAAAGTGATTTCAATATTTTTTTTGCGGGAAAAGTTTTTCGGGCGATAAAGTATGCCCCCGGGATTCCTGCAAGCAATGCAATACCCACGGAGGCAAGAGCCTGTTCAAAAGTGAAAATAATTATTTTGAACATCAGCTGTGTTTTATTTATTTATTGCAGCAACTGCTTTTTCTACAGCTTCCTGTGTCTTATTATTGTCGGTAGGAAGTGTTGTTTCCGGAACAGGAGATACTTTTGAGAATGCCTTATTTATGCGTGCCATTTTATTTGCAGGATACATCCACTGTTTGAGGGGAAGTTTTTTCTGCATTTCAGTAGAAATAAGGTAGTCTATGAAGGTTTTTGCACCTTTAGTATTATAGGCACCTTTTACAAGGCCTGCACCTTCTACCTGCATTACGTGTCCTTCGTCAAAGGTAAGGGCTACATAGCGTTCATTGTTTTCTTCTATAGCACAGTAAGCCGGACTTGTGGTGTAGCTGATGCATAAAGGAGCTTCTCCCTTTGTAAAGAGTCCCCAGCCTTCAGACCATCCTTTTGTCATTGCATGAACAGATGGAGCAAGTCTTTTCCAATATGCTTCATTCTGGTCGCCATATACGCTTACTGTCCAGCTTAAAAATCCAAGTCCTGTAGAAGAAGTTCGCGGATCCATTAATATAAGCTTATCTGCATAAGTTTTAGATGTGAGTGATTCAAGATCCTGTGGAGCCGGTATGTCACTTTGAGTATCATAAATTACTGCAAAATGACTGTAGTCATATGGTGTCAGATAATTGCCGCTTCCTAAAGCATCCTGAAGGTGTTCCGGAATGAACTTTATTCCGTGGGCTTCGTACGGTTCAAGAATTCCAGCATCAATTGCTCTCTGAGCAAGATTGTTATCAATACCGAGAATGACGTCTGCCTGAGGCTTGTCCTTTTCTGCAAGTAATTTTTCAAATGCTTCAACTGCAGAACCAGCTATTACGTATTTTACCTCGTAACCTGTTTCTTCTTTGAATGCTGCAGCCAGCTCAGGACCGAATGCCCAGTCTGCACCAAAACTGTCATATGTGTATACAACAACTTCTTTTTCTGTGCGGGATTTTTTCTGGCATCCTGTGGAAATTAATAAAGCAGCAGATATTGCTGTGGCAGATAAAATTTTAAAAGTATTATTCAACATACTTCCTCCGTCGGTATTATCCGAATCAGGTTAAGGATTTCATGCGAAATCCATACGGGTATAATCTCAGATTCTGTAAAAAAGAACCACCCCGGTTGCAGATTAAGTATATGGAACTCGTTTATAAATGTAAATATTGTTATAATAAAAAAATGATTTGCAGAAAGTGTAATGGATGCGGACTTTGTTCTGGAGACGGAAGTTTTTCTTCTCCGTATAAACCATTTGTGGAAAAAATACATGACATTAATTTTTCAGGAGATCCGGCATGTTCTTCCGCTGATGCAGGAATTGCTGTAGATATAGGGACAACTACAATTGCTGCTGCAGCATTTTCTTTGAAAACTGGAAAGCTTATTTATGAATGCGGAGAAAAAAATGCACAGCATGTTTATGGCTCGGATATTGTTGCAAGAATTAATGCAGCGGAAAAGAATTATGATGAAGTTCGTTCTCTGCTTATAAATCAGTTGAAGGCTATATTCCGGAAAATTGTAGAAAATGTATCATTGTATTTTCTGTCAAAAAGATCCGGCCGTATGATTTTAAAAAGGGTTGTTTTTACAGGAAATACAACCATGCTCAGTTTTGTAGCGGGGATGAAAGTTTCTGCTTTAGGAAGATTTCCATTCAGGGGTCCTTCAGAATTTGACATGGAAATGTCCCTTAGGGAAATTTTCGGTTCAGAGGAATTCGGAAGTGCCTGTACTGTGTATTTTCCTCCTGTGATAAGTGCATTTATTGGAGCTGATGCTGTATGTGCCATGACTTCTTCGTTTTCTGAGGATGGAGGAATTCAGTATATGGCTGATACCGGTACGAATTGCGAAATGGCTGTTTATGATGGAACTGAAAAAAAACTGTACTGCACGTCATCAAGTGCCGGCCCTGCATTTGAAGGTACCGGAATATCCTGTGGAATTGTATGTTCTGAAGGGGCTGTGGTAAAACTTAGTCCAAATGGAAATTCATTTGACTGTACTGTTGCTGGAGGCGGTAACGGGAAAGGAATATGCGGAACCGGACTTATAAGTGCACTTTGTGTTCTGTATGAATGCGGGAAAATTGATTTTCATGGAACTATATGTGATGGAGGGGAAATAAAAATTTCTGAAGGAATAAGTCTTCTTCAGGAAGATATACGCAGGCTTCAGCTGGCAAAAGCTGCAGTATATTCAGGGCTGACTTTTTTAAATTCGAAGGTCAGAAATCGTGTTTCAGGCACACTTTATCTATGCGGAGGCTTTGGTAATCATATTGATGTTTCTGAGGCCGTTCGGATAGGCATGATTCCTCAATTTCTGTCCGGTTCAGTAATTCATAAAGGAAACGCCGCTCTTTCGGGAGCTGCCGCCATGCTTTTTGATGAAAAAATGCGGGAAAAAGGTCGTTGGTTTGCAGAAAAAGCTGAAGTTATAAACCTTGCCCTTGAGGAGGATTTTCAGAACAGGTTTATAGCTTCGATTGATTTTCCTCATTAAGGAATTATTTATCCATAAGGGTAATTTCAACCCGGCGGTTTTTTGCTTTTCCTTCAGCAGTGCTGTTTGAACCGATTGGTTTTGACGCTCCATAGCCTTTTGTAAATATGTGCTTTGAGTCTCGTGCTCCCATTGAAATCAACTGTCCTGCAACAGCCTGTGCCCTTAATTCACTTAGTTTCTGGCAGCTTTCTAAGGAACCTGCAAGTGCCGTATGTCCTGAAACAAGAATGTCTTTTTCAGGATAGGCTTCAAGAATCTGGACTATTTTCTTCAGTTTTTCTTTTTCAGAATCAAGAAGGTATGCGCTGTCCGGCTTGAACTGAATATTTTCTATTGAGAGGGTCAGACCTATTTCATCTTTTTTTACAGTAACATTTTCAATTCCGAGACTTTCGATCTTTTCCTGAACTTCAGCGACGTTTTCTTCTGAAGCAGGTTTTGTAAAAGTTACTTCTGCATGTGCGGTTCCCCTGAAATCATAGCTCATGCCGTAGTATGTGTTCATTACGATTCTGAAACTTTCAGTATAATGATCAATCTGTCCTGATTCAGAATTGAAATAAATGAGTTCATCGCTCCATCCGGACATCTGTACGGGGTAATCATCGTTTCCGTTTATAGTGGCAATTGACGGAGTTTCCATGTACATTTCGTATTTTACGTTTATTACGTCAAATCCGTTTTTTTTTCCCAGATACTGATATTCTGCGTCAAAAGGAACTTTGTATGGTGCCGGAATATTCATCATCCGCAGATCATGAAGTTCAAATCCTTTTGAAGTCCAGCGTTCATTTGGAGAAACTTCTGTGGTTTTAAAGACAGGAACATCTATGACAGTCGGCATGAAATATTCATCACTGATTGTGTATTTTCCCTGAGGACTTCTTTTGAAAACTGACTTATATTCTTTTCCGTATTCGAATACGGCTCCGCTTCCTGTAGAAACAGAATTTTCGCTTGTCATGAAACTGCATTCATTTACTGCCGTTCCGTCTTCCAGTACGTCTGTTACTTCTGCACTTACGCGGTTAAGTATGGTTGCCTGATGATGCAGCTGCAATGGAGCAGAAGGAGACTGTTTTATGTAGACGGATTCTTCCACTGTAGACAGGATTCTGTATGTATCACCTTTTGTATTCTTAAATTGAAAGAGGACTTTGCCTCCTGTTGTATCATATTCATTGTTTTGATTTGCCTGAGCGGATGTATAAATGCATGCTGCGGTTGAAAAAACTAAAATTGAAATGATTTTTTTTATGTTCATAGCAGACCTCTTCTTGAATTCTCGGTGTTTTTTTATTTCTGCATTAGGGGAATTGTGGTAATATTCTGGCATGAAATATGTATTTTTAAATAGACCGGATTTATTTTTTTTGTGCTTTTTTATAATTACTGCAGTTGTATTTTTTTTATTGGGGAAACTTGTTCAGAAAGTAAAGGATGTAAACCTTATAAAAAGAGAAAGAAATGATGCGGTAAAAAGAAGCAGGGCTGTAATAGGCGGACAGTTTGGAGAACAGGTGGCTCCATATCTTCCGGACTTTCCGTGTAATCCCGGAGATGCCAGATTTATTGGAAAGCCGGTTGATTTTATAGCTTTTAAGGGTTGTGCTGATAAGGATGAAGTGGAAGAAATACTTTTTGTTGAGGTAAAGTCAGGAAGCAGTACCCTTTCCAGACGGGAGAGACAGATAAAGTCTGCCGTGGAAGAGGGAAGGGTACGTTTTGTTGAATACCGTATCAGTTGATTATTTTTTCCCACTGGTCAGAATAATCTTTTTTATTATCTCCGATATAGTATTTTAATTCACAGTTTTCGAGGACGCTGGCAGGATACATAGGTGTTGTTTCCATGTACTGCTCCGCTTCCGGATTTACAAAACACGGGAATCTGAAGAAATCAAGAAACTTTGCATAGTTTTCCGGTTCGTGAATATAGTTTATGAATTGAGTTGCAAGATCCCTCTGTGAGGAATCCTTTAAAATACACATGCTGTCCAGGTATGACGGACCTCCGCTTTCCGGAATAAAGAAATCGATTTTTTCATCCCATTCTTCTTCCGGGACTTCTCCATAGATTACCTCTGCATAGCCCTGACACAGCCAGAGATTTCCGTTTGCAAAGTCTTTTCCAAATCCTTCTGCATCAAATTTTACAATGTTCGGTTTCCAGTATTTCTGAATATGAGTACAGGCATCTTTCAGTTCACTTTTATTTTTAGTGCATACACTGAATCCTTTGTACTTAAGGGCATCTCCGATTACTTCCCTGTAGTCATTCATCATGGAGGCTCTTCCTTTGAATTGTGGATCTGCAAAAATATTCCAGGTCCGTTCATAAGTTCCCTTTACTTTTGTTTTGTTTACGCTGATTCCGGATGCTCCGAAATAGTAAGGAACTGCATATTTCATTTCAGGATCATAAGTTGCTTTTTCAAGAATTTTTGGATTTATTTTATCTTTGTTTGTAAACAGCTCCTGGTTTACAGGTTGAAGCATGTTTTTATTCATAAGAATTTCAACATAGTCCTGGGATGGAAAAACTATGTCAAAACTGCCTGCACCTCCGTAAAGGAGTTTAAGAAACATTGTTTCGTTTGAGTCGTATTCTGTAATTACTACATCACAGTCATATTCTTTTTCAAAGGCTTCTACAACGTCTGTAGGGGCATAATATGTCCAGGTGTATATGTTGAGGGTTTTCTTTTTTGAACAGGATGTCAGGAAAACTCCTGCTGCCGACAGAAAAAGAAATGCTGCGGTATATTTTATGTGTGTTTTCACCATGAACCTCCGTAACTCAATGGGCTGCAGCAAAAGATTTGAGGCTCTTACGCAGAATGATTGTAAGCGTACAGATAAAAATGATCAGTACGAATGAAAGTGCATTGATTACCGGGCTTACACCGTGACGGATCATGTTGTAGACATAAATAGGTAGTGTTATTACGCTTCCGTTTACAAGAGAAGTTATTACAAAATCTTCTATTGATAATGTAATGCTCATCATAAATCCAGAAAGAATGCCCGGCATGATTGCAGGTATGATTACCTTAAACAGAGTCTGTTTTTCGCTGGCACCAAGATCGTGGGCTGCTTCGATTATAGAATAGTCAAATTCGTCAACGCGGGCTGTTACCATAAGGTATACGAAAGGAAGACAGAATGTTGTATGGGCTATGATGATTGTCGTAAGGCCGAAATACATATGGATTCCGCTGAAAAAAATCAGGATTGAAACTCCCATTATTACTTCCGGGAGAATCATTGGTAAAAAACTAATGGACTGAATGTAGCTTCGTCCAAAAAATTTATACCAGCTGTTTCCGATTGCAGCCAGGCTTCCTATTATCGTAGAAAGAGTTGCGCTGGCAACAGCTACTATTGCCGTATAAAAAAGGGACTGCCATAAAGTTCCGGAATGAAGGAAAAGTTCTTCATACCAGACAAGGGAAAATTTAGTGAAACTCGTTCCTTTTGATTCGTTGAATGAATAAAAGACGATTACGAAAAGAGGTATGAAAAGAAATGCCAGTGTTAAGGCAAGGATTATTTTTGACGTACTTAATTTTGGAGAATGCCTCTTCCAGTTACGTTTGGCGTGTTTATTATCCTCGTTTTTTGCATGAGGATTTTTTCTGAATATTGCCATTATTATTGAAACTAAAAAATCCATCTTTGTTCCTCACGATTCTTTTTTGACGGTCTTAAGGTTCTGTTCTTTTTTTTCTGATGAAATCATAAACAGAATTGCAGCCATGCTTATAAAGGTCAGGACAACGCTGATTGCAGATGCCAGAGGAAGATTTCCTATTTTTGTAATCTGATCCATTATTGTATTTCCGAGCATGTAGCTTTCTGTTGAACCTATTATCTGCGGAACTGTGTAGTTACCGAAAATCGGTATGAATGTAAAGATTATGGCACTGATGATTCCGCTCTTTATTCCCGGCAGCATTACTCTGAATATTGCACCTGGTTTTGATGCTCCAAGGTCTCTTGCTGCTTCAAGAAGGGTAAAATCAAACCTGTCGATTGATGTGAATATAGGAAGAATTGCATAAGGCAGATACATGTAGATGCTTACAAGGATAACGGCTCCTTTAGTGTACATGAATTGAACCGGTTCAAAGGAACCGTCCTTGTTTTGAGTTACAAAGAAAAATGCTTTTGCAAAAAATCCGCATACAGAATTTAAAAGCCCTTCTTCTCCTAAAATTGTCATCCATGCAAAAATTCTTATAAGGGAATTAGTGAGGAATGGAATTATTACGAGTATAAGGAGAAGTGTCTGATGACGGCTCCTTGCCATTGCGTACCCGCAGGGAATTGCTATTGCACAGGAAACAAAGGTTGCAATAATCGTCATCCAAAGCGTTCTTAAAAAGATTTCACCATATTCAGGAGAAAACATCTGTCTGTAGGCATCAATGGTAAATTCTTTAAGGACGCCGCCGTACAGATCATTTTTCATGAAGGAATAGCATATGATTATCAGAATAGGTACTATAAAGAAAATGGAAAACCAGATTCCCATCGGCCATGAATAGAAAGGTCCCGGATTCTGTTTTCTGAATTTTTTTTCTGTCATTGACTTCTCCGGTTTTATTTGTTGATGTCTTCTACTATATAACCGTCTTCTGCAGACCATGAAATGTAGACAGTGTCTTTCCATTGAATTTCAGGGCCGTCATCAAGGTAATTTGTGTGCTGCTTGAAGACTTTTACAATAGTTCCTGTTTTTTCCAGCTTAACATAAAATTTTGATTGGAAACCCGTGTATACAGGTTCTTCAACAATTCCTTTAAATACATTAATGTCTTTTCTTCCATTAACGTTCGGCTCTTCGCGGGTAATCCTTATTTTTTCAGGACGGATTGTGAATGCGACTTTCTGGCCTTCGTCAGTGTGTTCATAATCCGTTACAAGTATGTTTTTGTCTTCTTCTTTAGTTGCCTGTGTGTCGTCTTTGAGCTGAGCCTGAATTCCCAGGGCCGGAACATTAAGGGTAACCATATGTTCTATATCTGCCTTTCCAGGAACTTTGTATTCCTCGCATTTAACGACTGTTGATTCGAAAAGATTTGTTTCTCCGATGAACTGTGCTACAAACTGTGTTGCAGGGCTTTCGTAAATTTCAAAAGGGGTTCCGATCTGAAGGACTTTTCCTTTATTCATTACGGCAATTCTGTCAGAAACAGCAAGGGCTTCACTCTGGTCATGGGTTACGAAAATAAATGTGATTCCGATTTCATCATGAAGTTTGTCCAGCTCGAGAAGCAGGCTGGAACGAAGCTTTGCATCAAGGGCAGAAAGCGGTTCGTCAAGAAGCAGAACTTTTGGTTCGTTAATGAGTGCGCGGGCAATGGCAACCCTCTGTCTCTGTCCTCCTGAAAGCTGATTTGGTTTTTTGTACATCTGGCTTTCAAGGTCTACAAGAGTCAGATACTTGCGTACTTTTTCTTCGATTGTTTTTTTATCAGTTCCTTTCAGACGTAATGAAAATGCTACGTTTTCAAATACGTTCAGATGGGGGAAGAGTGCATAATTCTGAAAGACTGTATTTGAATGTCTTTTGTTTGGCGGAAGGGATGTGACGTTTTCATCATCAAAAAGAACTGCTCCGTCATCAGGAAATTCAAAGCCTGCTATAATACGGAGAAGTGTAGTCTTGCCGCAGCCAGAAGGACCGAGGAGGGTAAAAAATTCTCCCTGTCTGATGGTAAAGTCGATGTCATCCAATGCGTGAAAGTCTCCGAAGTGTTTGGAAACATTTTTAATAGAAACTGTACTTCCGTTCAATGCTGTACTGCTCCTTCGTTTTGATATATGTAATGGAAAAATAACGGGATGTCTGAATACTGTCAAACATCCCTTAATGCACACTTTCTTCTTTAAGCGGAGTTTTGTCAATCGTTTTTTATTGTTTTTGTGAATAATGTTTTAACTGTTGACATGATTCTTTTTTACTGTAAAATTCACGGAATACAGAAAGCGGTTGCCGTTTGTTATGGAATCTGAGGTTCTGTAAGGACGGAATGTGCTTTATTTCGTTTACAGGTGGTATTGTTATGGTAACTTTATTAATCGGACTTATTTTGATTGGATTTTGTGTATATGCCTGCCTTCCTTTTGGTGCACTTGCATGGGGACCTCATGTAATACAGTTCCTTATGGGATTTGCACCGGTATTTGCAGCATTTGCAGGCCTTATTGCTGTCTGCATTGGTCTTGCTGATCTTAAGGATAAGAGTGAGGCAAAAAAAGAAGAGAAATCTTCTGATAAATAACTTGAATTTTAACTCTAAATTCGCAGTAGCCGTTGACTAAAACGCAGTTTAAATGATAACTTAATGCACCCCGTATATATTACATGCAGATGCTCACTGTGTGTAAACGTTCAAGACTGGATGCGAAGTTGCGGACGTAACGTTTTTTATATAAAGGTATATACATGAAAACTATTTTTGCAAAAGAAAGTGAATTAAAGCATGACTGGTATGTTATTGATGCAGCCGGTAAGACTTTGGGTCGTGTTGCTGTAAAAGCAGCATCTCTTCTTCGTGGAAAGAACAAGCCTTCTTACACACCTAATGCAGCATGCGGTGGTTACGTAATCATCATTAACGCTGACAAGGTTGTTGTTACAGGAAACAAGGGAGAAGGCCTTAAATATCGCCATCACACTGGTTATGTTCGTGGCCTCACAACATATTCTTTTGATGAGCTTCTTGAAAGAAAACCAACAGATCCTCTTGAAAGAACTATTGCAGGTATGCTTCCTCACAATCGTCTTGGTCGTCAGCTTTTCCGCAACCTTAAGGTATATGCAGGAAGTGAGCATCCACATGCTGCTCAGAACCCAAAAACTATCGAGTTTTAATTAGGAGACTATCGTGATTAAGAATATTGCAATCGGAACAGGAAGAAGAAAGACAGCAGTAGCTCGTGTATTTTTACGCGAAGGCTCTGGAAAAATCGTTGTAAACGGAAAAGACGTAAAAGAATATTTTGCAAGTGAATCTCAGGTTCGTATCGTAAACCAGCCTCTCCTGGTTACTTCAAATGCTGGTAAGTATGATATTCTTATCAACGTATGCGGTGGCGGTCTTTCAGGACAGGCTGCAGCTTGTCTTCATGGTCTTTCACGTGCACTTACACAGGTAGATCCAAATGCACGTCCTTCATTGAAGGCAAACGGATATCTTACACGTGATTCACGCATGGTTGAACGTAAGAAGTACGGTCAGCGCGGTGCACGCAGAAGATTCCAGTTCAGCAAGCGCTAAATCTTCCAATTTACGGATGGTTATTCGTGGAATAAAGCAGATTTTGCTCGGTGTATACGAAATTACACCGGATGCAGGATCTGCATTTTTTTTGCGTGCAGATTATCTTTCTCAGGTTAATGAAGAAAGGCTGTTGCCTTACGGCTATGGCCGGCTTGATGTAGATCTTGATGACTTGTCAAATCTGAAAGAGGGAGATACTGGTTTTTTTACGGAAGAAGAAACGGCAGATCTTTTTAATGCGTCCAGACTGTATTCTGTGGAAAAATCCGCTATGTCTTATTTGAACAGATCCGAACACACCAGAAATTCCCTTTGTACAAAACTGCTCAGAAAAGGATATGACAAAAGGGACGTTGAAGAAGTCCTTGATTATCTTGAGGAAAAAAATATTTTAAGTGATTTGAGGTTTGCTGCCGCATGGGTAAGGAGCCGTTCTTTAGATCATGCAGAAGGAAGAACTCGACTTACGGCAGAATTAACAGCCCGTGGGGTAAACCGCAGTATTATAAAACAGGTTCTTGATGAATATTTTCTGGAAAACGATGAAGAAGAACTGTGTGTAAAAGCTTTTAAGAAACTGGTAAAAATAAAAAAAGATGAAGATAAAATAAAGGCTTCTCTTGTCAGGCAGGGCTTTTCTTTTAAGATTATTAAGAAAATTTTACATGATGCAAATGTCTAATATGTCTAAAATCTCTAGCAAATCTGAATTAAATATGATAAACTTCAGAATAAGTTAGGAAAAAAAATGGCTAGAAAATCAGATTCAGGTCCGGTTGTTTTTTCAGCACTGGAAGTTGCAAATATATGTGGTGTAGTAAATCAGACAGCAATAAACTGGATAAAAAATAATTATCTCAAGGCTTTTAAGACTCCTGGAGGTCAGTTCAGGGTTTATCCGGAAGATCTTCTGCAGTTTATGAAAAGCAGGAAGATGCGGATTCCTGAAAGCCTGTTGAAGCTCTGCTGTGTTGACGTAAAAACACTTCTGATTGTTGATGATGATAAGGCCTTTAATGATGTTTCAGCAAAATTCATAGCTTCTCATCTTGAGCAGGTGGATGTGCTTCAGGCTTTTGACGGTTTTGAGGCAGGTTCACTCATGCAGAAGTGTAAGCCGGGACTTTTAATGCTGGACCTTGATCTGCCGGGCATTGACGGTGTAAGTCTTCTGAAGCGTATACGTGAGTCTCCTGATTTTGGTTTTCCGAAGGTAATTATTGTAACGGCAATGGAAGACCCTGAAATGGAAAAGAAGTGCCGTTCTTATGGAGTTTCCTATATATTTAAGAAACCTGTAGCCCTTCCTGAAATCTGCGGAGTTATTAAAGGCCTTTGACCTCTTCCAGCATCTGAGAATACATTCTCGGTTCAATGTCGGAGGCAGAAAGCCCTGCTTTTAAGAGAAGGAGTCCCAGTTTTTCTTTGATTTCTGCTATTTTTTCCGGTGAATCAGAGTCCGTAAGTATTTCTATTTCAAGAAAGTCTCCTAAAGGGGGAACCGTGCACAGTTCAAAGGAGGCTTCTTCGTAAGTCCAGAGGCTGACTTCCTTGTGTTTTTTTAATGCAACGGAATAGCCGGTATCTTCGAGAAAGGTTACAAGACAGTCGTCGTCTGACAGAATGCATTCATGTTCATCATTTACTTCTATCTGGGTGCCGTTGGAATCCTGCTGAAGTTCTTTTCGTTTCCATGTGAGTATAAAGGTTTTCTTATCGTTTTCAGTCTGAGTTCTGATGCGTATCTTTTTTTTGCTGAATGTGCCGTCTTCATTTTTTTTTGCGAAATATCTGTCATCCCGTACTAAGGAGCCTTTGAAGCAGGCAAAACTGTTTAATGTATCAGTGAGTTTCTTCCGGTCTGATACTCTGGCTTTCAGTTCGATTTCATTCATAAAAAAGAGAATAGCATAACAGGTGTAAAAATGCTATATTTTGCACTATCGAAATATAAACAGGAGAATCTTTATGTCAGATAATTTTCCATTGAATCACAGTGAACTTATGAAACTTACAGAAAAGTTTCATACACCTTTTTATCTATATGATGAAAAAGCTATTCGTGAGAATATGCGCGCTTTTACAAAAGCATTCAGCATTTTTCCGGAATTCAGGGAGCATTATGCTGTAAAAGCCTGTCCTAATCCTTATATTCTTAAAATTCTTATGGAAGAGGGATGTGGCGCTGACTGTTCAAGCCTGCCGGAACTTATTTTATCTGATTTAAGCGGAATAAAGGGGGACCATGTAATTTTTACTTCCAATGAAACCCCGGCTTCTGAATATCAGTATGCCTATGAGCACGGAAACATTATAAATCTTGATGATATTACTCATATTGAGTTCCTCAAAGAATCTCTCGGAGGAAAACTTCCTGATACCATATGTTTCAGATATAATCCGGGCAGTGAAAAGCAGGGTTGTAATTCAATTATCGGTAAGCCGGAAGAAGCAAAATACGGCCTTACCAGAGAGCAGATTCTTGAAGCCTATTCAATCTGTAAGAAGGAAGGTGTAAAGCGCTTCGGTCTTCATACAATGGTTGCTTCAAATGAACTTAATCCTGCTTTCTTCGTAGATACTGCTAAACTTTTGTTTGAACTTTGTGCAGAGATTAAAGAAAAATGCGGCGTAAACATAGAATTTGTAGATCTTGGCGGCGGACTGGGAATTCCGTATAAGCCTGGTCAGAAGGCTGTAGATTATGATGAGGTTGCCCGCGGAATCCGTGAAGAATATGACCGGGTTATTGTTCCGGCAGGGCTTGATCCTCTTGCAATTTACTGGGAATGCGGACGTCCTGTAACCGGTCCTTACGGCTGGCTTGTTACAACTGCAGTTCATCACAAGCACATATACCGTGAGTATGTAGCTGTTGATTCCTGCATGGCAGATCTTATGAGGCCTGGAATGTACGGTGCATATCATGAAGTAACGGTAAGCGGAAAAGAAAACGCTCCTAAGGATCATGTTTATGATGTCGTAGGATCTTTATGTGAAAACTGCGATAAGTTTGCCGTTCAGAGGGAACTTCCGGAAATAAACAGGGGAGATCTTGTTATAATTCATGATGCCGGTGCTCACGGAAGAGCCATGGGCTTTAATTATAACGGTAAGCTCCGCTGCGGTGAAATCCTTATGAGGGAAGACGGAAGCTTTAAGGAAATCCGGCGCCGCGAAACGGTGGAAGATCTTTTTGCTACACTGGATCTGAATGGAGTTAAGGATTTTAACTGATTTTTAAGGCAGTATGCTGTCTGAATAATTTTTTTCTGTAAAAAAACGGGCTGTCTTATCCCTGAGATTGTATTCCTAAGGATAAGGCAGCCTTTTTGTTTGAATATAAATTACAGGTCTGTATTTTATTTCCAGTTTTCTACGATTTTAACGCCTGCACTGCATCCGATGCGGGAAGCTCCTGCGTTAACCATAGCCTGTGCATCTTCTGCGCTGCGGATACCGCCGCTGGCTTTTACTCCGAAGTCAGGTCCTACGGTTTTTCTCATGAGTTCAACAGCGTGAACTGTTGCTCCGTTAGGAAGCGGTTTTCCTTCTGCATCTTTAGGATTTGCAAAACCGGTTGAAGTCTTTACGAAATCTGCACCGGCTTTAACAGAACGCTTGCAGCATTCAACGATTTCGTCGTCTGTAAGGAAACATGTTTCAAGAATTACTTTAACAATGATTTTTTTGTTTACTTCGTCTTCCTGTTCATACTGGCGGGCTGCCATTACAACGCTTTTTATGTCTTCTTCTACAGCATCGAAATTGTGGTCTTTTGCTTCTCCGATATTTATTACCATATCAAGTTCATCTGCACCGTCGTCAAGAGCAATGAAAGATTCTGCACTTTTTGCTCCGTATCCGCTTGCTCCCAGAGGAAAGCCGATAACCGTACATACTTTTACTGATGTGCCTTCCAGAAGTTCTGAGGCAAGGTGAACGTAACTTGGGTTAACGCATACTGATGCAAACTGATATTTCTTTGCTTCTTCGCACAGTTTTTCGATATCACTTTTACGTGCCGTAGGAGCAAGCTGTGTGTGGTCAATCATTCCTGCGATTTCGTTTTTTGTCATTTGTTTTGAACACTCCTTGTTAATGAATTTTCCGTTTACGCGGAATTACAATTATACAATATTAATTTAAGAAAGTGTATAATTTTTTTTGTTTAAGAAAAAAATCTTTTTTTTTAGCATAAACCGGCTAGCCCCGATTGTAAGGGCGCGGAGCGTGGCGCATGCCATGGAGACGAAGGTCGCAACCCTGAAAAGCGGGTTACGTTTCAGATGTCTGCTCCTGAAAAATTTTCAGATAAAATTTATTTTTAGTTTGTGTTTTGAATCTGTATGGTTTATAATTAATTCCCCATTAATCATAAAAAGGAGTTAGTAATGGTTGATTATACTGAAGGTTCTGGAAAACAGTATCATACTGGAGTTGGACCGGAAGATATTGGTGAATATGTAATTCTTCCGGGAGATCCTAAACGCTGTGCCAAGATTGCGGAGCATTTTGATAATGCAAAACTTGTAAGTGATGTTCGTGAATATGTTACATATACCGGAACTCTGGATGGAGTAAAGGTTAGTGTAACTTCTACAGGTATCGGAGGTCCGAGTGCTTCCATTGCCATTGATGAACTGTCTAAGGCTGGGGCAAAGACTTTTATCCGTGTCGGAACCTGCGGCGGTATGCAGGAAAATGTTATGGGTGGTGATATTGTTATTGCAACAGGTGCTGTCCGTATGGAAGGTACAAGCCGTGAATTTGCTCCGATTGAGTATCCGGCTGTTCCTGATCTTGGGGTAACGAATGCTCTTGTTGAAGCTGCAGAAAAGCTTGGCGTAAGTCATCATGTGGGAGTCGTTCAGTGCAAGGATTCTTTTTTTGGACAGCATGAACCTGAAATTATGCCTGTAAGCTATGAGCTTGAGAATAAATGGCAGGCATGGCTGAGAATGGGCTGTCTTGCTTCTGAAATGGAAAGTGCGGCTTTATTTATTGCTGGGCAGTTTCTCAGGGTAAGATGCGGTTCCTGCTTCCTGGTTGTTGCAAATCAGGAGCGTGCAAAGAAAGGTCTTGAAAATAAACAGGCTCATGATACTGAGCTTGCAATAAAGACGGCAGTTGAGGCACTGCGTATTCTGATTAAAAAAGATCAGAAAAAATAAAAAAATGCCGGCATGGAGATTTTTTTCTGACAGCCGGCTTTTTTATTGTAAAAAAAATTTACATATGAAACATTGTAAATAATTATCTTTCATGTTACTTTGAAATCAGGTAACAAGGGAGTAGCTTGTACGCTGAAAGGCTGCAACATTATTTCGTCATCACGAGAGTTTTCTCCGGAATATGTTCTAAGAAGCGAGACTTTTACTGCAGATTTTTATGTTTGCAGGGAAAGTCTCTTTTTTTTTGCAGACATATCTTACGAAGGAGAAGCTATGGTTGTAGTGAATGTGGTGATTTTAGTCATTGCTTTTGCGGCATTGATTAAGGGTGCGGATGTTTTTGTGGAAGGAAGTTCTGCTCTTGCACGTCTTTTCAGGATTTCCGGTGTTGTCATCGGGCTTACTGTTGTTGCAATGGGAACCAGCATGCCTGAACTTGCAGTGAGCGTTTCTGCTGCGGTTCAGGGTTCCAGTGAGATTGCACTGTCTAATGTCGTGGGGTCGAATATTTTTAATCTTCTTGGTGTTCTCGGTTTATGTGCCGTGATAAAAGCTCTTCCTGTTGACACTGTAATTTTGAAAAGGGATTTTTCTGTTTCAGCTGTATCTACGGCTGCTGTTTTTACTGTAAGTTCTGCCGCGGGTCTTTTCAGTAAAAGATTTTTTAATCTTGATATGGGGGCAGTTTCCGGTACTGTTTCCAGACTGTCTGGAATTATTCTTGTTGCTGCATTTATTGTATATATCGTTTATCTGATTTTTGATGCAAGAAAGCATCCCTGCGGGGAAACGGGGGGCATAAAACATTCACTTTGGAAATGTCTGCTTCTTATAACGATTGGTCTTGTTCTGATTATTATCGGAGGAAAGGCTGTCGTTGACAGTGCCCGGAATATTGCGAGATTTTTCGGTATGAGTGAAACTCTGATAGGTCTTACCATTGTTGCCGTCGGTACTTCACTTCCTGAACTGGTTACTTCGGTTGTTGCGGCAGGAAAAGGGGAAGTTGCTCTTGCTGCAGGCAATATACTCGGTTCAAATATTTTTAATCTGCTTTTTATACTTGGATTTTCTGCGGTCATTCATCCTGTCAGTGTAAATACGGCTTCTGTTTATGATATGTTTATTCTTATTGCCGTAACTGTAATGACCTGGATTTTTTCTTTAAGCGGGCGTAAAATCACTCGGGCAGAAGGGTGGATAATGCTTATGTGTTATGCAGCTTCTACAGTTTTTGCTGTTCTGCGCTAATGCTTCCGGAGGCTGAACGGAAACTGAATGTGAAGTCTTTTGTTCAGTCTCCGGATATTATTTAAACCTTAAACTGGTCTATCTGACCTCCGATGCTGGTTATGGATTCCTGCATCTGCCTGGCTATTTCAGTGAGTGCGACTCCTGTTTCATTTATTTTTTTTGCACCTATGCTCATTTCACCCATGCTTGTCTGCATTATACCGGTGGCGTCCTGAAGATTTTTTACACCTTCCAGAATTGCTTTGTTGCCTTCTGACATCTCATGGCTTGCAGTGCGGACTTCCGTCGTACTGTCATTCATAAGGTGCAGTGCTTCACTTATCTGCATTGAGCCTTCATTCTGTTCCTGCATTGCGGCCTGAATCTGATGAACGAGCTGGTCTGTATTGGAAATATGATTTGTTACATCGATGAATGCCTGGTTAGACTGTTGTGATACATTTACCATTTCAGAAATTGCTGTCTGAATATTTGACAGTTCATCACCGATAGTTTTAGACTGCTGACTTGATGTTTCGGAAAGCTTTCTGATTTCGTCTGCTACTACAGAGAAGCCTTTGCCTGCATCTCCCGCATGAGCTGCTTCTATGGCAGCATTCATTGCAAGAAGATTTGTCTGTTCTGCAATAGCTGCGATAGCTGTGTTTGCTTCCTGAAGTGTTTGACTCATATTCATGACCTGGCCTATACGTTCGTTTACTTCGCTCTGGAGTTTGGAACCTGTTCCTGCACTTTCAGCTAAAGCTTCAAAGGATTCTGTCATTTTTTCTACAGATGAGTTTACGGATTTTATGTTTCCTATCATTTCTTCAACTGCGGCTGATGCCTGAGCTACTCCTGAACTCTGGGTTTCAATCATTTTTTCAAGAGAATCAATGTTTGAGGCTATTTCGTTTACTGCTCCTGCAGTGTCGTGTACGCTGTTGCCCTGATTTTCGATTTGAGTATGAACTGATTCAATGTTTGCAAGAATCTGCGTTATTGATGCACTTGTATCATTTGTACTGTCAGCAAGGGCAGTTCCTGCACTGCCTAAAGTTTCCTTTGATTTTTTTATCATTGAAATTATTGACTGAAGCTTTTCTGTAAATACATTGAATCCTTTTACTACATCTCCGATTTCATCTCTGCTTT
Organism: Treponema rectale; assembly: GCF_014202035.1. Taxonomy (NCBI): domain Bacteria; kingdom Pseudomonadati; phylum Spirochaetota; class Spirochaetia; order Treponematales; family Treponemataceae; genus Treponema; species Treponema rectale. The sequence goes on from NZ_JACHFR010000003.1 coordinate 21,212, forward strand.
TTGTATCTATGCGTTTAGTAAGGTCTGCATCACCTGAGGCAATGTCTTCAATCGATGCCTTGACAAGATTAAGCGGCTTTATGTAATAGTTGATCATGATTCCGCCTGCAATAAAGGCAATTACAAGAATTACGACAAGCACAACAGCCATTATTTCAAGCATTTCTGTCAGCCCGGCATAAAAATCTGAATACGGTGCACAGCAGAGGACAGACCAGTTTGTGTTTTCAATCGGAGCGTACGCGGCAACCATTTTTTCACCTGACATGTTATCGGTAAATACTCCGCCTCCTGAGTTTCCTGAGTACATATCCTTTACAAGTATGGAAATATCTCCTCTGGAATCTCTATCCATTATCTGTCCCTCTGTAACTTCATTCAGTTCATTGGAAGCAACGAATTTTCCTGTCGTACGGTCAATGACTTTTATTATTGAAGAGTTTCCGAACTTTACATTTGAAATCTCTCCGGAAAGGACATTTCCCTTTACGTTTGCAACAATGACGCCCATTATTGAATGACTGTCATCGTATACAGGTACTGAATAATGCTGAAGCAGGTCTCCGCTTACGGGGCTTATTGCAGGAGTATCAACATAATGCCTTCCCGATTTTGCCGATGTAAAGAATTCGCTGCTGCTCATGTTTATTTTCTGTCCTGCTGCAGAAAATGAATCTCCTTCATAAGTATAGAATGCAATATTTTCGTAGACAGAATTGATTTCCTTTATGGAAGAAAGTCTCCTGCATTTTTCTGATAGTTCCATGTCTTTATTTTTGGCAGTATCAGTTGCTGCAATTCCTTCCAGCAGACGGTAGTGATGTTCGTTTCCGGCTGTTATTTTACTTGCAACATTTTCTGTTGTGGAATTCATAAGGTGCTGGACAGTTTCACGGACTGTTGAAGTAGAAAGATTCCTTGCTACCAGCATCAGTGCCATGTTTGAAATCAATGCAATAAAAATAACAAGAAATGTGAGTTTGAATCTAAGGCTGTGTAGTTTCATTTTTTTTCTCCAATTTAACCGAAAGTTTTAACACTGAGGAAGCTAAAAACAAGTTTGTGAGAAGATTTTATTTGATATTATTGATAAAAAAATTACAGAAACTTAATCTTTTTTCAGTTTGGGTTTAATTTCATTTAAGATTTTTCAGATGTATTAAAGCAGTGACTGTATGAGTCTGACAATTTTTATTTTTATTCCTGCACCCCAGATGATTCCGCTCTGCAGGTAATTTTTATAATCTTCCGGAACTTTTGTTTTATCTTCTAAAAAAATATATTTATAGCCTCCGCGAATATCGAGGGCTACGTATTCATTTATCTGCCATTTCCATCCCATTTCTGGAAAAACAGATATAAAGTTTCTCTGCAGGTCTTTCTCGTTTTCATCAGTGCTGTATCCTATAAAATCCATGGCCCCTCCGATGACCAGGTAAAGTTTGTCCAGAGATTTGGAAAGAGGATAGTATTCTGCTCCCAGTCCGAAATTTACGGTCGGAATCATTTTTTCTTTTCGTATGAAGGTGCAGTGGGCAAAGTTAACTTTAAGTGCTGAATGAAATGCCAGATACTGTTCATACGTAAAGCCCAGCCCCCAGCCGTTGTTGGAAAGTCCAAGTATAGTTGCGGAAAAATCAAGGGAAAAGGCGCGGGTCTTTAAGTTTTCCTGTATGTTTTCAGTGAAAGCTGGTTCTTCTGAACTGTAGTTTTCCTGAGAAAAAACTGATGAAGGTATCTGCAGGAGAAGCAGCAGTATTATTATTTTTGATATTCTTGTTTTCATGTGGACGCCGGTATTTATCCTTTTTCTTAAAAAAATCACCCTGACAGTATACATGAAAATTTAATTTTAGATAATTTCTATTTTTTTTGAAATTGAAAAAATTGGTTTTATAATTTAATAAGCATCATTGGGCGAGGTTTTGTATGAAGCAGAAAAAACATCTTTCCCTTATTTGGGAACTTTTAATCGGTACAATTGGAACTTTATTTATAGTTTCGCTTTTTCTTTTTATTTCATTTACTTATGTAATGCGCACGATGATACGGTCTGTAACGATTAATTCAGTTGAACAGGCTATGAATGTGCTTGACGGTAAGATTTCTTCCATATTAGGGGAATATAATGATCTTGTAATAAATCTGGCTCGTGTGGTTCCTTCGCTTGAAAACAGGGATCAGATACGTAGTGTTGTAAAAAGTATGGGCCGCAATATGATGGATGAAACCTTACTGTATTATGCGACTTACGAGCAGATCTGGGATGGGGGAACTCTTATTTCCCATACTGGATGGGAGGCTCCCGGGGATTTTGACATGCAGTCCCGTCTGTGGCATAAGAATGCCGTTAACAACCGTAATAAAATTTGTTACACGGAACCTTTTACGGATGCTAATACCGGAAAAATTATCGTTACTGTAAGTTATAATGTTCTTGATGATTCAGGTAAGATCATTGGAGTTGCAGCTGCTGATATTGTTCTTGATGCACTGTCTCAGGCTGTAAAGAATATTAATCTTTCTGATAACAGCAGGATTTACATTGTTGCTTCTGACGGACGCTTTATTACAAATGATGATTTTTCACTGATAATGAATAAAAGTTATCTTGATACTCTGGATGAAAAAACAGTTTCTAAGGCTGAATACTTAAGTGGAAAAGAACGTACGTTTACGGAAGGTGACAGATTCTTTGGCGTTCGTCCTGTTTCCGGTACTGACTGGTACATCGTTACGGAAGGTCCTTCTTCTGATTTCAGCGGAGCTTATACCAGCCTTCTTATTTTTGTTATGATGATTCTTGCCGTGATTGTTGTTGTTTTAATCCTCATGGATGTCATTCTTTCCAATCGTGTTGCAAAACATTTCCGCGTAATTGTTGAAGGCTGTGAATATATTGCGAAGGGTGATTTTACAAAAATATATCCGGATTTCTTTACAAAAGAAGCTTCTTTGCTTGCAAAAGGATTCAATACGTTTTCAAAGAGCATAGGCTCTCTGGTAGGAACAATACGTGAGTCATCTGCTTCAATATCGCAGGTGTCTGAACAGCTTGCTTCCAATACTCAGGAAATAAATGATTCTGTCTCTACTACGGAAAATGCCATTGCAGGAATGAATGGTACGATTGAAAAGCAGGCTATGGCAATAACTTCTGTAAATGAAGCCGTAACCCAGGTTGTTCAGAAAACAAAGAATCTTGATTCTGAAATTGATAATCAGAATAAACTTATAATTTCATCATCTGAAAATATTGAAAGCATGATGAAGCAGTTTTTTGGAATTACAAAAACAGCTGAAAGCATGACTTCAAGAGTTGACAGTATTGTAAAATCTTCTGCTTCCAGTACGGATGCCCTTAAAAAATCTGTGGCACAGATTCAGGAAGTTCAGGCTGAATCAGGAGCCCTTCTTGAAATGAATACTGTAATTTCTTCCGTTGCCAGTCAGACGAACCTTCTTGCTATGAATGCTGCGATAGAAGCAGCGCATGCCGGAGAAAGCGGAAAAGGATTTGCTGTTGTAGCAGATGAAATTCGAAAACTTGCAGAGACAACTTCAAAGCAGGCTAAGAATTCAAGTGCTTCCCTGAGGTCAATTCAGGAAAAAATTGATGATATTTCATCTTCATCTCTTGATGTGGAAAAATCTTTTGAACTTACTATCGGTGAAATTCAGAATTTTGAAACTGCAATGACATCTCTTTCTCAGACAGTCAGCAGGGAAGGAAAAAGAGCTGAGGAGATTCTGGAATCCCTTACGGATATTAAGACGAGCTGTTCCAATGTAAAGGAAAGTGCCTCTGTAATTACAGAAGGTACTGCAAGGGTAGAAGAGAACTGCGTGAACCTTACATCAATGCAGTCAGAAGTTGATAATGGAATCCGTTCCTGTGATTCAGCTTCAAAAGTTCTGGAGGCTACCTCAAAGAATATCAGTGAGATTTCAGGGAAGGCTCAGCAGTCTGTAGGAAAACTTACTGATGCAGTCAGTGCTTTCAATGTGTAAACACATTGAGGTATAGATAGGGCTGTCCAAAAAGTATGAGTCATTGCCGTGCTCGACACCCTGTCATTGCCGCACTTGATGCGGCAATCTCATGCAGGGGGATTTTCGGGTCCAGCCCGAAAATGACACTTATAAAAAGTTGCTAACAGCCCGAAAATGACACTTTTTAAACTTATTGGTCATCCCCATAAATACCTTCGGGTATAAATTCTTTCTCATGTAAATTGTAAAAGCGTGCGTTTTTTACTATAATTTTCTATGTTGAAAATCAGTATTGACTTTCGTAGGAGATAAAAATGGCAGACACAATGCACGCTTTGGAAAAAAATCCAAACTGGAAAGGAAGAAGAGGTCCGGTCGTTCTTGTTATCATGGACGGTGTCGGATATGGAAAGTATGAAGATGGAGATGCAGTAAAGGCTTCCCGCATGGAATACCTTGACTGGCTGACGGCAAATTGCCCTCATACAAAGCTTAAGGCTCATGGAACTGCAGTAGGTCTTCCTTCTGATGATGATATGGGTAACTCTGAAGTAGGTCATAACGCAATGGGATGCGGACGCGTATTTGCTCAGGGTGCAAAACTTGTTGGAGAAAGCATTTCTTCTGGTTCCATGTTTAAGGATGCTACATGGCAGAAACTTGTAAAGAACGTAGCAGATAAAAATTCTACACTTCATTTTATCGGTCTTGTTTCTGACGGAAACGTTCATTCTCATATTGACCATCTTAAGGCAATGGTTGCTCAGGCTGCAAAAGACGGCATAAAGAAAGTTCGCGTTCATGCACTTCTTGACGGTCGTGACGTAGATCCTACTTCTGCACTTAATTACATTACTCCTCTTGAAGAGTACCTTGCTTCTTTCAAGGATTGTGATTACAGAATCGCATCAGGCGGCGGCCGTATGTATATGACTATGGACCGTTATAATGCTGACTGGTCTATGGTACAGCGCGGATGGTATGCACATGTTCTTGGTGAAGGACGTGCTTTTGAAAGTGCAACAAAAGCTATTGAAACATATCGTGCCGAAGTTCCTGGAATTCTTGATCAGGATATGCATGAATTTGTTATTGCAGAAAACGGAAAGCCTGTGGGAACAATCAATGACGGTGACAGCGTAATCTACTTTAACTTCCGCGGTGACCGTGCTCTTGAAATTACAAAGGCTTTTGAAACCCCTGCATCTGCAGATTTCCCGTACTTCGACAGGAAGAGAGTTCCTTCTGTTGAATATGCAGGAATGATGGAATATGACGGAGATGCTCATATTCCTTCTCAGTATCTTGTTAATCCTCCAAGCATTGACCGCACTATGGGAGAATATCTTACAAAAACTGGTGTAAGGCTTCTTGCAATTTCTGAAACACAGAAATACGGTCATGTTACATACTTCTTCAACGGAAACAAGCAGGGTAAGTTTGACGAGAAGCTGGAAGATTATATTGAAGTTCCTTCTGATGTCGTTCCTTTTGAGCAGCGTCCATGGATGAAGTGTGCTGAAATTACTGATAAAGTTATTGAAGCAATAAAGAGCGGAAAATATGACCACATCCGTCTTAACTTCCCGAACGGTGATATGGTAGGACATACAGGTGTATTTAATGCTGTTGTATGTTCAATGGAAGGAATGGACCTTCAGCTTGGAAGAATCCGTGATGCAATAAAAGAAGCCGGCGGTATTATGTGTGTAACTGCTGATCATGGAAACTCTGACGACATGTACGAACATGCAAAAGACGGTTCTGTAAAGAAAGATAAGGATGGAACTCCAAAAGCAAAAACATCACATTCCCTTAATCCTGTTCCAGGTATCATTTATGATCCTGAATATAAGGGTGAATATGATAATACTAAACTTAATGACGGGCTTGGTATCAGTTCATGGCCTGCAACAATCATGAACCTTATGGGTTATTTTGCACCTACAGACTATGACAAGTCTATGGTAAACCTTAAGTAGTTTTTCTGCATAAAAAAAAGAGTGCCGTATCTGAGAACTTTCTTTTTGAAGTTATGTCAGATACGGCATTTTTTTATTCAGGGGTTATAAGAAAATTTAAAACACCGCAGTCAAGTTTTTTGCAGGTGCCTGACTTGACTGGATGTATTATATGGCCTCTGTTACATGATAAGTTTTACTTCTGTTGTTTCTGTAAGCATTTCCTGAGGAATATAAGCTTCTTCCAGTTTTTTTCCGTTTACGTAGAATTCTGAGCAGCCGCTTTCTTTACCCTCTGGATTTTCTACAGTAATAAGAAGACGTTTATCGCGGAAGTTTTTTTCCATTGTAAAGCCTTTCCATTCTGATGGAATTGAAGGAGAGATTTTTAAGCCTGCTGCATCCGGCCTTAATCCGAGGATGCCTTCAACGCAGCCGACCATTACCGTTGAGGCGGTTCCTGTAAGCCAGTGAACGTGGGATCTGCCGAAGTGAGGACTTGCCTTTCCTTCAGTGAACTGTCCGTAACAGTAAGGTTCCATTTTTCTGATTTCAGCATTGTTATTCCATGCTGCAGGTGCATTTTCCATAAAGTACTGGAATGCCCTGTTGCCGTGGTTCAGGAGACTTTCTGCAAGAATGAGCCAGCCCTGGGACTGGGAGAAAATACCTGCGTTTTCTTTTGTACCTGCATTGTAGATTACTGCCAGTGCTCCCTCGAAGGCGTGTGAGTGATATGGAGGATCCATGAGCAGTGCACCATATTTTGTGTTGAGTATTCTGTTTACACTGTCCAGGGATTTTTCGCTCTGCTCTTCATCAGCAAAGCCGGAGATTACGGCCCAGCTTTGAGGATTAAGCCACATTGATGCTTCCGGGTCAGTTCGTTTTCCTATTGTTTCTCCTGCTTCCGTAAAGCCTCTTATGAATCTGTCTGTGTTCCAGCAGAGTTCATTCAATATTTTTTTGAGTTCTGCCTGTTTGTCATTGATGTACGAAATATATTCACTGTCTTTTTTATATTCTGCAAAACTGCGGATTACTGTCATTGCATAATAATACTGGAATGCTACGAAAGTTGATTCTCCGTTTTTACCGAGTCTGAGACAGTCGTTCCAGTCTGCATAAAGTCCTGCAGGAAGTCCGTGTGGTCCCAGACGCTGTGCGGAAAAGTTTACCGCCCGCTTAAGATGGTCGTAAACTGTTCCTGTGTCTGTATTTGCATAGGGAACTTTCTGGTCAAGGAATGCAAGATCACCAGTTTCAGCAATGTATTTGTATACGGTAGGGAAGAGCCACAGTGCATCATCTGCGCGGTATGCAGGATGTCCGGTTTCTTTTACATAGGAAGCATCGTCCGGCGTATCTTCGTGTCCCGGATTATGAGTGAATTTTACGAGTGGAAGTCCTCCGCCGTTATTAACCTGAGCTGAAAGCATGAAGACGATTTTTTCTTTTGCCATTTCAGGAGCAAGATGAATGATACCCTGAATGTCCTGTACTGTATCACGGTAGCCGTATCCGTTTCTGAGACCGCAGTAGATGAACGAGGCAGCTCTTGACCAGATGAAGGTCATGAAACAGTTGTAGGCATTCCAGGTGTTTATCATTGTGTTGAATTCTTTACTTGGAGTATTGACCTGAAGATTGCGGAATTTTGAGTGCCACCAGTTTTTAAGTTCATTAAGTTCAGTGTTGATTTTGTTTTCCGTATCAGAGTATGAGCTGATTATTCTGTCTGCTTCGTCTGAATACTTCATGCCTGTAATGAAGGCTATTGTTTTTGCTTCTCCAGGATTAAGAGAGATTTTTGCTGAGATTGCGCCGCAAGAGTTTTCATTGTATGAGGCGATGTTGTTAAGATTGCCGTTTTCTATTCCGGCAGGATTTTTATAGCTTCTGTACAGGCCGACAAATCTTTCTTTGTCACCGCACCAGGAATCTGCTTCTGCTCCTGCAATTCCGAAGAAACGTTCCGTAACAATTTTATTGTCTACAGGCTTTGATTTTTCTACATCGGACAGGTTTCCGTGAATCTGCTGCATGACTCTGTTTTTTTCAAAGAGGGTTCTTGAAATAAACAGGGAGTACTGAAGGTTTACCTGGTCCTGTTCGTAATTTGAATTGTTTGTAAACTCTGCAAAACCTGTAACGGTAAGTTCTCTTTTTTTACCTGAATCATTTGTAATTTTTAATGCCCATATTTCGTAAGCTGAATTCAGGGGAACATAGTAAGTTGCCGTACTTTTAATTCCTGCATAGTCTGCATTGAATATGGAATATCCTGTTCCGTGCCTGCATTCTGATTTATATTCATTAAGGTCTTTTCCTACCGGCTGCCATGAAGCACTCCAGTAATCTTTTGTTTCGTTATCCCTGATGTAAATATATCTTCCCGGCTGGTCATTGCCGTTGAATACATAACGTAACAGTCTTCCGTTTGCTCCGGATTTTGCAAAACTGTAACCGCCTGCATTATTTGAAATTATTGCACCATAGTCTGGTGAACCAAGGTAGTTTGCCCACGGCGCCGGTGTATCCGGTCTTGTAATTACATACTCCCTTTTTTCGTCATCAAAAAAACCGTATTTCATATGTTCCTCTTTTTCTTTTTGAATTATTTTAAGAGGAGTTTTATGTTTTTTCGTAACAGATTCTTATTAAAAATATCAGAAACTGGTTTTTTCTTTTATTGAAGGGAAGAAGGAGGGAGTTCTGCAGCACTTATATTTATGACTACAAGTTCAGGATTATTCATTATTCTCGGAACCCCCGGACTTTGATAGGATAATCCCCTGCTTACTATGAATACCTGGCTTTCTTTTTCGGAATGATTTTTTTTCATAAGCTGGTTTTCTGAATTAAAGTCGTATCTTCCCCCTGCGAATTTCGGGAATAGTCCCTGCATCGGAGCATACAGTCCGTTTATTCCGGGAAAACGCCACTGACCTCCATGGGCATGTCCAGAAAGAATGAGGTCAAATGAAAAGCTTCCGCTGAGGTATTCCCGGATGTATTCAGGTCTGTGGGCAAGTAATATCGTGCAGAAAACATTGTCATTCATCAGTTCTGCTGCCTGGGTACAGACATCGCTGATACGTGCCCTGTATTTTTCTTTGCTTTCAAATTTCTTTTCTCTGTGTTCAATGTCCAGATCTGCAAAGGGATCATCCAGTCCGGCAATTATGATTTCTACGTTTTTAATGGTTATTTTTTCTGCTTTATTTTTCAGCAGCTTTCCGCCATATTCTTCAATCATGTAATTGTATTCGTCATTGTGGTAGTTGTAGTATTCATGATTTCCGCTGACATAATAAACCGGGCATAGAGGAGTTATTCCTTCAAGAAGATACTTTACGTTCTGAACAGGTTTTATTCCCGGACGGTCAAAATCAAAAATGTCTCCTGTGAGTACGATAAGGTCAGGCTGTGCTGCTTTAACTTTTTCTATGAGCTTTGCTTCGTTTTTTCCAAAATCATTGCTGTGAAAATCAGAGATTTGAAGGATGCGGAGGGTTTCGCTTTTTGTATTTTTTTTCTGTATAATCTCGTAGTTTTGAGTACGTATGGAACGGCAGGAAGAAAAAAATGATAAACATAAAAGGATTTCAGCCAGTGCAAACAGAGTTTTTTTGTTCATGAAAGAATTATATATTTAAATTCTGTTTTATTGAATATTGCATAAAGGCGGAAGTGCTGTCTGCGGCGTTTATTCTGCTTTGAGGGGAATTCTTTTTTTGTATTTTTCCAGTTCTGTTTTAATTTCTTCAGCCGTATGGGAATTTCCACAGTTGATTCCGGGACAGTGCAGGGCTGTCTTGTTCCAGCTTTCTTTATCTTTTACAATGTCAGTCCAGAAGGGGAAGGTGCTGCATTGAACAGGTCTGGCGGTGTAGCATTCACAGCCTCCCTTTCCGCTGCATAAATCCTTTTTCCAGAAAATGCAGTCTCCATTCTGCAGAGTCTTAAGTATGAGCCATTTATTTCCGGAATCATCTTCTGCTGTACGGCAGTAAACTTTTTTAAACTGATCTTCCGTAAGATTTGACCAGGCGCAGAGATTTTCCAGGTCCTCTTTTGACAGTCTGACAACTCCGCCTTCAAAACGGCAGCACCAGGAACATTGCCTGCATGAAAATTTTATTTCTTCTTCAATCATTTTTTTAATTATAAAGCCCTGCTGCTGAAAAAATCAACGGCAGGGCTTTTTTTAGAATCAGTCTGATTTTTTATTTAATCAGAAGTTTTGCATAAGCTTCAAGAACCGGATCCATGTTCTTTGAGAGAACTGCTTTTGCCAGTGTCTTTCCAAGCTGTACGCCTTCCTGATCGAAACTGTTTACATTCCAGAGGAATCCCTGGAACATTACTTTATTTTCGTAGTGAGCAAGAAGGGCACCGAGACTTTCAGGAGTTACTGATTTTCCCCAGATTAATGAAGAAGGTCTTTCTCCTGCAAAGAATTTGTTAGGATCTTTATCGTCTTTTCCGCAGGCAAAGGCAACAATCTGTGCACTTACATTTGCAGCAAGTTTTGTCTGGCTTGTTGAACCCTGGATGGTAACGTCTTTACCTGTCTGATTGTTCTGGAATGCAATGAACTGAAGAGGAATGATGTTTGTTCCCTGATGGAGCAGCTGATAGAAAGAGTGCTGTCCGTTTGTTCCCGGTTCACCGAAAATAACAGGACCTGTTACATAAGTAATTTTCTTTCCGAAGCGGTTTACGCTTTTTCCGTTTGATTCCATGTCAAGCTGCTGAAGGTGTGCAGGGAATCTTGAAAGTGCCTGTGAGTATGGAAGTACGGCTGTTGAAGGAAGACCGAGTACGTTGCGTTCGTAAACACCGATGAGGGCATCCATAAGGGCAGGATTTTTTGTAACATCCTTTTCAAGTGCTGTCTTGTCTTCTTCTGCTGCACCTTTAAGGAATTTTGCAAATACATCAGGACCGAATGCAAGAGAAAGGATTGCTCCTCCTACTGCAGAGGTTGAAGAGTAGCGTCCGCCGATGAAGTCGTCCATAAAGAAACAGTCCATGTAGTCAGGATTGTTTACGAGAGGAGATGTTTCGCTGGTAACTGCAATCATGTGTTTTGAAACATCACACTTTGCTTTTTTAATTGCATCTTTTACGAAAGATTCGTTGGTAAGTGTTTCGAGAGTTGTTCCTGATTTAGAAACAAGAACGAAAATTGTTTTTGCAATATCAATTGAATCAAGAACTGCTGCTGCATCATCAGGATCAACGTTGGAAATGAATTTTGCTTCCATGAAATGAGTCTTGTTTGCTTTTGCCCAGTTTTCAAGGGCAAGGTACATTGCTCTCGGACCCAGGTCTGAACCGCCGATACCAATCTGGCATACGGTTGTATATTTTTCTCCTCTTTCATTGAGGATTTTTCCTGAATGAACTTTGTCTGCAAATTCTGCAATTCTTTTCTGAACATTAACGTAGAAATCACGTTTGTTTACGCCGTCAACTACAACGTCTTTTCCCAGCTGTCCGCGGGTAAGGTGATGGAGAACCATGCGTTTTTCTCCAGTGTTTACGACTTCACCGTTATAGAGTGCTGCAAATTTTTCAAGAAGCTGATCTTCTTTTACCAGTGATTTGAAAACTGAAATAATCTGTTTGTTGACCTGTTTTGCTGCATAATTGTAGGTAAGACCTGCACTCATTGGAATAGAAAATTCAGTAACGCGCTTTACGCCTGATGCTCCTTTAAGAGCTGAAGCAAGTGAAACTGAATTCTTAAGTGACTGAAGCTTTTTGTAGCTTTCAAGTTTGTTAAGGTTGTTCCAAGAAATTTCTGCCATGATAAACTTCCTTTGTTTTTATTTCATGAGGCTGCCAAAAGTGGAATGCCTCCTGTTTCATTTTGTTGTTATGACTATTCTTCGTCAATATCCGGAATTATTTTTTTTAGCGCCGTCATAAAGTCTTTTCCGGTAAGACCTTCCCTGAGACAGGCAAAGATACAGTTGTCTCCTGCAACTGTTCCAAGAATTTCATCCATATTCAATGCGTCAAGGGCATTTGATACAGAATCAGCATGACCGCCGAATGTTTTGATGACTACAATGTTGCCGCTGTAATCAATGCTTACGTAACCTCTTAAAAAGTCCTGTACGTAAATCTGTTCGTTTTCCCTGGAATCAGCTTCTTCCGGAAGAGTGTAAACATAGCCTGACTGTCCGTCACTTACTTTTCCGACTCGGAGAAGTTTCAGGTCTCTGGAAAGTGTTGCCTGTGTTACTTCATAACCTTCTTTCTGTAAAAGCTGAAGCAGCTCATCCTGACTTTCGATTCTGTTGTTTTTGATGAGTTTCCTGACTGCCTTGAGTCTGGTTGAACGCTCTTTCATTGTTTTCCCTTATGCAAAAATATACTTAATATTGTATAAATATACAGTTTTTTGCATTTCATTACAACAAGGGTTCTGATTCAGATGCTATTCCAGTTCAACATAAGTTTTTCCTGTTCCTCCTGCTTCCGGCAGTGCAAAAGAAAAGTTTTTTACGCCGGGATAATTTGAAAGCAGGTCGTGTACAGCCTGCTGGAGTATGCCGTTTCCTTTTCCGTGAATTATTGAAAAGTTTTTGAAACTGTAAATGGCGCACAGGTCCAGCTGTTTTTTCAGGGCACGGATTGCTTCCTCATATCTCATTCCCAGAAGCCTGAGTTCAAATTTAGGCGTTTCTTCTGCTGAACTTTCTTCTTTTTCCAGAACATAATCTGCTTTTGCAGTAAAAGTATTTTTTGAGACATTTGCAGGAATTATAAACTGCTCTTTTACGTTCATTTTCAGTGAACCGAACTGAACGCTCCAGGTATCAGAATTTATCTTCCGTATTAAAGTTCCCCGTCGTTTTTCACGGCCGGTAATAACTTCCGTTCCTTCCTCAAGCATTATTGTTTTATGTTCAGGAAGTTTTTTCTTTTTTTCCGGGACGTCGTATATATGGACGGCAGCATTTTTAAGTGCTTCTTTATTGGAGATTTTTTCTTTCGTTTTTTTGCTTGAGGAATGTGCACCTTTCAGTTTTGACAGGCGTATTCCGTTCTGTGAAATCTGTTCTTCTTCTTTTTCTGCCTGAACTTTTTCTGCAGCAAGGCGTTCATTCTGAAGCTGAATGTTTTTTTCCTGAACTGTTATTTCTTCGTTGAGTTCAGAAATAAAATCTTTTACGCCGAGAGTTTTTTCTCTGGTGATTTCTCCTTCCCTGAGTTCCCGTACGAGATTTTCAAGACGGCTTCGTGTCTGTTTTACAAAATCACTGTTCTGGGAACGCTCTCTTTTTTGAATGTCAATTTCCCTTTCAAGAAGATTGTTTTCCCGGTTGTGAAGCTTGTGGCTTTTAATGAGAAGTTCAGAATTCTTTTTGTTCTCTTCCCTGATAAGTTCATCAAGTTCTTCATGTTTTGCAGTCAGACCTTTTATAAGGCTTGAGACATCTGACTGCTGGGTTGAAATATAGTTTTTTGCCCTGTCGATTATGTGCCGGTCCAGTCCTGCATTCTGCGCAATGTCAATGGCGTGGCTTTCTCCGGGAACTCCCATAAGGAGCCTGTATGTAGGACGGAGACTGTCGGGATTAAATTCAACGCTGGCGTTGATGCAGCGGGGATTTGTATAGCCGTAATTTTTAAGTACACCGTGATGAGTTGTTGCTATTACAAAAGCATTCTTTTCTATAAGGGTGTCAAGTACAGCCATTGCAATTGCAGAACCTTCCTGTGGATCGGTGCCGCTTCCAAGTTCATCAAGAAGTACGAGAGAGTTTTCGTCTGCGTGTTCTGTCATCTCTGCCATTTTTTTCATATGGGCTGAGAAGGTACTTAGGGATTCATCGATGGACTGTTCATCACCTATGTCTGCAAAAACAGAATTAAAAAGAGGAAGCCGTGTTCCCTCTGCTGCCGGAAGTGGAAAGCCTGCCTGATTCAATAGAGAAAAAAGTGCAATGGTTTTTAAGGTAACTGTTTTTCCTCCGGTGTTGGGACCTGTTATGATGAGGACCCTTTTTCCTCCCATAAAGTTTATGTCTACGGGAACTGCTTTTTCTTTTAGAAGGGGGTGCCTTGCTCCTGCAATGCGCGGAGGTTCTTTTGTCATGTCACATTCTTCTGCAAAGATTCCGGAAGTTTTTATCAGCTGTTTTCCTGCTGCAAGGGTTGAATCCAGAAAAATCATTTTTTCAAAACACTGAACGAATTCATTTTTATACGGAGAGATTTTTGCAGTGAGTTCTTTAAATATGAGTCGCAGTTGAGTTTCAAGATTAAATTCTTCCTGAACCAGTGCGTTACCGGCCTGAACTGCTTCATCCGGTTCTATGTAGACGGTTTGTCCTGAGGCGCTTACTTCATGAATTATACCTTTTATCTGATTCCGGCAGTTTGCTTTTACGGCAATGAGTTCCCTTCCTGCCTTAAAGGCCGGGACTTGTGACTGAAGTGCCTGAGAAAAAACAGAGTCTGATGTATATTTTTTTATTGCAGCTTCAATTTCTTTTTTTAAAGCAGCGATTTTATTTTTTATTTCCCGGATTTGTGGAAGATCTTTTACAGTTCCGTCCTGATTAAGTATTCTGAAAATTTCATCCTCAGGATTTTTTAGTGAAGGCATTTCCTGTACGGTTTTTAAAAGTTCCGGAAGTTCAAATTCCAGTGAGGCAGAGGTTATTGAATCCGTGGCTTTTTTACAGGAAAGGGCAAACAGTCCCAGTGCATAAAGCTGGTCCTGAAGCAGCTGTGCACCTTCCGTATCAAGCTGACTGAATAAATCATTAATCTGAGGCCAGGGCATTATTGCTGCCGGACGGGTTGACGATAAATAGACGGCCCATTCCTTTCCTGCTTTTTTTAATTTTCTGATTGTCTTTAAGTCAGTACAGGGTTCTCTTTGAAGCAGCGCTTCCTGTGTTTCTTCACTGACTGCATTTAATGCAATTTCATCTCTGACACGATAGAAGTCAAGTTCCCGTGCAATCTGTCCGCTTAAGAAATTCTGTTCACTCATAGATTAATATTCCAGAAATTGAAGTAACTGATCCGGTCTGTCGATGATGGTTCCGGCGTTATGTTCCATGAGAAAATCCCTGCTCCTGAATCCCCAGCTTACGCTTATACATTTTATTCCGGCATTACCGGCTGTTTCTATGTCTACGTCTGAGTCACCTGCATAAATGCATTCGTCTTTTTTGAATCCCAGGTTTTTAATGACTTTAAGCAGACTGTCCGGTGCAGGTTTTCTTTTTACTCCTTCACATTCTCCGATGCAGAGTTCCGGATTCATAAAGTCTTTGAAAAATATTTTTGAGAGGGCTTTTACCTGTGCATCAGGTTTGTTGGAAACAATTGCCGTCAGAATGTTTTTCTTTTTAAGGTCTTCAAGCATTTGCAGTATTCCGTCATAAGGCTTAGTTTTTACGAGGGAGTGAGAAGCGTAATAAGCGCGCAGATCACTCAGTGTTTTTTCGTAAAGGGGATTTTCTTTTCCGTCAGGCAGAGCCCTCTGTGCAAGAAGTCCCAGTCCGTTTCCGACAAATAATCTTACTTCATCTATAGTTCGTTCCGGGTACCCGTTTTCTCTGAGTGCATGGTTTATGCTGGCGGCAAGATCTTCCAGTGTGTTGAGGAGAGTTCCGTCCAGATCAAAAATTACAGCTTTTGTTTTCATGATGTTCAGCCCGCCTTTTTTCTGAATGCCAGACAGAAAATGAATATTACTGTATTCACAAGAACAATGGTTGCTCCGCTGGCAGATTCAATGTAGTAGGAAAGGGAAAGTCCCGTAATGCCGCTGACTGTAGCCGCAAGAACTGACCAGCCCAGGTACTGCCGGGATGTCCTGCTTATCATTCTTGCTGAAGCTGCCGGAAGTACCAGCAGGCTGTTTATAACAAGAAGTCCGGTCCACCGTATGCTGAGGGTAACGATAACTGCGGTTACCAGGGCAAATATCTGTTCTATTATGAATGTTTTAATGCCACGGCTTTTTGCAAAGGTTGAGTGAAGCGATGTCAGAAGCATCTGGTTATAGAAAACGATCCATACTGCAATCAGTATTATTCCGGAAAACAGCAGCATGAGAATTTCAAATGGTTCTATGCTCAATATGTCTCCGGTCAGATATTTCTGATATTTTGCAAGACTTTTTCCCATGCTCAGAAGTACGATTCCCAGTGCAACAGAGGCAGAAGAAAAAACTCCGATGATTGTGTCAGCAGAAGCTTTTCCCTTTATTTTTACGGTTATGATGGCAAAGCCTAAAAGTATGGAAAAACCTATCATGGCAAAAGTAACGTCCCTCATTCCCAGAAGAACTCCCAGTGCAACTCCAGTCAGGGCAGAATGTCCGATTGCGTCACTGAAAAATGCCATTTTGTTGGAAACGACAAATGTTCCCAGCATGCCGAAAAGGGGACATGCAATGAGTATTGCAAGAAATGCATTTTTCATGAAAGTCATTTCAAGCCATTCAAAGGGAAGTAAAATATGAATCAAGCTGTATATGTTTTCCATGTTAGTTTTACCTTCAAGCTAGAAATTTATTTTTCCGAATACTTCCGTAAAATCTTTCTGTGAATATATTTCTGCTACGGTTCCCACGGAAGCTTTTGAATTATTTATGAATACGACTCTGTCTGCATGCTTTGCTACAAGATCAAGATCATGACTTATAAGGAGAATCGTTATGTCGTAGTTATGTCTTATGTCTGAAACTATTTCGTAGAAATTCCTGAGTCCCACCCGGTCTACGCCGCTGACAGGTTCATCGAGAAGAAGAATGTCCGGCAGCGGGTTTACAGCCAGAGAAAGCATTACTCTCTGAAGTTCTCCTCCTGACAGATCACAGACTCTTCTGTTTATAAGATTTCCTGCATTTGTAGAGTTCAGTATGTCTGAAACTTTTGCCCTGTCTTTTTTTAAATGGGGAAACCATACAGGCTTTCTTGAAATGCAGCTCAGCACAAGGTCTTCAACACTGACCGGATTACCTGCTTCCACTGCAAGCGACTGAGGAACGTATCCGAAGCGGGGCTTTTTCATTGTAAGTGTCTTACTGAAATGGGAAAGAGAATTTTTTGACAGCTGGGGATTGTCACTTTCAAAAATGATGTTGCCGCTGTGTGGAATAACATCCAGCAGGGATTTTATGAATGTAGTTTTTCCTGCTCCGTTTCTTCCGATTATTGCGGTAAGTTCTCCGCAGTGAAGGTGGAGGTTGAGGTCGTTGAGAATGGTTTCATTCCCGGCCTTTACAGTCAGGTGTTCGATTCTCGTGCAGCAGACATGCTGCTTTCCTAAAATACAAGACATGGCACTATAATAGTACAAAATGTAATTTTTTAGTAGCGGTATGTAAAAAATCCTGTCTGTGTCTGGTATTATTAAAATATAGTAATTTTGGGTATATCTTTAATACCAGTTTTTTTGTAATGTTCTTACGTAATTTTATGAGTTTCGGCTCATTTTTCAGGAGGTCTTTTTATGGATGACAGACTTTTAACGATTCAGGATATTTCCTGTGTAGGTCAATGTTCCCTTACCGTTGCACTTCCGGTTATTTCAGCCTGTGGCATTGAGACTGCAATTCTTCCCAGTTCGGTACTTTCAAATCATACGGCACCGGGATTTTCGGGATGGACTTTTACGGACTTAACACAGGACATGCCTGCAATACTTGACCGCTGGTTGAAGGAAAAAATTTCTTTTAACGCATTCTATACAGGTTACGTAAGTAAAGCTCAGATTCCTTATATTCTTGAGATTATAAGTAAAACCCGCCGTGACGGTTCACTGGTAATTGTTGATCCGGTAATGGCAGATAACGGAAAAATGTATGCGGGCTTTGGTGAAGATTTTCCTGAGGAAATGAAAAAGCTTGTAAAGAATTCAGATGTCATTCTTCCGAATATTACGGAAGCTTCATTTCTTCTTGGGGTTCCTTATAAAACTGAATATGACAGGACTTACATCGAGGATATGCTTAAGGGACTTTATGCACTGGGAACAAAAAATGTAGTTCTTACAGGGGTTTCTTTTGAAGCTGATAAACTGGGAATTGCGTGCTATGACGGAAAAAAGATTGAGTATTATTTTACGGAAAAACTTCCTGTAAGCGTGCATGGAACCGGAGATGCTTATTCTTCTGCTTTTGCCGGAGCACTCCTGCGGGGAAAGAGTCTTCTTGAAAGTGCCTCAATTGCAGCAGACTTTGTAGTTGAATCAATTAAGAAAACTCAGGGAGATCCTGATCACTGGTATGGCGTAAAATTTGAAAAGGCTCTTCCTTATCTTATTTCACGTCTTGATAAATAAGTTTTTATTGTTCAAATTCCGGGACATTTCTGAGAAGGTGACTATCAGGAATGTCCTTATCTCATAACATTTTATTTATTGTTACCTTTCTTTTCTTATGATAATTTTAAATCATGAATATCATCAAAAAACTTTTAAGCGGACTTGAACGAAAGTATATTGTTTGCTCCTGCCTTGCACCTTTGACGATGATAGGCGAGGTCCTTATGGAAACTGCCATTCCGTTAATGATGGCAAAAATCATTGATGTGGGAATTGCGCAGCGGAATATTTCTTATGTACTGGAAACCGGTCTTCTTATGGTTGCCATGTCGGTTGTCTCTCTTGGCTTTGGTGCTCTGGGAGCCAGGTTTGGTGCAGTGTCAGCTCTGGGGTTTTCCAGGAATTTACGGCGCAGGCTTTTTTCTAAAATCCAGACTTTTTCTTTTTCAAACATAGACAGGTTTTCAACTTCTTCCCTCATAACGAGGCTTACTACTGATGTAAATAATCTTCAGAATACATATCAGATGCTTGTAAGAATATGTTTCCGTGCACCGTTCATGCTTATAAGCGGAATCATTCTGTCCTGTTTTATCAGCGTACGGCTTTCTGGAATTTTTTTATTTTCTGTACCTGTGCTTGCAGTTTCTCTTGTTCTGATTGCAGTATGTGCCTATCCCCGTTTTAAGAAAATGCTTGAATGCTATGACAGCCTTAATCTTACTGTTCAGGAAAACCTTACGGCGATACGTGTTGTAAAAAGTTTTGTGCGCCGGGATTATGAAAATATTAAGTTTGATTCTGCTGCGGAAAATGTACGTTCTTCTCAGATAAAAGCAGAAAGAATCGTAATCCTTAATGCTCCCATAATGCAGCTTGTTGTTTATTCCTGCATGATTGCAGCATTGTGGTTTGGCGGTAATATGATCGTAACCGGTCACTTAAAGACAGGACAGCTTGTAAGTTTTCTGACATACATCGGGCAGATTTTGATGAGCCTCATGATGCTGTCAATGATTTTTATAACAATGGTTCTTTCCAGGGCCAGCGTTCAGAGGATTATAGAAATTCTTGATGAAGAACCTGATATTAAGAATCCTGTGGATACAGCAAAAACATATCATAAAGTATGCTGCGGAACTGTAGATTTTAAGAATGTCAGTTTCAGTTATTCAAAGGATCTGTCAAAGGCTGTGCTTAATGATATTAACCTTCACATAGAAAGCGGACAGATGGTTGGAATTATAGGAGGAACCGGCTCTTCAAAGACGACACTGGTTTCTCTTATTTCCCGTCTGTATGATGCTTCCCGGGGAACTGTAAGCGTAGGTGGAATTGACGTCCGTAAGTATGACTTGAAAACTCTCCGGGACAGTGTTGCTGTCGTGCTTCAGAAGAATGTTCTTTTCAGCGGAACCATAAGGGAAAATCTGTGCTGGGGTAATGAAAATGCAGGTGACGAAGAAATCCGCCGGGCTTGTATTGCATCTGATGCAGATGAGTTTATAAGTTCCCTTCCTGATTCATATGATACGGAACTGGGGCAGGGGGGAGTCAATCTTTCTGGAGGACAGAAACAGAGGCTTTGCATTGCGAGAGCTCTTCTGAAGAAACCTGCAGTTCTTATTCTTGATGACAGTACTTCTGCTGTTGATACAGCCACTGATGCCAGAATACGGAGTGCTTTAAGAAAAACTCTTCCTGATACGACAAAGATTATAATTGCACAGCGGATCACGTCTGTTCAGGATGCAGACTTCATTATTGTAATGGACAACGGCCGCATAGACGGAACTGGAACTCACGGGCAGCTGCTTGCAGAAAATAAAATTTACCGTGAAGTTTATGAATCACAGCAGTCACAGAATTAAATACAGGAGAAAAATATGCCGCCGGTAAAAATGCGTGGTACAGGAAAACCTGAAAATACTTCAGGTACAGTCAGACGACTTTTTAAATACGCTTCTGACAGTAAGTTTCTTTTTATAATTGTTTTAATTTCCGTAATCTTCAGTGCAGGTGCTCAGGTAGCAGGAGATTCACTTTTAAAGCCTGCCGTAAATAACTATATCATTCCTCTTTATGAAAAGTTTTCTTCAGGGCAGAGTCTTTGTTTTAAGGATTTTATTCCGTTTATAAAACTCATAATGATAATGTGCAGCATTTTTGCAGCAGGAGTTTTAGGAACCTGGGTTAATGCCCGGATTATGATTCATATTGCCACAAAACTTCTCTTTAAGATAAGGACGGAACTTTTTCATAAAATGGAAACCCTTCCGCTGAAGTTTTATGATTTTACAGCTCATGGCAACATCATGTCCCTTTATACGAATGATATTGATACCTTGAGGGATATGCTCAGTCAGACAGTTCCCCAGCTTTTTTCAGGACTTCTTTCGGTGTCAGGGGTTTTTATAATGATGCTTACGGTAAGTCCCCTTCTGACTTTTATAATGGTTGTTACGGTTTTCTGCATGCTCATGATTGCAGGTGAAGTTGGAAAACGCAGTGCAAAAAGTTTCAGGCAGCAGCAGGAAAATATTGGAAAGCTTAACGGCTTTATAGAAGAAATGATAGAAGGACAGCGAGTCATAAAAGTATTTAACAGGGAAGGACATGCTGAAGCGGATTTTGCAAAACTTAATGATGCCCTGTGTGAAGCCGGAACGAGAGCCAATACTTACGGAAATCTTTTCGGTCCTGTTATGGGAAATCTCAGTCATGTTCAGTATGCGGTTATTGCCATTACCGGTGCTTTTTTAGTGATAAAGGGAAAAATGGATCTGGGAAGCATTGCCGCTTTCCTTCAGTACACCAGAAGTTTTTCCAGACCGGTGTCCATGATGAGCCAGCAGTTTAACAGTATCCTTAATGCACTTGCCGGAGCGGAACGTATTTTTAAGGTAATAGATGAACCGGGTGAAAGGGATGATGGAACTGTAACTCTTGTAAATGCAGTTGAAACTTCACCTGCTGCAGATGCAGAAGGAAAATCTAAACTTGTGGAAAGTTTTGCCTTTACCGGTGAATGGGCATGGAAAAGTGATTCTCTTATACAGCTTAAGGGGGACGTGGAATTTAAGGACGTAAGTTTCAGTTATGTTCCTGAAAAGGAAATCCTTCACGGAATAAACATTCATGCCAGACCGGGACAGAAAATTGCACTTGTAGGATCAACCGGTTCTGGAAAAACTACGGTAACCAATCTTCTTACCCGTTTCTATGATATTGATGATGCAAAAGGTATGATTACTTATGACGGCATTCCATTGAAGCAGATTTCTAAAGATGCGCTGAGAAGTTCTCTTGGAATGGTTCTGCAGGACACACATCTTTTTACCGGTACGATTCGTGATAATATTCGTTATGGTAATCTTGAAGCTTCGGAAAAACAAATTATAGATGCTGCAAAACTTGCAAATGCCCATGAGTTTATCATTCATCTTGAAAAAGGTTATGATACAGTTATAAGCGGTGACGGCGGAAACTTAAGTCAGGGACAGAGACAGCTTCTTTCAATAGCACGGGCTGCAGTGGCAGATCCTCCTGTTCTTATTCTTGATGAGGCAACTTCTTCCATCGATACAAGGACGGAACATCTTATTGAAATAGGAATGGACAGGCTTATGGAAGGCCGTACTGTTTTTGTAATAGCCCATCGTCTTTCTACAGTCCGCAATGCAGATGAAATAATTGTTCTTGAACATGGTACGGTTGTTGAACGGGGAAATCATCAGGAACTTATGCAGATGCAGGGCAGGTATTATAATCTTTATACAGGAAAGTTTGAGCTGGACTGATGTTATGCTGAGGAGAAAAAATGGCTGAAAATTTTTTAGACAGAAATTTCTTTAATTTGAATGACGGCTCTATTGAAAAAATCTATCTGAAAGACAGTTTGTATTCAGAAGATGTAAAGCAGGTTATTGCAGTTCTTAAAAATTTTGACAGGATGACTCTTGCAGAAACAAAAGAATGTTTCATGCAGCTTTTGGGAAAATACAGGAACTCTTTTTGCATCAGGCATATTCGTAAGGGTGAGGAATTTTTCAGGGCCCGGCTCGGTTGTAATAAAGAAAAGGGAAGTATCGGAAAAAAATCCATTGATGTTCTCGTACCTTTTTTTGGAGAACAGATGCAGATTCCTCCCACCAGTTCTGCAGGAAAGGGAAGGTTTAACAGGGACGGCGTTTCTTTTTTATATCTTTCTTCAAATGAAGAAACCTGTATCAGTGAACTTAAACTTGACGTAGGACAGGTCTGCAGTGTATGCCGGTTTATCAATAATAAAAAGAATGAATACCTTGATCTTACTCAGCCGGGTGAAAATCCTTTTATTGAATTGATAAAAAGAATACTCCTTACTCCGGTTTATCCTGAAAATAAAAACTATTATCTTTTTACGGAGTCCCTTTCTTCCGTAATCAGGCGCCTTGGTTTCAGGGGAATACTCTATCCCAGCACGCAGTCTACGGATGAAAATAATTACAATATCGTATGCTTTTATCCTTCTGATTTTTCTTTTGTTGAATTTTCGGACAGGCTTTTTAAGGTTCATTCGGTTAAGTATACGGTTGAATCAATTCCTGAAAGTTATAAAAACTATGACGGATATGAAAGTCTTCTTAGTTCTGAAAGTGACAGAGAAAAATCCCGTAAGCAGATGATATTTGATTACATAAAAAAGAAGATACGTTTTGAAAAGCGATTGAAAAAAAACTGAAAAGCTTGTAGTATTGTAGAAAATTTTAGAAAATCATGACAGTCTGTTCCCGTTAGTTTTTTTGGGTCATTTACATACGGTTTCACACTTTCATGAAAAGGGGAATCAGTATGGAAAATACGGAAGAACTTAAAGACGGGATTATTATGCCCGAAACACAAATCAATTCAGAAAATCAGAATGATGCAGCAGATGAAACTGAATCGGAAGAAAGCGATGTAATTTCTTTTGAAGATCTCGGTCTTGATGAAATTACTCTTGAAGCAATAAAGAAGAAGGGCTTTGTTACACCATCACCTATTCAGGTGCTTGCCATTCCAAGACTTCTTAACGGAGACTCAAATATTATCGCAAGGGCAAGAACCGGTACCGGAAAAACTGCCGCATTTGGTCTGCCTATCGTTCAGAACATCCGCAGTGAAAGTGATCATGTACGTGCAATAATTCTCGAGCCGACCCGCGAGCTTGCAATGCAGACCTGTACTGAAATGACTTCTTTTTCTACGGGACGTTTTCCGCGTACTGCCGTTGTTTACGGCGGTGCTTCCATGAGTGAGCAGATACGTTCACTTCGCCGTGGTGTAGAAATTGTTACGGGAACTCCGGGTCGCATTCAGGATCTTATGGAGAGGGGAGTTCTTGATATCAGTAAAATTGAGTATTTCATTCTTGACGAAGGAGATGAAATGCTTGATATGGGATTTGTTGATGATATTGAAAATATTTTTTCAAAGGCAAATCCTGACTGCCGCGTTCTTTTATTCAGTGCAACAATTCCTGCTCCTATTCTTAAAATTGCCCAGAAGTTTATGGGAGATTATGAGATAGTTGAGGAAGAAGGCGTAGTAGAAGAACCGCTTCTTATTGATCAGAAATACTGGGTTGTACGGGATGGTGATAAAATTGAAGCCCTGACCCGTCTCATAGATTATTCACCTGACTTTTACGGAATTGTATTCGTTCAGAAAAAGACAGATGCAGATTATGTATGCAAGGCCCTTGATGAAAGAGGTCTTCAGGTTGCTGCCCTTCATGGAGATATTCCTCAGAATCAGCGTGAAAAAATTCTTGCCCGTTTCAGAAGCGGAAAGACCCGTGTCGTAGTTGCTACTGATGTTGCTGCCAGAGGAATTGATATTGAAGGACTTACTCATGTAGTAAACTATGATCTTCCTTTTGACGGTGCTACTTATGTACACAGAATCGGACGTACCGGCCGTGCAGGTTCAAGCGGTATTGCAATAACTTTTGTACGTCCTGAAGAAACCCGCAGAAAACTTGGTTTCCTTCGCGCTGCAGTAAAAAGAAGTGCTAAGGGAGAAATGACGGAAGGCCAGATTCCTTCTGTGGAAGAAGTAATTGAAGTTCGCAGAAACAGACTCTTTGATGATCTTAAAACTAAGCTTGGACTGGTTCAGAAAGATTCTGGAGAAGAAACTTCAGCTGAGAAAATTTCTGATGATGAAGAACTTGTTCCTCTCCCGGAAGGAGTTGCAGCAGCAGAAGTTCCTGCAGAAAAAATTCCTCATCTCAGAAAGGGAGATCCGTGCTTTGACGTAATGGCAGAAAATCTCTGTAACGGACAGAATCCTCAGGAAGTAGTTTCCGCACTTCTGTCTGTTGTATATGGAAGCATGCTCAGTAAAAAACGTTACTCAAAGATTACACCTGTAAGTGTCCGCGGTGGACGGGGAGACCGTGACAGGTTTGACTCTGACCGTGGAGGACGTTCAAGACGCGGTGCCCAGGCCGGAGAAAACCAGATTCGTCTTTATGTTCAGATGGGCTGGCATGACGGATATAATCCTAAAAAGATTGCAGATTTCTTCAGTTCCCTTCTTCATATTCACGGAAGGGATGTAGATGCCATTGATATGGCAGACAGGTTCTGTCTTCTTAATCTTCCTACAGATGCTGCAAAAAGAGCTCTTGAACTTTCCCGTACGGACAGTTCCATTCCTCATATGCATCAGGATTCCAGAAACGGCGGTGATGATTATGAGTCGCGCAGAGGCGGACGCGGAGGCTTTGGAAGAAGGGATGGTTTCCGCGGTGGACGTGGACGTGACCGGGAAGGAGACAGAGGATTCAGAGGTTCTGGAGACCGTTCAAGAAACTTTTCTCATTCAAGACCTGGAGTTCATACTTCAACGCAGCGTAACAGTAAGGCCGCCATCTTTAAGAAAGGTGCGGCAAAAGAATACTGAGTTAATTTTTTAACAGGGATTATGCAAAAACTTTTTTTGCAACTGCAACGGTTTCCATTGCATCTTTTGAATAAAAGTCTGCATCAATTTTCTTTGCATAGTCTTCTGTAAGAACTGCGCCCCCTACAACTATTTTTGTCGTACGGTTGAGCTTGCCCAGTTCCCTCCTGAGTGCCTTTATGGTTTCTTCCATGTTTGCAACGGTTGTAGTCATGAGGGCACTTAATCCTACCAGCTGAATATTGTTATCGATTACAGTCTGTACCACAGTGTCTACCGGTACGTTTTTTCCTAAATCAATTACAGTGTATCCGTAGTTTTCAAGCATTGCCCTTACTATGTTTTTTCCGATGTCATGAATGTCACCGTACACAGTTGCCAGGACTACAGTTCCCTTAGACTGTTCTTTCTGTCCTGAAGCTTCCAGGCTTTCTTTTATTTTTGCGAAACTTGAACTTACTGTATCTGCGCTTAAAAGGAGCTGCGGCAGGAATTTTTTTCCTTTTTCAAAATCCTTTCCTACGTTATCAAGGGCAGGCACAATACAGTTGTTTATTATTTCTTCTGCCTTGTGATCCTGAAGAAGTCTGGATGTAGAAGCCGGGGCTTTGTCTTTAAAGCCTTTTTCGATTATTTCGATAAGTTCCGCTTCTTCCGGGACAGTACTTGTGAGTCTGCTTTCTGCTGTTTTTGAGTCAGTATTATTAGACTTTTCTTCTTTCTTAGGAGCTGCATCAGGTGCCGGTTTTATAATTCCTGCAGAAGTTCCGCTGGTAATTACCGGCTTAATGCGAGGGGGCAGAGCCTCCAAGGTTAAGGCTTAAGCTTATGGTGCCGTCATTTACTGCATCAACGATTATTTTTTCTTTTGCTTTTGCAGTAGTCGGGTCCAGTGTTCCAGTATATGTCTGAATGTAATCAAGGCAGTTGTCATCAAAGCAGGCAAGGGAACGGTATGCCCTGTAGGTATCCATCATGCTCTGTGCGCCCGGGTTTATTATTGCAGCGCTGAGTCCTGCATCAAGGGCAAGGGTGAAGAATCTTGAGTTTACAATGTCTCTTCTCGGAAGTCCGAAAGATATGTTTGATACACCGAGAACAAACTGGATTCCGTCTTTTCCGTATTTTTCTTTAAGCATGCGGATGGCCCGGACAGTCTCGAGGGCAGTTTTCTGCTCTGAACTTACAGTCAGGGTAAGGGTGTCAATGAATATATCCCTTACAGGAATTCCGTATTTTGCAGCTTCCCTGATGATTTTGTCTGCAACTGCAACCCTGCCTTCTGCAACCGGGGCAATTCCCTCTTCGTCAATGCATAAGGCTGTTACTGCGCCGCCGTATTTTTTTATCAGTGGAAACACTTTGTCCATGACTTCCTGTTTTCCGTTAACGGAATTAACAAGGGCTTTTCCGTTATAGTACCTTAAAGCTTTTTCAAGAACGGGAGGTTCGCTGGAGTCCAGCTGCAGGGGAATACTGAATGTAGACTGAATTGTTTTTACAGCAAGGCACATCATTTCTTTTTCGTCAATTCCCGGAAGGCCTACGTTAACGTCAAGAATATGAGCTCCGGCATTAATCTGGCTTTCTGCTTCATCGAGAATGAACTGCATGTCCTTATTCTGAAGGGCTTCCTTACACTTTTTTTTGCCGGTAGGATTGATGCGTTCTCCGATGATTTTTGGACCTGCATTTTTTCCTACCTGTACGGTGCTGTTGTATGAACACAGATATGTGTTGCCCTGTTCTTCGTGTTCTGCTTTTGTAAAGGTGATGCCGTTAAGTTTTCCGATCATGCATTTTATATGAGCTGGTGTTGTGCCGCAGCAGCCTCCCAGGATCATGGCACCGGTTCCTGCAATTTCCCTCTGGATTTCCGCAAATTCCTCAGGTTCAACTTTGAATACGTCTTTTCCGTTTATATTCTCAGGAAGTCCGGCATTAGGCTGTACAAGAACCGGCAGATGAGAATACTTCGTAAAAAGTTCTGCAAGTTTTTTATCTTCTTCCAGTGAGCCGCCGCAGTTAAATCCTATTATGTCCGGATGAAGGCTTTCGAGGTAGGTTACGCAGGTAAGTACGTCTGCTCCTGTAAGCGTGCGCAGGGTATCCTGAAAAGTCATTGTTGCTGCTATGGGAAGATTTGTGTTTTCCTGAATTGCAAGAATAGCTGCTTTTACCTCATACAGATCGCTCATGGTTTCAAGAATTGCAATCTGTGCTCCGTTTTTTTCTGCAGTTACTGCCGCGTCTTTATAGGCTTCATAGGCTTCGTCAAAGGTGAGCGGTCCCATAGGTTCAAGCAGTTTACCGATCTGACCTGAGTCCCAGCTTATAAAACGGGGGGTGTCGTCATCAGGGTGTGCTTTTTTGAATTCTTCAACGGCTTCTTTCTGCAGTTTAAGGCTTTCTTTAATGTATTCTGCAGCTGACCATCTTGCATTTTCTCCTTCCAGCTTTTTTTTGTTTGCGCCGAAGGAATTTGCCGTCAGAACGTTTGCTCCTGCTTCGAGATAGAGGGTATGGATTTCCTTTATTATTTCCGGGTGATAAAAGTTAAGGTCTTCAGGAATCTGGTAGCTTACGGCCGGATATTTCTGAATCATTGTTCCGATTCCGCCGTCAAAGAATATGAATTTTTTTTCTTTTACTGACTGTGATAAGAATTCCCTGAAAGTAAGTTCTCTGTTCATCCATAGCCTCCGTTTCTGTGCTGAGAATCATATCATAATATTAATAAGATTTGTAGACATTAATTTTTAAATACGTAGAATTATAACAATGAAAACAGAAGAATTGGGGTCTGCAAGAATACTTCCGCTTATGTTCAGACTTGCCCTTCCGTCTCTTGCTTCCTGTCTTATTAATGTTCTATACAGTATTGTAGACCGCATCTATATCGGTCATCTTTCTTCCGCATCCTCGGCTGCCCTTACCGGAGTTGGATTATGCCTGCCTGTACTTCAGATGATAAGTGCTTTCAGCGCATTTGCAGGAAGCGGTGGTGCTCCTCTGTGTGCAATTGAACTGGGCAAAAAAGAAAAAGATTCCTCTGCACAAATTCAGGCACAGAAGATTTTCAGCAATGCTTTTTTCCTTCTGCTGTTTTTTTCTGCAGTGCTTACTTTTACCGTGCTTCTTTTTTACAGGCCGTTTCTGTATGCCTTTGGTGCCAGTGAAGGGACTTTTCCTTATGCCAGGGATTATCTGCGTATTTATGGCTGCGGAACTGTTTTTGTTCAGCTTGCCATGGGACTTAATCCTTTTATAAGCTGTCAGGGACATGCAAAAACTGCCATGCTCTCCGTTTTTATAGGTGCGGTTCTGAATATTATCCTTGATCCTCTTTTTATTTTTGTTTTAGGAATGGGGGTAAAGGGAGCTGCCTGGGCAACGGTAATTTCTCAGGGAATCAGTGCAGCATGGATATTTGCATTTTTTCTGTCAAAAAATTCCTGCCTTAAAATTGATTCCAGAATTTTTAAGCCGGAAGGTTCCATAATTTATAAAATATCAGCACTGGGAATCTCGCCTTTTATAATGACAGTTACGGAAAGCGGTGTATATGCAGTTTATAATTACGGGCTTCATAAATTTGGCGGTGATAACTGGGTCGGGGCAATGACTTTAATTCAGAATGTTCAGCTTATCGTTTATCTTCCGCTTGCAGGTTTCTGTTCCGGAATACAGCCTTTGATTTCTTATAATTACGGGGCACGTAAGTTTTTGAGAATGAAGTATGTAATTACGGTAATGCTTCTTGTTACTGGTATTACAGAAATTCTTCTGGTTATGTCTGTAAGTTTTTTTCCGTTTTTTTATACCGGCATTTTTACCGGCGACAGCCAGCTTCTTAATATAGCTGCACCGATGCTGAGGTTTTATATTCTTGGAATGTACATTATGTGGCTGCAACATTGTGCCCAGACAGTTTTTGTTGCCCTCGGAAAAGCAAAGATATCAGTCTTCATAGCCTGTCTCAGAAAGATCATTCTGCTGATTCCCCTTGCATTTATTTTTCCGAGAATCTTTGGAGTTGAAGCAATTTTCTGTGCCGAGCCGTGCGCAACATTCTGTTCTGCAACCACCAGCGGTTTTGTTCTCTATTTTCTCTGTAAAAAAATATGGAAGGCTTCTTATTCTGAGATGGAACCGAGAATTTTATGAAGCACTTTGTAAAGGGTCTGAGCTTCTTCTGAACTGAGGGCAACGCATCCTGACATCTTTACGGGAATGTCTTTAGCTTTTTCGATGAGCTGTTCTCCTTTAGAAGTTATTTTTACGATAAGGTTTCTTTCGTCGTCTTTTGAACGTTCCCTTGTGATAAGTTCTTTTGCTTCAAGTTTTTTAAGAAGCGGAGTAAGGGTGCCGGAATCAAGAAAAAGTTTCTGGCCCAGTTCTTTTACGTTCATTTTCTTGTATTCCCAGAAAACCATCATTGTGATGTACTGCGTGTAAGTAAGGTCAATTTCGTCAAGATACGGCTTGTATTTTCTGATGATTTCTTTTGCACATGCATACAGAGGAAAACAGAGCTGGTTTTCAAGCTTCAATGAATCGTATACTTCGGACATTTGTATTCTCCTGATGATTAGTCGTTTACGGCTTCCATAATTCTGTCAATATTTTTTACTATATCTGTGACAACGTCAACTTTATTCATTGCGTAAATATGAATTCCCCGGATGCCGTTTGAAATAAGATCTATAATCTGATCTGTGGCATAAGCGATTCCTGCCTGACGCATTGCCGGTGCATTGTCTGCAAAACGGTCACAGATGCTTAACAGTTTTTCAGGAATGTATGCTGAGGAAAGTTTTACCATTCTTTCTACCTGATTTGAGTTTACAATCGGCATTATGCCGGCAAATACAGGAAGGTGAATTCCTTTTGACTGAAGACGGTACAGATATGAATAAAGCATGTTGTTGTCAAAGAACATCTGGGTTGTAAGAAAATCAACCCCTGCATCGACTTTATATTTTAAATTTTCAATGTCATCGGCTCTGTTTGCGCTTTCCGGATGACCTTCCGGATAGCAGGCTCCTCCTACACAAAAGCCTTCTTTTTTGAGTATTGTTACAAGCTGGTCTGCATGACGAAGAGATTCTGTCGTAGCAGATTCAATGGTTTGTCCCTGAGGTACGTCCCCTCTGAGAGCAAGAATGTTTTGAATTCCTGCAGTTTTCATTTTCTGTATGTCGGATTTTATGGACTCTTCCGTATTACCTACACAGGTAAGATGGGCAAGGGCAGGGGTTCCGCTTTCAAGAATTTTCTGTGCGATTTCTACAGTGTTGCCTCTTGTAGTTCCTCCGGCTCCATAGGTAATGCTCATGAAATCCGGGTTGAGGGAAGAAAGGTTTACTGCCGTATTTACAACGTTGTTGAAGTTTGCCTGCTGTTTTGGCGGGAAAATTTCAAAACTGAGGGTTATCTTTTTTTTCTGTAAAATTTCACTGATTTTCATTTTTTTTACCTCTGAACACTGTTGCCGGAAAGGGTATTCATTTTACATTTCCGGGAGTGCTTTCTATTCTATATTCAATTTTTGGTTCCGTTTCAATTACCGGAAAGTCTTCTTCGAAAACCGTAAGGGCTTCCTCTGCTTTTTTCTCAGTTGACAGCTCTTCTTTTTCTGAATCCTCATTCAAAAGAGGTTCATATTTTATGACATAATCTTCATCATCTGCAACAGGTTTCGCTCTTTCTTCTGTTTTCTGTTTTACAGAGCTTTGTTTTACAGAGTCCTGTTCTTCATAGTCCCCAGTGTCTGTTTTTTTGAGAAGTTCGTTCCGTTCATTTATTCTGACAAGAAATTTTTCTATAAAACTTTCACTTGAAATTTCATCAATGAGCGTAATTTCATTTTTATTTTTTATGTCAAAGACGTGCCAGATTGTTCCAGGCTTGCCTTTTGTGATTTTATAAGTGCTGCATTCTTTTTCGCTGTTGAAGTAAACCCTGACCTGTGCTCCGGAATATGAAAGACTGTCACTGACAGAGTTGCCGGTTTCAGAAAAATTATGTACGTAAAATTCGTAGGTTTCTTCTGCCTTAGGCTCTCTTATTATTACTATTTCAGGACCGTAACCGGTTGAATCATCCCGTGCAAGTTTCATGCCGTATTCTGTCTTGTTTCCGAAGAAAACGTGATGTTTTCCGCATATGATGTGGCAGTCCAGGTCTTCCGGTTCAAAATTCCAGTCGAGAACAATTTTTATGTATTCATAGTCCGGCTTTTTTTCTGTTTTTTCTTCTGAGGTACCGGGAACAGCAGCTTTTGTTTCTGAAGGAGAAGGAGTTTTGACCGGCTCAATATCTGTAACCGGTTCCGGTTCAGGTTCGATGAACGGCTCAGGTTCTATAATTGTTTCCGGTTCAGCTGCAGGCTCAGGTTCTGTAATAGTCTCAGGCTCAGTAACAGGTTCAGGCTCTGCAACAGGTTCCGGTTCAGTAACAGGTTCCGGTTCAGTAACAGGTTCCGGGGTGGTTTTTGATAAATCTGTTCCGGCTGTTTCCCCGTCATCTTTCAGAGGATTAATTGTCCTGCATCTCCAGAAGTCTTTCAGGCGGAGTTTTTTTATGCCGGGATTTTCATACAGGCCGGCCTTAAAATCTTCTATTTCTTTTTCTGAATTACATTCTGTTTTTACCAGAACTCTGTAAAAATAAAGAGTTTCGTAGTACGGAGGAATTGTTTCTGGTGAACAGTAACCGCTTATAAAAGCATCCAGAGAGTTTTCTTTCAGTATCTTTACAGTTTCTTTTGCACTGTCTTTTACCAGAAAGGAACCTACGCAGATATATACTTCTTCTGCAGTTGAAAAGAGGAACGATAAAAGAAATGCTGTCAGAATAAAAAATTTTTTCATTTAATCCTCATGTGACCGGAATTCTATAATAAGGAGAATTTTTCTACTTCGTCAAGTTTTCTAAGCTTTTCCTCATCCAGTTTTACCAGCAGGTTTTTCTCATTTGTAGGAAGAACCAGGCCTTTCGGACCGTTTTTTGCCCTGCGAAGGTGCTTTACCTGTGTATAGTAAAGGTCTGCCTGTCCGTTTTTACGGGCTTTTGAATGGTATACTGCAAGATTTCCGGCGTACAGCATTATGTCCAGCGGGTAGGATTTTCCGCTTCTTGCCTTTATAAAAACATAGCCTCCTGCAAAATCCCTGGTATGGAGCCAAAGGTCATTTCCCTTTACGTAATGCCTTAAAAGGTCGTCGTTTTCATTTGCCGTACGTCCCACTATGATTGTCCAGCCGTCCAGTTCATAGTGAAGTCCCGGATGTGGTTTTTCCGTCTTCTGCTTAGGCGTTGTGTCTTTTCTTAAAAGCTGCTCCAGTTTAAGCACATTTTTTTCGTTCACCATTGCGGCATATTCTGCTTCAAGAGTGGACAGGGCCTTCCTGCTCATTTCAATGTCATGTTCCAGGGAATCCATTCCGCTTTTAGCTTTTTTATACTGGTCGTAATAAAGCCCTGCATTTTCCTGGGCTGAAAGTTTAGGATCAATGCGTATGCAGACTTCCCGTCCGGTTTCATAATCAGTACAGGAAAGGGATGAACCGTTTATCTGAGACTGAAATGCAAGAATAAGGTCTCCGGTGTGTTTAAGCATGCCGGCATTTTCAAACTGTTTCTTTTTTGAAAGAAGATTTTCCAGTGCGGAAGACATTTTGCTGTGCTTTACGTTGAACCACTTTTCTGCCTGAGCAAGAAGGCTTTCTCTTGAAAGGGAATCTGCGTGTTCCGTGTAGTATTCATCGATAAAACGGTTGAAGGAAAGGGGAGCATTTTCCTCTGAGTTTCCGCTTCCGTAGTTTCTTACAGGGAATTTCTTAAGGCTCTGCTGTATCTCTTCCGGAGAAAGTTCTTTTTCTTCAGGACAGAAAGTTCCTCCCGTAACTTCTCCTTTTTTAGGACGGCGGAACATACAGTCAAGGATTGTTCCCTGTTCATCCGTAACAATTACGTTTGCAGCACCGCTCCACAGCTTTATGTAAAGAAAGAGTCTCTCTTTCCAGGTGGATACGTCCATTTTTACTATTCTTTCAAAACCTATCTGATGAATATCATTTATGCGCATTCCCTGAACTTTTGCTTTAAGGAATTCGTTGAAGCGCAGCGGCTTTTTGTTTTTGGGAAACTTCTGGCCGGTGATGTTCAGCCTGCAGGACGAAGGAGTCGTACAGATGATGAAGTTAAACACGTCTCCTTTATTTACAATCCTGAATCCCAGAGTATCAAATCCCGTTTGTGTTATTTCCTGAATGAATGCTCCTTTAAAATCGGTTTCACTTAAAATCAGGTTTATTTCGTTACAATTTAATGACATACAAGCAATTATGGTAGAAAAAAAACTTTATCTCAAGTAAACTGTGTAATTATGATAAAAGCAAACGGATCTCAGATTATTACAAAATTACTTGAACTTGAAGGAATAAAAACTGTTGCCGGTATTCCGGGCGGTTCAATACTTCCTCTTTATGATGAATTAAACAGGAGCAATATAAAACATGTTCTGGTCCGTCATGAACAGGCCGCAGGATTTATTGCCCAGGGTATGACTCGTTCCACAGGAAAGCCTGCCGTCTGCATGGCAACAAGCGGACCTGGCGCAATGAATCTTCTTACGGCAATTGCTGATGCCCGCTGTGACTCCGTACCTGTAGTTGCCTTTACGGGGCAGGTAAATACATCCCTTATCGGAACAGATGCCTTTCAGGAAGCAGATACTTTCGGACTCAGTTTTCCTATAACAAAGCACAGCATGATGGTAAAGAATGCCCTTGAGCTTCTTGAAGCCGTTCCTAAGGCTTTTCAGATTGCTGTAAGCGGAAGACCGGGACCTGTACTTATTGATGTTCCCCGCGATGTTCAGACTCAGGTTGTTGAATTTGAAAAATGGCCGGAGCTTTCAAAAAAGAAGTCTCCTTCTGTTTCAATAAAATTTGAAACCCCTGAAGAGGAACTGGAAAAAAATGCTTCCCTCATGGCAGAGGTTCTTCTTAATTCCAGACACCCTGTTCTTTATCTTGGAGGCGGCTGTAATGACGAAAAGGCTTCTGCAGAAATCAAGAAGCTTCTTAAAGTTATTGATGCGGCTGTAGTAACAAGTCTTATGGGTATCGGTGCTTATCCCCGTTCTGCCTCAAATAATTTCGGTATGGTGGGAATGCACGGAAGTTATGCTGCCAATAAAGCAATTCATGATGCTGATGCAGTCCTTGCCCTTGGAGTTCGTTTTGATGACAGGGCAACAGGTGCCATTGCAAAATTCTGTCCGGAGGCAAAAATACTTCATATTGATATTGATGCGGCAGAAATAAATAAAATTCTCCCTTCTTACATTTCAATCGTAAGTGATATAAGAAAAGCCCTTCCTGTTCTTGTTAAGAAACTTGAGGATACAAAAAATACTCCTGAACTGGGTGAATGCAAGATTGCCAGATTTCAGTGGCTGGGTGAACTTGAGACTGTTTTCAGGGAATCAGAAAGCATTGAACTTGGACGTCCGGAGGGAGTTTCTTCCGTTAATCCGAGGGCATTCATCAAGTCTATACCTGAAGCTGCAGAAAAAGCCGGCGTTCATGAAAATGAAATAATTGTAACTACAGATGTAGGTCAGCATCAGATGTGGAGTGCCCAGTATTATCCTGTTGAGCATGCCCGTCAGTTCCTTACCAGCGGTTCTCTGGGAACAATGGGATTCGGTCTTCCTGTAGCCCTGGGTGCAGCTCTTGCAAATCCTGAAAAAAGAGTTGTATGTATTTCCGGTGACGGTTCCATCATGATGAACCTCCAGGAGATGGCAACTCTTGCGGAACAGAATCTTAACGTTACTGTTTTTGTATTTCAGAATGGTTCTCTGGGAATGGTACGCCAGCAGCAGGAATATCTTTTTGAAAAAAATTACAGTGCAAGTATTTTTGATAAGGTTCCTGATTTTATGACTCTGGCAGCAGGCTTCGGTATTGATGCCGTTGATGCATGTGCTGATGCTGAGTGGTATAAAAAAGCATTTACACCTGGACCGCATTTCGTAAAGATTGATATTTCAATGGCAGAAAACGTTCTTCCGTTTGTAAAGGCCGGTTCTGCAAATATTGATGCAATCAGAAATTAAAATTCCTTCAGTTACCTAAAAGCCTTCTGCGGAATTCTGCAGGAGGCAGAGGTCTGTCAAATAAGAAGCCCTGGGCAAGGTAGCATTTGTTTTCTTTTAACAGACGTACCTGCTCAACGGTTTCAACTCCTTCAACTATACAGTCAAGACCAAGATCCCTTGCCATGGAAATCAGGTGTCTGAAAATCGTGTGCTGGCGGTAGTCTGAATCACTTTTCGGAACAAAGCTTTTGTCTATTTTTATAACGTTCCATGGGAGCGTTCTTATAAGATTCATTGAGGAATATCCGATTCCAAAATCATCAACAGATGTGGTAATGCCTTCCAGAGTAAGCCCGGTCAGCAGGGATTTTAATTCGTCATAGTTAACTTCCATTGTGCTTTCCAGAAGCTCAAACTCAATGTACTGGTGGGGAATGCGGTATTTATCGATTGTCCCTACAAGGCGTTTGAGAAGTGCATCATTCATTTTGTGGCATCTGGAAAGATTTACTGAGGTTTTGACGACATTAAGTTTTTCATCAAGCCATTTTCTTATATCGCGGCATATATGCTCAAGAAGATAAAAATCAAACTCAGCAATTTCTTCCATCTTTTCAAGCTGAGGAATAAAAAGGTCCGGCTGAATGAGTTTTCCGTCATGAATCCACCTGCATAAAGCTTCTGCACCGGCAAGATTGTACCGGAGAAGTGAAACTTTTGGCTGATAGTATACGATGAATTCTTCGTTTTTCATTGCATCTA
The DNA here is from genome assembly GCF_014202035.1 of Treponema rectale. Classification (NCBI taxonomy): domain Bacteria; kingdom Pseudomonadati; phylum Spirochaetota; class Spirochaetia; order Treponematales; family Treponemataceae; genus Treponema; species Treponema rectale. Next base: position 57,284 of record NZ_JACHFR010000003.1, read on the forward strand.
TAATCATCTGTGGAGTTACATTCATTTTGTATCTCCTTTGTCTTCCAGCTGGGGAATGCTTACTACGGTTGTAACTGTTCCTGAGCCATCTTTAGAGATTGAGAAAGTTCCGCTGAGCTGATGAATGAGCATGTAAACAAGGGGAAGTCCCATTTCCGTAATTATTTTATGAACCAGAAATGCCTTAGATCCGGTAGAAAAATAATCAGAGATAAATTTGATTTCTTCATCTGCGGTCCTGCTTTTCTGATTTTCTACAGTCAGTATGAGCATTGTGGCATAGCCTTTTTTTTGTGCAGAAAAACTTACCCTTACTTTAGAATTGTCAGACTGAAGGATTGCATCCTGAGTCAGTTTGAAGAGTATCTGGGAAATTCTTGTAACGTCACCAAGAATAAATTCCGGCACTGAGTCTTCTACGTTGAAAATAAGTTCCGGGGAATTTTTCGGAAGGATTTTTTTCAGCCCGTTTGCTGTGATTGTGAAGTCTACGGCAGGTGAATATACTTTTTCGTAAAGGGCAGCTTTTCCTTCTGAGTCATCGATGAAACTCATGGAATCTGCAACGATGGAATAAAGTTCAGAGCCCTGATCTGCAATTTCTGAGACTCGTTTTTTTACCTGCGTAAAGTCTTCCATTTTAGCAACACTGGAAATATCACTGGTCCAGTGTTTTATAGCTTCTTCCATTTTCCGGGCCATGTCAGAAATGAACACCGCCTGTGCCTTGGAGGCTTTTTCCATCATTTTTGTGTTCTGAAGGGTGGTGTAGTTTTTTAATGCCATTGTAGAAATTACTCCGGCAAGTTCTCCCAAAAATTCTGCAGCCCTTGCAACTTCCCGGGGATTTTTTTCTTTTGTATTGTAAGCTTCTTTTATATATTCATCAGGATCGAGGTTAAGCCGTATTGCCCTGCGGCGTAAAAGTGCCTCATCAATTTCAGGCGGACGTACCTGACCTCCGATAAAGCAGCCGGCCAGTTCGTCATTTATTGTAATAGGCATGGCACATTCAATAAGGCCTGCATGACATGTATATACGGAAACTTTTCCTTCCTGAATTGCCTTTAAGGTTCCTTTTTTATCGCACAGCCGGCACAGATTTTCTCCCAGTTTTGACGAGCGGTTCATTTTACTGCAGAAGGTTGTAAATCCGCTTCCTTTAGTAATGGGAATTCCATCTCTGTCTGTAATTAAGGAAGCGATTCCTGTAAAGCGGGAAAAAACGTCCTGAATTTTCTGGAGAGTCTTTTTGTCTATTAAATCTGTCAGCCTGATAGTGGACATCTTTTGGTAGAAACTCCTGATGTTTTTGAAGTCAGATTTGACCTGAAACTATATTAACTTATCTGTTAAATTATATATGCAATAATTATAAAATAAAAGCATAATTTCAGAAACCGTCACTCTTTTACATATTTTGAATTCAGTTTAAAGTAGCTGAAGTAAAAGAGAGGTTTTGATTATGATGGATTTACGTGACGCAGCCTGTTTTGGTGTTGCAGGAAATTTTACGGGGCATCTTGAACAGGCCGGTGAAGCTGCAGATTTTGTTAATGTGGTTACGAAGGAAGCTTCAGCTCCTAAAGCCTTGTTTCCGACTTATATTCCGGGAGCAGAAAAAAATGTTCCTGAATTTTTATCCGTATTTCCCTTTGACAGTAAGAAAATAATCTTTCCTGCAGGAGAAGAAAAACTTCAGATAGAACCTGAATGTGCCGTTGTGTTTAATGCTGAATGGAAAGATGGAACTGTAAGGAAACTTGTTTCTGTATGTTTCGGTGCATCAAATGACTGTTCCATAAGAAAAGCAGGTGCAAAAAAAATAAGTGAGAAAAAAAACTGGGGCTGCAGTTCCAAAGGATTTTCTGATGTACAGATAGAACTTAAGGATTTTTCCGGAAAGGGCAGCTGTATTGATTCTTACAGAATTGCAAGTTTTCTTGTAAGGGAAGGTCAGGTACATGATTATGGAGAAGATTCTGCCGTCAGAGATTACAGTTATATATACGGCAAGCTTTTGGACTGGATCTGCGAAAAACTTAATTCCCAGAAAGATGAAGGGCCTGCGGAAGATATTAATTCTTATTTGAAAGAAGCAGGGTTTCCTTCTAAGATTTTTGTTTCCATCGGTGCAACAAGATATACAGAATTTGGAGAATCAAATTTCTTGCGTAACGGGGATGAAGCGGTTGTCGTACTTTATCCGGAAAATGTTTATGATCATGAACAGATTGTGGAGTGCGTAAAAAATAATTCTTTTGGAGAGGGCATAAGTTTTCTCCGTCAGAAGGTGGTTGTGTGAATGTTCAGTGATACCCATTTTCATTTTCATTATCTGGTCGAAAAAAATTCTCCTGAGTTCGGAGCAGAACTTCTGTCAAAAATGGCTGATGCTGATGTTTATTTTGGCATGGATATCGGTACGGACAGTAGTGATTTGCTTTACAGACGTAAAGTAGTGGAAGACTGTCTTGATCGTATGGACGACGATCACCGCAGAAAGGCAGAAAAGTTTATGTATTTTTCTGCAGGAATATGGCCGGATATTGATTCAATTGTAAATCGTGAAGAGTGCATTAAAAAACTTGAAGAACAGATTGAGGCTTTTAAGAAGAAGGATGGTGTTTTTTCAGGAAGACTTGCTGCGATTGGAGAAGGGGGGCTTGATCATCACTGGAATCCTTCCGGAACTGACGGCAGGTGTAAGGAGGATTTTAATGCTGCCGTTTATAACGGTGAAGCCGAACTTTTTGAAATGCAGCTTCAGCTTGCAAAAAAAATGCAGCTTCCTTTTATCGTTCACTCACGGGATGCTTATGAGGATACCCTGCAGTGCATAAAAAATTCCGGATACAATAACGGAATCATTCACTGTTATTCTTATGGTCTTGAAGAAGCTAAGTCTTTTCTTGATCTGGGGTGGTACATCAGTTTAAGCGGCAGTGTAACGTATACAAAGAAAAGCAGGATGGAAGACATGAAAAAACTTCTGTCATACATTCCTGATGACAGGATTCTTCTTGAGACTGATTCTCCGTATCTTGCACCCGTGCCTCTGAGGGGCAATCCTAATAATCCTGTTTTCGTCCGGCATACTTATGAGTTTGTTGCCGGCTGCAGAAATGTCAGTACGGAAGAACTGTGTGTTCTTGCAGATAAAAACATTTCTGCACTTTTTAATATTCCTCCGGCAGGACTCTGATTAAAGAACAGTTTTAAACTTTATGCGGAACGGATTTCAAGAATGCGCAGGTTTTCTTCCGTTCCGCATATCCTTATCTCCATAAAGGGTTCTTCTGTAATTCCTTCAGGAATTTTAATTTCAATATCTGCAAGGGAATTTTCATTTTTCCGTTCGTGAATAATCCTTGTGGTTTCTTTTCCGTTGCATTTGATTACTGCATCAAGAGAGTCTTTTTCAAAAACAGTTATGATGAGTTTTTCTGCAGTCCTGATTTTATAACTGAACCAGGAAGATTTATCCCTGCATTTTCTGAAACTTCTGTCAACTTCTCCCAGGTATCCGCTTTCCGTGTTTTCTGATTTAAATCCGTGTTCGATTTCACTCTGCTGCCTTCCGCATTCAATAAAGTCACGGCTTATTTCTTCAAGTTTTTTCAGGCGGACATCTTCAGGAGACATTCCGTTGTTGAAGTATACGGAATACCATTTGTGGTGAACATCAAAGAAGGGCCTGAACAGTACGGGCTTTCCGCTGCTTGTATCAGAACCTGGAGCTGAAAAGGAAAGGGATTTACTGTCTGTAATTGTAAAGTGCTTAATAAACTCTTCAGCTTTTGCGGTAATGCGGGGAGTTTCAATTGCCCTTGTGTTCATGTATACAAGGTGACTGTCCGTAATGTCTGCCGGAAGTCCGCTGTTTCCCCAGTCAGCTGCCAGCAGAAGGGGACCGTAGAAAATGCTGAAGTTCGTGCTTCCGTCTTTTGTATGTCTTACGCTTAAGTTCATCTTTAATTCGGTTTCAAAGAAATCACTACTGCTTTCTTCCGGGAAGATTGTGACATAACCGTCTGATTCTGTTTCAGGTAAGGGATTCCACCATGGACTTCTTAATTTTAGTTTCAGCGGAGACTGACCTTTTGAAAGAATTTTTACCTTAAGTTTCTGACTGTAAGGGAAATCTGTTTCTATAGAAACTTTCCATCCGTTTTCTTCATAAACTGAAGGTATGAAAAGATTTATATACAGCGTGTCGTTTATCTTTGTAAAAATAAAGCGGGTATATCTTGCCGGATTTTCCATACCTGTTCCCGTGCAGCACCAGAAGGAATTTTCTTTTGAGCAGTAGACTTTGAAAAATCCGCTGAGCAGTGAAACGAAATATGTCTTTGCCCCTGTATCCGGATCCTGTGAGCCGAGTATGTGATTGTAAAGGGCCCGTTCATAAAAATCTGCAGTTTCGGAAGAAGGATTCCATCTGAAAATATACTCTGCCAGTTCAAGCATGTTGTAGGTATTACAGGTTTCCGTAGTGTCTCTTGCAAGCCGCTCATCGTATTCACGGCCGAAATGCTCGCTTACGGAATTGCCTCCGTTAGCATAGCTTCTTTTTTTTGTGACTGTATTGAAAAAGAATTCTGCAGCAGTTCTGTATTCTTCTTTTTTTGTAAGGTCATATAGTTTTGCAAGTCCGATTATTTTTGGAATCTGAGTGTTTGCATGATATCCCTGAAGCCTGTCTTCTTTTTTTGAAAGCGGCAGGAATATTTCTCTGTGAATGAAACGCTCTGCTTCCGTAAGGTATTTTTTTTCACCTGTAAGTTCGTACATATCTGCAAATACCTTGCACATTCCCCCGTGCTCGCAGGTAAGCATTTTCTGAATATCTTCATCAGTCATTCTGGAGGTGCCCGCAATTGTCCAGTTGCACATTTTTTTTACGATTTCAAAAGCATCAGTATTTCTGCCGGATTTGTATGCGTCAATAAGCCCTGCATATATTTTATGAACTGAATACCAGGGAACCCACCAGTCTGCAAGATTAAAGCGCTCAACCTTAAAGTCACCCCGGGAATTGAAAACCTTTTCAAAAGGAGCAGCCGGAATTCCGCCGAAGTATCCGTCTTCCCTCTGAAGGGATTTTATTATTGAGACACAGTAATCAAGTTTTTCTTTAGCGGCAGCACTTCCTGTAGAAGCATAGAATGCAGCGAGGGCGCTCATGTAATGTCCCAGGGAATGTCCCTGAATCTGCATGCTTTCCCAGCCGCCGTAGTTTTTTGCAGGAGATGTTTTTCCCATGGCATTCCAGCAGGGAGCAAGAAGTCTGTCGGGATTAAAAGCCAGTACGTAATTAAGTCCCAGCTCTCTTGATTTTTCAAACAGGGTTTCTTTTTTTAATGTTACCTTACTCATATTTATTCCTCGATATTTTCAGCTGCAGTAAGCTCTCCTGCCGCCATCTGGGCAAGAAGCTGGTTTTTCTTTGACCGTGCAGCTTTTTCTTTTGTAGTTCCCGGTAAATCCAGAGAAAGCATTTCTTTTTCTTTAACTTCTGTCTGCTGCCGGTAAAGGTCTCTTGCAGAGGTAAGAATCATTGATGCTTTTTCAGCATTTATGTTTAAGAGCATTGCAATTTCATTTTCCTGTGCCCTGCTCAATTTTTCAAGCGTACCATATTTTTTCATAAGGAGTTTATCCCGTTCTTTTCCGATTCCTGAAATCTTTATAAACGGTGTAACTGTATTTTCCTTAGTTCTCAGCTCCTGATTGCGGCTTGTGGCAAATCTGTGAGTTTCATCCCTGACTCTCTGTAAAAGTCTTAATGCGTCACTTCTCTTTGGAAGGCATACCGGTTCACTTGTGTGGGGCCTCCATATTTCTTCATCCCGTTTTGCAAGACCGGCAATGGGAATGTCGAGGCCTATGCTTTTTAATACTCCGTCAACTGCATTTACCTGTCCGATGCCTCCGTCTATTAAAATAAGATCCGGAAGTTCTTTTTTTTCATTAAGGAGTCTTGTGTAGCGGCGTGTCGTAGCTTCCCGCATGGATTGAAAGTCATCTATAAGACCGTCAGTTGTTTTAAGGCGGAAGTAGCGGTAATTTTTTTTATCGGGATTGCCGTTGTAAAAACTGATGAGGGATGCAACCGGAAACTTTCCACCGATATGGGCAATATCAAATCCTTCTATTCTTACCGGCAGTTTCGGCAGGTTCAGTACTTTCTGAAGTTCTTCCATTGCAGGATAATCGCCTCTTTCCCTCAGCCGGCGGATGATGTCTTCGCGGGCATTCTGTCGTGCCATGTCCAGTGATGCCCTGTGAATACCTGATTCTGATTTTGAAAGCCCGAAGTTTATTATTGAAGTATTAGTGCTGAAGGTTTCATTTAAGAATTTCTGTATGTTTTTTATTTCTTCTGCAAAATCGGAAGTCTTTTCTTCATCTGAAAAAACTGAATCAATATATATGACGGGAGGTATGTTTTCTTTTTCTGTATAGAACGCACTCATGAATTCAGGAAGAATTTCCGTGTCTTCATTAAGGGAAACAGTCCTGTAGTTATCACGGCCCAGAAGTTTTCCTTCACGGATTTTAAGGACAGTAAAGCTGATGAGTTCTCCTTCCCGCCAGCTTGAAATATAGTCTCTGTCATCTCCTGAAAAGGATTCAACTGAATTCTGATTCTGAAGTATTGTAAGGGCCCTTATTCCGTCCCTCAGCCTTGCAGCCTTTTCAAAATTCATGTTTTTTGCAGCTTCTTTCATCTGAAAATGGAGTTTTTTGAGAGTTTCTTCTCCTTTATTCTCAAGTAGAGCCGTTATTTCTTCGATAAATTCAGTATAGGTGGATTGTTTTATGTCTTTTGAACATGGGGCAAGACATCTTCCTATATGGTAATACATACAGGGCGACGATTTTTCCTTAAAGCTTTTGCAGTGCCTGAGTGGATATATTTCGTAGAGGGTTTCTATGAAAGTATCAAGGGCTGTGGCATCTGGAAAAGGTCCGAAGTAGACTGATCCGTCATGAATCACCTGTCGTGTCTTGAATATCCTGGGATATTTTTCTTTTGTGATTCTCAGCACGGGGTAAGATTTTCCGTCTTTAAGGTTGATGTTGTAACGGGGCGTGTACTTTTTTATAAGGTTGTTTTCCAGAAGGAAAGCTTCGTATTCGTTGCTGGTTGTTATGTATTCTATGCTGCGGGCATTGCTGATGAGGAGCCTGGTCTTAATGTCCTTGTTCCCGCTGAAGTATGAAGAAAGCCTGTTTTTTAGGTTTTTTGCCTTGCCTACATAAATGACGGTTTCTGCTTCATTGCGCCACATATAGACACCGCTCTGTTTCGGTGCTTTAAGTGCCGTTTGATGAAGTATTTCCCGGGGTGAGAGGTTTTTTTGTGATGGTAAAGACATATCATTCATTCTTGCGTATTGTAACATTTTTAGTCCTGACTTTCATAGTGCCGGAAGTTTATGGTGAAGAAAAAGTAATGACTCTCGGCGGTAAGGATGGCTGGCCTGTTCTGTCCAGACGGGACGGAGTTGTAATGGGAAAAGGCCGTTTCGGTTATGATGCAGTCAAGCTGGATACAAACAGCAGGAAAACTTCTTTTATGTCAGATCTTCTTCTTGATTTTGAGGGAGAGGTTCCGGAAGATGCCTGCGGAAATTACAGCGTCATTCTTAATGAAGTTACGCCGACTTCAAGATGCAAGATGGGAAAAAAGGGCGGCCTCATACGGGAAAATAACGGACTCAGACTTCGCGGAAATCCAGGCTCTATTTTTGGAAGCGAAAATGCTACCGGTTCTTTTGAGATAGAATTCTGGCTGTATCCATTCATTGCGGAAAACGGAGAAATCGTATTTTCCTGGAGATCTTCCCGCACTGTTTCAGGTTATTCCCTTTATCAGATAATCCGCGCCAGCTTTTACGGTAACAGGCTGCAGTGGGTATTTACAAATGTATTTGACGGCTTTGTAGATAATTCAGGAGAAGTCAGCATTTCAAGTTACAGAACGATTATTCCTAATACCTGGGCTCATCATGCCATAAGCTACAATCAGGATACCGGGCTTCTTGAATACAGGATTAACGGAGAACTGGAGGCCTTAAAATACATGACTACCACCGGAAAAGAAACCGGCGGTTCCGTTTATATGTTCCAGACTGGCGTTACGGCTGATATAGATATATGTCCGCAGTTTTCCGGTGTAATTGATGATTTTCATATTTCCCGTCAGGCAGTTTCCGAAACTCTTCCAGATTTCAATTTTGATACGTACCGTAAGGAAGGCGGCCGTTTTGAAACTCAGCCTATTCTTATTTCCCAGTGTGCAAAACTTACGAGACTGGATGCGATTATAGATACACCGGAACAGACGGATGTTGTTTTCTTCGTAAGGAGCGGGGACAATTTTTTCAGCTGGACCGAAAACTATCCTGAATGGATTCCTGTAACTAATCATGAAGAAATCCTTAATACTGAAGGACTGTATTTTCAGATAGCTGCAGATCTCTACAGTGACGGCGGCGGAAAAAATACTCCTTCCGTTACGCAGATTGATCTTCATTATGTAGAAACTCCTGCACCTCTTCCTCCCTTTAATATAAAAGCTGTTCCTTCTAACGGTTCTGTTACTCTAACCTGGAGTTATTCAATAGATAATAACGCCGGAGGGTATTATGTTTATTATGGGGAGCGTCCCGGAGAATATCTCGGCAGGGAAGCTGTAGAAGGAGCCTCGCCTGTAGATGCCGGTAACATAACCGGAATAACGCTTACAGGTCTGAAAAACGGAAAGATTTATTATTTTGCGGTTGCAGCCTATTCAAAAAGAGATTCCAGAATCATGGGGGATCTCTCTAAAGAGGTTTACGCAAGACCGCTTAACCGCTGAAGATTTTTTGGAGAATGAAATATGCAGAATTCTAATGCAGTACTTTTAGAAAGAGCAAAATCCGCAGTCCTTGCAAGGGATTATTCCACGGCTTCCAGAATTTATACGGGGATGCTGAAGGATGATCCTGAAAACGTAGGTCTTCTTAAAAATCTTGCGGAGATGTACGTAAAAAGCGGCAATGACAGTCAGGCGCTCGAGGTTTTTAACAGAATCATTATTTTAAAGCCGGATAATGTTAATGCTCTTAATAATATGGGTGCCATTTACAGGCGAATGAAAAAATATGAGGAATCCATTGCTGTTCTCGAAAAAGCTGTAATTGTTGATGAGAACAATACGCAGATTTTCTATAACATGGGATTCACATACCGGCTGATGGGAATGAATGAAGAAGCAATTTCATGTTTCAAGAGGGTTGTTGATGAAAATCCTCAGGATGTTCTTGCCCTTAATCATATCGGTTCGGTTTATGCCGCAGAAAATAAAAATGAAGAAGCAATTTCCTATTATCTGAAAGGTCTTAAAGTTGATCCGAATCATCCTGTCCTTCATCTTAATCTTGCAGACAGCTACAGTAAAATCGGAAAATATAATCTTGCGGAAACTCAGTATGAAATGGCTTTGAAAACAAAGCCGGGCTGGATAGATGCCATTGATTCCTATGCCGACATGCTGCTGAAGAAAAACAGAACCAAAGAAGCGGGGAAAATGGTTCAGCATGCAATCGAACTTGATCCTTCAAATGTTGACATGCACACAAAAATGGGAAAAGTTTATTCTTCCCAAAGTGAATATGATGATGCAGAAAAAGAATTTAAGGCAGCCCTGCATTACGATCCTGATAACAAAAAGGCTCTGTCTGCCCTTGCTGATAATTATGAAGTTACCGGAAAAAATGATGATGCAATTCAGACAATGACTCATCTTGAAAAAATTGCACCGAAGGATTCTGACGTGCAGCATCAGTTTGCTTCAATTCTTTTAAGTGCAAACAAAATTGGAGAGGCCAGTAAAAAAATCGAAAAGCTCTGGAAAGAAAACCCGGAGGACGCAAAAACTCTTAATCTTATGGGACAGTATTACATCTGCCGTAATGAAGAAGAGAAGGCACTTCAGTGTCTGAAAAAAATTCGTGACAAAGAACCTGAATATGATGATTTTTATAAAGACTGCGCCAAGAGATTTTCTCAGATTGGTAATCTTGATAAGGCAGAAAAGTACTATAAGAAATTTAATGAAAATAATCCTGATGATACGGGAGTTCTGAAAAAGCTTGCTGAAACATCTGAGCAGCTGGGTAATCTTGCAGATTCCTATTCTTATTATAAGCAGATAGGTGATCTTGATGAAGACAACATGGCTTCTAAAAAAGGTATGGAGCACATCAATGACAGAATGCTTTCTGACGAAAAGAACAGCCGTCAGGAAGAAAAAACTGATGATGACAGTTTTATTGATTCTGAGCTTGCTTCTGCACAGCCCTCTGCCGATTCTGCGGAAATAGGTTCCGAGTTTGAATCAGATGATTCTGATAAGCCGGAAGAAAAGGAACTTACACCGGAAGAAGAACTTAAAAGTCGTGATCCCTATGATTTTGAAAAGCTTACGGATGATACTTCTTCCATTGAGGATATTTTTGATTCAGGAAAACTTGATCAGGAAATCCTTGCTGACAATGTGGGTAAATATGACGATGCTCTGGACGGTCTTGATGAAGAAGATGAGGATGATGACGATGACTTCTTTGCAAATAACAGCTTCGGAGCAGATTCAAGCCGCGGACCTTCGGAAGATAATATGGACAATATGTTTTCTCCGGAAGACATCATGCCTCAGAAAAAGAACGATACTCCTTTTGAACTGAGTGACGGTCTGGATGAACTGCAGAATGATTATCAGCAGAAAAAAGAGCCTCCCCGTCCTCAGTACCGGGATCCTTATGAAAACAACCGGCCTGAAGAACCTGCTTATGAGCGTCCTCAGGATATGGCTCAGCCGCAACCACAACCACAACCGCCGCAACAGCCTCAGCCTCAGTTGCCTTCTCAGGATGACGCTTATGAACAGAAACGTAATGAAGAACTTCAGAAACTTCAGGATCTGGCAAAGGAACTTCAGAATGCAAAGCAGGAACTTGCCGAGCAGCAGAGACAGAATCAGGAGAGGGATCTTGAGCGTCTTCAGAAGTATGAAGATGATCAGACTGATAAACGTAATGAAGAACTGAAAAAACTTCAGGATCTGGCAAAAGAACTTCAGGATGCAAAGAAACAGCTTCAGGAGGCTGCAGAAAAACAGAATGGACTTCCTGAAAATAGAAAGGAACCGGAGCAGAAACCTGAACCGGAACCTTATCGTCCTTCCGAACCGGAAGAACCTGTTCAGAAACCTGAGCCGTTACCTGAACCGGAACCTGAGCCTGAATTTGACCCTGAACCGGAACAGCTGCGGAAACCTGAGCCGGAAGCTGAACCAGAATCAGAAGAGGAACCTCTTTATGAAGAAGAACCTCTCTATGAAGAACCGTCAGCACCAGGGGAATCAGTTGAGCCTCTTTTAAGTGAAGATGAGCTGGAAGATGCTGCCGATGAATTTGATTACAACCAGTCATTGCCTCAGAATGAAGCAACGGAATATGAGCCGGACGAAAACATTATGGATGATGAAGATATTCTCCGTAAAAGTGATTCTCCGGATTCAATAATGCCTGAAAATGACATGGATTCTCCTTATGAGGAACCTATGTTCTCTGATGAAGATGAGCTTCGTGATGCCTATGACATGATGAAGGAAGATCCTGATGAAAATGAAATAGAAGAAGTTCTTCCTGCTGAAGATGAAGAAGCATTACCTTCAGAAGCCGGAGACCCTGAGGTTGAACTGGAAAGTGAACCGGAACCTGCAGCTTCAGAGGAAACTGAGGCAGAAGCAGGACCTGAATCAGATGCAGGAGCCGAACCTGAGGAACAGGATATTGATTCCCTTGCCCATGAAATTGCCAGTGAAGCAGATGATGATGAGGAACTGGACTGGCCTGCAATTACTCCGGAGGAACTTGCCTTTGCAGAAAGCCAGCCTGCCGTACGTCCGGAAGAAGATGTCTATGAAATGGCAGCAGATACGATACGGCGCATTGTTGATGAACTTACTGAATATGAAACTTCACAGAAGTTCAGTCTTACAAGCAAACTGTTTCAGAATCTTAAAGCCTTTTCACAGTTTCTTCCTGACGGAAAGTCAGATGCGTTTTTAAGAAGCCGTACAAACCTGCAGCTGGAGTTCATTATTGCAAGACGAAGCGGTAAGAGAGGTCTCCTTGCCCAGGCCAGTGCAATCAGGGATCAGCTTGGTGATGATGATATATCCGGAGTTAACTTTGACAAGAAAAAGCTTGCGCTCACCATTCTTAATTCAATGCTTCCTCTTGTTTATGAACTTCCTGATAAGGAAAAGTCCGGTAAGCTTGAAAAAGAAGTTGAGCGCATGTTTGAAAAGATTACAAATACATGATTCGTGAACGGGTCAGAATTTCGTTTGAGTCTGGTGTAATAAGAACGTCATTTTCAAGACGGGTTCCACCCAGTTCAGGATCATAAAGTCCCGGTTCAAGGGTGATGATGTTGCCGGGAACAAATACCTGATCTTCTGCAGCCCTCATGCTGATGAACGGAGATTCATGAATCTCAAGACCTGTCCCGTGGCCAAGACCATGGGGCATTTTTTTGCCTGCAGCTGCAAAAATCTCATCAGCCTTTCTTGCGGCATCAATTATTTTTTTGCCGGGCATGTAAAGTTTTCTGCATTCTTCAGCTGCTGTCTGTACGAGATCAAGAAGTTTTTCCTGTTCTTTATTAAGAGGCCCCTTTGCTACAGTAATCGTACAGTCGGAAGCATATCCTTCATAGCATACCCCGTAATCAAGAATGCTTAATCCCTGACATCCCCACGGGCCGCCTGTGTATCCCGGAAATGCGTGGATTGCAAATGAACGCTGCGGTCCTGCGGCAAGAGTATCAAAACTTGTACGTTCGGCTCCTTTGCTTCTGAGGTAACGTTCTGCAAAAAGTGCAATGTCAGTTTCTGTAAGCGAAGGATTTGATTTTACCATGCGTTCGATTTCATCTGTCATTTCATCAGTTATGGCACAGGCATTTTTTGTACATTGAATTTCATATTCATCTTTTACGGCGCGGCATTCTTCCACAAAATCATGAACGGAGTTTTCCGTGCAGAAAATATCCCAGCCTTTAACTTCATTCTTGAATTTCAGGAATTCAACATGAGTGGTAGCATCAGGAAGGGCAGCTTTTTTTTCTCCGGCATCATTTTTAAATTCGCCGTCAAATAAAGCAAGTACAGCCTTTACTGTGGTAAGGTAGTCTCTGTTATAGTCAGTGTAGGGAAGTACCCGGTCAGCATGAGCTTTCTGTGATGCAAGGTTTACGTCCCATGGAACGAGAACCGAATGACCTGATGAGTGAAGTACAAGAACGGCATCGTTGGGATGACCTGTAAGATATCTGACGGAAACATCCCTTCCGTCTTCGCTGTCGTGGAATATGGCTGCCTGAATGTCATGTTCCTTCATGTAGGCACAGACTTTTTCTCTCCGCGCCCTGAAAATTGAATCTAACTCTTTCATATAAAACCTCCTGTAAAATCCTGACTTATGTTTTTTTTAGCGGTGCCTGATTTTTGATAAGGCCCCTTTCAAAATGGAATCTCTTGTGATGACAAGAAGGAAAATTCCGCAGACGGCGAACAGTGCTGCAGTTATACCCACTGGAAGTCCCATGGAGATAAAGCGGCTGTGGCCTGCAAAAATTTCCAGCAGTCTTTTCTTCATGAGAATGACGGGAATTACTGCTGCTGCAGAAAAGACGGCGGTTTTTGCCCCGTAAAGAAGGCTTTCAAGAATGATTTTTTTAGCCTGAATGAATTTATTCTTTCTGAAGAAAATAAAAAGCATTACCGTGTTTACAAAACTTGCAGCCGTAAGGGCAAAGGCAATTCCTTTTCCTTCATATTTTCCTACCAGAAGTGCTGCAAGAAGGATGTTTACTGCAAAATTTACAAGTCCTGCGACTGTCGGGCTTTTTGTATCTGACTGAGCGTAGAATGCAGGTCCCAGTATTCTGTTTAATGCTATGAACAGAAGTCCTGCAATGTGAAAGTTAAATACTGAAGTCGTCTGTTTTATAGAGTTTTCATCGAACTTTCCTGAAGCGTAAACAAGTGTTATCAGGGAGTCTCCCATGGCTACAGCATAGAAAGTAATCGGAATTGAAATCAGTGTCATTATTTTTACGGCTGTCGTAAGCATGGAGTTGAAGTCGTTCCACAGCTGTTTTTTTACAAACCCCGTAAGGTCAGGAAGAATTATTGTTCCTATAGTAACTGCACAGATTCCCAGAATAAGTTCCTGAAGCCTGAGAGAATACTGAAGGGAAGAAACAACTCCTGTTCCGGCTCTGGTTGCAAGGGCTGAAGAAACAAGATCATTTACCTGGTAGCCGGCCATTCCGATGATGGTAGGTCCTATAAGCAGAAGAACTTTTTTTGTTCCCGGGTTTGTGAACGCATTTTTCAGTGAAGTGAGCTTTATTTTCCAGCCAGTTTTAAGAACGAAGGGAAGCTGGAAAAGACACTGAATGCTTCCTCCTGTTATTACGCCGATTGCCATTGCCCTGGCAGGATTTTTCGTTACCGGTGCAAGGACATATGTGGCGGTTATTACTATTGAATTGAAGAGAATCGGAGTAAAGCCTGAGGGAGAAAATATTTTAAGCCCGTTAAGGATTCCTTGAAAAAAGGCAGCGATTGAAATAACTACAAGGTACGGAAACATTATGCGGGTAAGAACTGCTGCTTCACTGAGGGATTCAGGATTTTTGTAGAAAATGCGCAGGATCACTGGAGTGAATATCATTCCCAGGGTTACAAAAAGTACCGTACAGAAAGAAACAAGGGTGAAGGTTGAATTGATGAACTGCTGGATTGTCTTTTTTCCTTCTTCCCCGTCGTTTTCTTCAAGATATCCCTTGAATGTAGGAATGAATGCAACAGAAATTGAGTTTTCCGCAAAAAGCCTTCTGAAAAGGTTTGGTATCATAAAAGCATTTGTAAATGCATCCGAAATGCTGCTGGTTCCCATAAATCTTGACTTTGTTGTTTCTCTTATGAGTCCCAGTATTCTTGAAAGCAGAGTCAGAACTGAAAGAGAAAGCCCTTTTGAAAGTAGTGAGCGGGATTTTTTCTGTTCAGGCTGAACAGCCGGTTTTTCATCATTATTATTCATGGGGTGAGTATAGAACTTTGCGGAGATTTTATAAAGGGAAGTGCATAAAACTGCGGAGTTTCTCTAAAAAAAAGACACGTTTTCTATTGGGGTTAAACCCTTGAGTTTTAATCAGTTTCTTTATAAACTTGTACATTGACTATGTGTGGCTGTTTTAACAGAAACCGCACTTTTATTGAAAATACGAATTTTATTCTATAAATTCAGTCAGATTTTGACAGATACTTTTGCGGAGATTTTTTGTTATGGAAAATTCACAGATTGACGTTACTTCCATGAAACCGGTGGTAAAACCTGTCCGTATGGGAATTGACGTTGGTTCTACAACTGTAAAGGTTGTAATCTTAGGCGATAATGATGAACTTTTGTATGGTGCCTATGAGCGGCATCGTGCTGATATCAGAAATACAATCATTCAGGTTGTAAATACGGCATTTGATACCGTTGCTTCTAAGTTTCCTGCAGGAGAAAAGCAGACTGTCAGCGTAAAAGTTACCGGTTCCGGAGGTTTTTCCGTTTCTCAGTGGCTTAACATTCCTTTTATTCAGGAAGTAGTTGCTGCAACGACAGCCGTAAAGAAAATAATCCCTCAGACGGATGTTGTAATTGAACTTGGCGGTGAAGATGCCAAGATTACATATTTTAAGGGCGGTGTTGAGCAGCGCATGAATGGTACCTGTGCCGGCGGTACGGGAGCTTTCATCGACCAGATGGCAGCCCTTCTTGAGACGGATGCATCGGGACTTAATGAACTTGCCCGTGGTGCAACTACAATCTATCCTATTGCAGCCCGCTGCGGTGTATTTGCTAAAACTGACGTTCAGCCTCTTATAAATGAAGGAGCCAGAAGGGAAGACATTGCAGCTTCCATCTTTCAGGCTGTAGTTTCCCAGACTATTTCAGGACTTGCCTGCGGTAAGCCTATCAGGGGACATGTTGCATTCCTCGGAGGACCTCTTCACTTTCTTGACCAGCTCCGCCAGAGGTTTATCGTAACTCTTAAATTAACGGAAGAAGAAACGATAGTTCCTGAAAACAGCCAGCTTTTTGTTGCCAGCGGTGCGGCATATTCAGCAGAAAGAACTGTAAGATGCCTTAATCCTAAGGAAAAACAGCCGGCATTCCCTACAATTGAAGAATTCCGTGCAAGCCTTTCAAATCTTGTTGGTGCAGAAATGCAGGAAGTTCAGCGTCTTGAACCTCTGTTTAATACCCAGGAAGAAATTGACGAGTTTAATGCCCGTCATTCAACAGAAAAAGCCCTTACGGGAAAACTTGAAGAAACTAAGGGACCTGTATTCCTCGGTCTTGATGCCGGTTCTACAACGACAAAGGCTGTACTTACTGATACTGAAGGCCGCATCCTCTGGAGATTCTATGACGTTAATGCCGGAAATCCGGTAGACCTTGCGGTAAGGGTTCTTAAAGATCTTTATAAAATTCTTCCGAAAGACGTATATATTGCCCGTGCAGTTTCTACCGGTTACGGAGAGGCTCTTTTCCAGGCAGCTCTCGGAGTTGATGCCGGTGAAGTAGAAACAATCACTCACTATCGTGCTGCAGATTTCTTCGTTCCTGGCGTAGAGTTCCTTCTTGATATCGGCGGACAGGACATGAAGTGCCTCCGCATGAAGGACGGTGCCATCGTTTCAATTCAGCTTAATGAAGCCTGTTCTGCAGGATGCGGTTCCTTCCTTGATAATTTTGCCCACACAATGGGTATGAATGTAAGGGACTTCAGTAAAATAGCCCTTCTTGCAAAGAAACCGGTAGATTTAGGTACCCGCTGTACTGTATTCATGAACAGCCGTGTAAAGCAGGCTCAGAAAGAGGGTGCGGAAGTAGCGGATATTTCTGCCGGACTTTCTTATTCTGTTATTAAAAATGCCCTCTTTAAGGTAATTAAACTTAGAAAGGCTTCTGATATAGGTTCAAAAGTTGTTGTTCAGGGCGGTACCTTCAATAATGATGCCGTTCTCCGTGCTTTTGAAAAAATTGCCGGTGTAAACGTATTCCGTCCTGATGTTGCAGGTCTTATGGGTGCCTATGGTTCTGCCCTTATAGCTCAGGATCAGTGGGAAGATTTAAGGCGTCCTAAGCCGGATGATCCGGATCAGACACCTAAATTCGTTAAGTCAAATATTGCAACTCTTGATCAGCTTGAAAGCTTTAAGGTAGACCTTGAACTCCGCCGCTGCGGAAAGTGTTCCAATAACTGTCTTCTTACAATCAATACCTTCTCTACTGACGGTGCGGAAGGTTCTGAAGGCCGTGCAGTCCGCAAATTCATTACCGGAAACCGCTGTGAGCGTGGAGCCGAGCTTGAGGAAGACAAGTCTAAGGTTGTTGATGCCAGCAATAAGGCAAATACCGTTACTTCTGATGATGATGACAACAAAAACCTTCCAAATCTTTTTGAATGGAAGTATAAGAGGCTTTTCCATTACGTACCTCTTCGTCCTGAAGAAGCAACAATGGGGGATGTAGGTATTCCTCGCGTACTTAATATGTACGAAAACTATCCTCTGTGGTTTACTTTCTTTACGAAACTTGGATTCAGGGTACGCCTTTCTCCACGTTCAAGCAGGGCTGTTTATGAAAAGGGTCTTGAAACCATTCCTTCTGAATCAGTATGTTATCCGGGAAAAATTTCTCACGGTCATGTAGAGAGTCTTCTTAAAGCCGGAGTAAAATTCATATTCTATCCTTGTGCTCCTTATGAGACAAAGGAAGATTCCGGGGCCGGCAACCACTATAACTGTCCGATTGTAACAAGCTATCCTGAAGTTCTCCGCAATAATGTTGATGCCCTTCGTCAGGATTCAAGCATAACCTTCCTCAATCCGTTCCTTCCTATTTATGATGAAAAGCGTCTTGGGGAGCGTCTTTACGAAGTACTTAAGCCGTATTTCAATAACCTTACTTACGAAAAGGTAAAGGATGCCGTTCATGCAGCCTGGCTTGAGCAGGAAAAATTCCGCCGTGACGTTCAGGAAAAGGGAGAAGAAACCCTTGAAGAAATAATCCGCCGCGGTGCAAACGGTGTAGTTCTTGCAGGTCGTCCTTATCATCTTGATCCGGAGATCAACCATGGTATTCCGGAAATGATTAACGGGCTCGGACTTGCTGTATTTACAGAAGATTCAGTTGCTCATTTCGGAAAGATTGAGCGTCCTCTGCGCATAGTTGATCAGTGGACATATCATAACAGGCTTTACCGTGCCGCATCCTTTGTAAACGAAATGCCGAACCTTGAACTTGTTCAGCTTACATCTTTCGGATGCGGTCTTGATGCCGTTACAGCCGATCAGGTTGACGAAATCATGAAGGCAAAGAGCCGCATGTATACCCTTATCAAGATTGATGAAGGAAGTAATCTTGGAGCCGTACGTATCCGTATCCGTTCTCTTATTGCTGCCGTTAAAGCCCGTGAGCGCAACAGAATCAAGCCTGTGGTAAAGAGTGCCGCATATCAGCGTCAGATCTTTACTGAAGAAATGAAATACAGGCATACGATTCTTGCTCCTCAGATGAGTCCTATACATTTCAGACTGCTTCAGAAGGCAATGCAGTATTCAGGATACAATTTTGTTGTTCTTGATGCAGTAGATCCGGGTGCAGTAGAAACAGGACTTAAATATGTAAACAATGATGCATGTTATCCTTCAATCCTTGTTGCAGGACAGATGATTCATGCGCTTCAGAGCGGTAAGTATGATCTTAATAACGTCAGCCTTCTCATTACTCAGACTGGCGGAGGCTGCCGTGCTACAAACTACATAGGCTTTATCCGCCGTGCTCTTGCAGATGCGGGAATGGCACATATTCCTGTAATTTCCATGAGTACCCAGGGACTTGAAACTAATCCGGGCTGGACATATTCACCGTCAATGATTATCCGCTGCTTCCGTTCAGTAATGCTGGGAGACCTTCTCATGAGGGTTCTTTACAGGACGAGACCTTACGAAGCTGTTCCTGGAAGTGCAGATGCCCTTTATGAAAAATGGAACGGTATCTGTGAAACGAAGCTCAGAAATATGAATATCTTTACGTACCATAAGGTTATCAGGGGTATCATCCGGGATTTTGACAGGCTTCCTCTTCTTCCGATTAAGAAGCCGAGAGTCGGTGTAGTTGGTGAAATTCTCGTAAAATTCCATCCGACTGCAAACAATGACATCGTCGGTACTATTGAGCGCGAAGGGGCTGAATGTGTAATGCCGGATCTGGCAGACTTTGTATTCTACTGTCTTGCTGAAGGTCCGTTCCGCCACAGGGAACTTGCATTCCCTAAGAAGGAAGAACGTAATTCAAAGATTCTCGTATGGGCTCTTGAACTGTTCAGAAGATACATGAAGAAGCAGCTTAAGAAGAGCCATCGTTTTGATCCTCCGGCCCTTATCTGGGATATGCAGAAGGGAGTTGATGATATCGTACAGCTGGGTAATATTACAGGAGAAGGCTGGTTCCTTACTGCAGAAATGGTTGAGCTCATACATACGGGTGCGCCTAGTATTGCCTGCGTTCAGCCGTTTGCCTGTCTTCCTAACCATGTAACCGGAAAGGGAATGATTAAGGAACTCCGCCGCCGTTATCCTGATGCAAATATTTCTGCCATCGATTATGACCCGGGTTCTTCAGAAGTAAATCAGCTTAACCGCCTTAAGCTTCTCCTCAGTAATGCTCCGGCAGGAAAACATCCGGATGAGGAAGCTGACGGAATGATTCATACTCCGGATCATAAGGTTGTAAAGCCTGAAATAAGACTTCCTGAAGGGGCTGCATTTACAGATCCTGAACCTGTGGCAATGCAGGATGCTCCGCTTTCTGTATAAGGATTTTACAGGGATAAAAAATGAAACTGATGAAAAAAATACTGTGCACTGTTTTTGCTTCAGCTCTTTTTATCAGTCAGGGATTTGCTGACTATAATAAAGAAGGTATACCGGACTCAACGGAAGTCAGAAAAAAACTTATAGATTCCTGGCTTACCGCTCCGGTTGCTGACCTTCAGAAAAAGAATCCTGAACTTTATGAAGACGGAATCGGAACTGTTTTTCAGGTAAGGGCAGAAGAAGGATATGACAGTGTTTTTATCATAGTTTCTCCCAGAGGCTACCAGAATGTTACTTTTGTAAGGGAAGACGGTGAGCAGGTGATGCAGGTTGCAGCCTATGAACGGGGTGCTCCCGGCAGCTGGGTTCTTACAAGAAATAAGTCCACCGGAAAACCTGAAAACATTCAGTGGTACTTCAACAGGGATGCTTCCGTTTACGTTCAGTTTAAGCCTGTGGGAAGCAAAACCTATGCGGATTTAATCGTAATGGGTATGTATGCCGCCCGTTCTGTTGCAGTGGGAGTGCCTTTTAACAGACTTTATACGGCATCTTTTGCTGATATAAAAAGATGGACTGAAAAATCTCTTCCATGGGGAAATGTATCTGTGGTTACGGGGCAGTATCGGGACGTGCTGACCATGATTCAGATTATCCGGGAAAAAATTCCTTCAATAGATTACGCTTCTGATCTCTGCTATAACGAAGATGGAAAGCTTTATTCGATTTTTAAAAACAAACCTTTTACTCTGACAAATGAAGAAGACGGAACTGAATATGAACCGGAAGATAACGGACGCCTTTCTTTAAGCGGTGCCGGTTTTATTAAATGGATAATCGACGGAATTGTTGAACCTGTATCCGGCAAGGGAACTGTAATTGGAGAAATGGTTCAGCCTACCGTAGATTTTTCTTCAACCGGAAAAAACGGCGTAATTTCTCAGGAAGCAAGCATTACCTTTGCTTTGGACTGGGTAAGGAATCTTGCTGCAAAAGCCGTATCCGTAAGAACCGGAAGAACCTTTACTTTCGAGAACGGCGGTGTGGATGTAAATATAAAAGTATTTTCTTCAGACGTGGTGAACGGAAAGGTTACTAACAATACAAGCTATATTCCTGATACGGGCTATGAATTTAAAAATCTTAAGGCGCTTCTTTATGTTCTTGCCGTACGTGAACCTGCATGGTTTTATATCGCAGCAGTAAAGCAGCATTCATCAGTAAAATATGATGAATTTGTTTTTGGTGATACGGCAGTATTTTTTCCTTATTTTGATGATTCCGGAAAATTCGGCTGTGCAGTATTTATGAACGGAAAAGAAATTACGATGGAAGATTACCTGTCTCTTTATAATAATGCTTACATTCATCTGGAGCGTGTAAAGTCTACTGAATATTTTTATCCACGCTGACTTCCTGCTCCGGAAAAAAATAATTCAAGGAGATATCTTTGACTGCTTTATTTAGAAAAGCCGGTGGTTCAATAAAAAAAGTTTTTGTCTGTTCGATTCTTTTTACCTCTGGTTTTGTTTTTGCAAATGATGCCAAGGTGTACAGCGACATTAAGTCTGCATATTACAGCGGTGCTTTTCCTGCTGCAGTAGAGTATGCCTTTACTATGGAACAGGAATATCCCCGCTCCCTTTTACTGGGAAAGGCTCTGTCTTTTAAGGGCAGAAGCTATTTTAAGCTGGCCCGCTATGAAGATGCCGCAAGGGAACTTACAAAATCCTGTGAACTTGCTTCCGGAGATGAAAGTGTACTTTGTGCTTCCCTGTACTGGCTTGGAAAAACTTACTGTGCCCGTCAGGAAGACAGTCTTGCCCTGAAGGCGTTTTATGATTCCTGTGAAGCTTATCTTCTCCGGCGGCCGGATTCACTTAAATCCTATTATTATCTTTCACTGATGAATGCCGGAATGGTTTATTACCGTCAGCAGAAATTTTCTGAAGCCAGAAAACTTCTGGAAGTATGTGTTGTAAATGGAAACTGTTTTTCTACGGAAGATTTTAATTCCGTAATACTCATGCTTTTTGATTCTTATCTGAACGAAGGAAATAACCGCAGGCTTATAGAAGTTTATAAAAATACAGATGTAAAAAAACTGGATGATGTAACAGGTGCCAGTCTTGCCCTTGATGCAGGAAGTGCCTATGAAAATATGAGGCAGTATAAAGATGCCTATAATGAATACGTAAAAGTACTTAACGGTTCTGATTCAGTGATGGCGTCCCTTGCCCTTCAGAAAGCTTATAACGTTGCATCCCTTCACAAGAAGGAAGTGGGGGAAGATCCGGGAGCCGTTCTCGAAAACGCAAAGGGTAACCTTCGGGAATATGATTTTCTTCTTGCTGAATTCTGGACCCGCTTTGCTACGGATGCCTATGATTCAGGAGATTACGCAAAGTGCAGGATGTATCTGGATAATGCAGAGACTGCTGATACTGCGGAAATGTACACGGAACTGATAGGTCTGTATCGTGCCCGCCTTGATTCAAAAAATACTGTAAGCATTCTGAATGACTATATGGTAAAGTCTTCCCTTTCGGAGGACAGTGAATATTATTCTTCATACCGGCTTTTGTATGCCAGAAGTTTTGCTCTTGAAGGAAAATGGGATGAAGCTCTTTATAATTCCTCGGAGGCTTACAGAAAATCTGTAAACCAGGCGTCAATGTACCTGTATGCCCTTTCCCTTTATAAAAAAGGAGAATATGAAAAGGCTGTAAATATTCTTTCAGGTAAAAAACTTGAAAGCCATGAACTGAACATGCTTTATGCTCAGCTTCTTGCAAAGACAGGTCGTACTCAGGAGGCAGCTGCCGTTTATAAGGCAAATAAAGACTCTCTCAATCAGGAACAGACTGCTGATTATGCAAAGGTACTTTTTTTAGAAGGTGCCCTGGCTTCAAGTTTTAATACAGCCGTTTCGTCTTCTGCTCCTGATGCTTTTTATATGGCAGCACTTTCTGCCTTTAACCGCAGGGACTGGAAAACTTCAGAACAGTATTTTGCTAAGTATCTTTCTTCAAAGAAAAAGGGAAGGGAAGCTTATGCTCTCTTTTACAGCGGATATGCCCAGTATAAAATGGGACAGTCCCTTACAGCCTTTAACGGTCTGAATTCTTTTGTGCAGAAATATCCTTCCCACAGCCTTACATGGAATGCCTGCATTGTAGGAGCAAGAGCTGCCCTTCAGAATACAAATTATTCCGGTGCTGCCGTTCTTGCCCAAAAGGCCGTGTCTGTATCAATAGGAAGCGAACAGAAAGAAAATGCCGTTCTTCTTCTTGCATCGATTTATTCTGATGCGGGAAATCTTGAAAGTGCTCTTGAAGCCCTTAAACCTTACGTAAAGGAAAAATCTGATTTTGGCGTAAGGTGCCGTTTTGAAACTGCCCGTCTTTATGCAAAGCAGGGTTCTCTTGAGCAGAGTGATGCAATGTACCGGGACATTCAGAATAATTTTACTTCATCAAGTCTTGCTGACGAAGCTTCTTTCAGAAGGGGAGAACTTTATTACACTAATTCGGAATATGCACAGGCTGTAAGCCGCTTTACCGAGTATCAGAAAAAATTTGCCTCAGGAAAATTCCTTGATGCTTCATACTTCTTTATTGCTGACAGCTATGCAAAAAATTCCCAGCAGAATCGTGCCGTAAACCAGTACAAGATTTTAAAGGAAGCTTTTCCTGACAGTCCGTACATTTACAGTGCATGCAAAAATCTTGTTGAACTGTACAGGTCTATGGGACAGTATGATCTTGCCATTGGAGAAGCCCGTTCTCTTGTTCAGACATTCCCGGTTGAATCAAAGGCTGATGGAATTGATTCCCAGCTGATAGAACTTAAAAAACTTCTTTCAGGAGAAAGCGAGCGGCTTGTAAAACTTCAGAAGGATTATGAAAGTGCCGGTAAGTCATCGACAGAAAAAGGCCGCGGTATAGGTACTCAACTGTGTGAACTTCTGTGGGAAGATGCTTCTACGCAGAAAGACGCTGCAATTCTTGCGGAAGAACTGTTTGCCGTTCAGAGTAAAAAATCAAATGAAAACAGGGAAGCTGCTTTTGCTGCAAGAACAGCCCTTATAGCAGCTCAGTATAATCGTGCTGCAGGAGATGCAAAGTCTGCTGCTTCCTACTATCTTAAAGCTGCGGATTATGCGGTTGGAACTTCAAATCACAAACTGGCCCAGAGGGTGCTTTACGGTGCAGTTGAGGCTTTTGATTTTGCAGGATATGAAGGTGATGCAAAGGCAACTGCTGCAAAACTTCATGAACTTTATGCTGACTCAGAATATGACAGGCGCAGTCAGAAACTTATAAAAAATTACGGAGAATGATAAATGAAAAAAACAGCTGTATTTGCAGCGGCGCTTTTATGTGCTGCAGGTCTTGCTGCCCAGAGTGCAGATGAAGAAAAAATAATTCTTCCGGAACTTACGACTACAGTTACTGGAGATTCCCTTACAGCCGGCAGAGATGCCGTTCCTGATTTTTCTGAAATACTTCCGTCGGAATCAGAAACCGTTCCGATGCCGAAACTGCCTGGTGTACAGACCGGAGAAATATATGATGAGCCTGAAGCTGATTTTTCTGCTGCTTCTGACAGGCAGATTTTTGCCCGTGGTGTCATAGGGGCCGGATTTCCAGGTTTCTTCATCGGAGATTTTTCAATTTATAAGAGCAGCGGTGATAATCCTTTCAGCCTTAAGTTTTCTCATCAGAGCCAGGACGGTTACGGAAAGCATGATGCTGTAAACGGATATTTTGACCGTGTTACGATGCTAAGCGGAGAAAAGACTATAACTACAAAAAACTTTGTCTTTAATTTTGCGGCTTCCTATGACAGCAGTGCCTATGGACTTCAGGAAAAAAGTGAAAGTTTTTATGACATCAATTATCACACTGTCTATACGAAAGACAGCATTAAATGGAAGCTTCCTCATGGTTTTGCCCTTAACCTGGGGACTCAGGGAGAATGGTATAACCGCTATGAAGGTCAGAATAAAGGTACTTCCAGCCAGCTTTACAGTCAGCAGGAAGATGCGGATGTATTTTTTATAAATCCTGAGTTTAAGGCAGAGTGGAGCGGTTACGGCTTCAGTACGGCATTTACTTCTGCATATCAGGGAGAACTTCTGTATGATTCTGAATTTGCAGATTCCAGTGAAAATGATACATCTCTTGTAAGCAGGGGAGAGTTTGCCCTTGATTTCGGATGGGAGAATTCTTATCTCAAGATTGGAGCAGGCGGCGGTGTAATCGTAGGAAATGAAATTGGAGACAATGCTGCACTTCCTGAATTCAACCTCAGCTTTACGGGAACTTTCAAAGTATCCGGACGTGATCTTGTTATTGAAGCAGCCGGCGGACTTCAGTCTCAGCTTTGCAGATATTCTGAAGTTGAAAAGAGCTTTCTTTTTACTTCCGCAGAATTTCTTCCTTCAGAAACTTCTGACTGGTTCGGTTCCGTTAAGCTCAGTCTTCCAATCGGTTCAAACCTGACTCTTGATGCAGGAACGGAGTTTAAGAAAACTGCATTCGGTAACGGTGCATGGGAGACGGATTATTCTTCTCCTTATGCAGCTGCAAATCTTTACGGACTTGAAGAAAAGGAACGTACTATTCTTACTTCACAGGCTGTTCTTTCTTTCTCATGGAAAATTTTTACAGTTGAGCTTGACTGGAAAAATAATATTATGCATGTTCCGTCAAATGAATATTCCAATGTTATCGGCGGCAGTCTTGACTTCCAGTCTTCAAAGGCTGCATGGGGATTTAATGCTTCCCTTCATGAAGCCCTGGGGGAGGATGTGGATCTCTGTCCTATTGTTTCCGGAGGAGCCTTCTATAAACTGAGGGATTCAATAAGTCTTGAACTGGCAGTTGACGATGTTGTAAAATTACTGTTCAGGAAGGATCGTGATTACGGAGAGTCCCTTTATCTTAAGAGGGCAGGAAGTGCAAAGGTTCTTGTGCATTTCTTCTTCTAAATCCTGACTGAAAATTAATGAATGAACTGATATTAAGGATGTAAATTATGCTTGAGACATTAAAAAGCGGCGGACCGCTTATTGTTCCTATTGTTTTGTGCGGAATCATTGCACTTTTTATTATTATTGAAAGGCTTCATTATTTTATTACTCTTAAAAGCAGGGATGTAAAACTTATGAAGACAATTCTGGATGATCTTGACGCTCATGATTATTCAACTGCTGAAGCTGACTGTATTCAGGCTGATACTCCGTGTGCTGAAGTAATCAGGACTGTTATCAACAGCCGCCGTCTTGATGAACAGAATCTTAAGGAAGTTGTGCAGACAAAGATGGACAGTGTCGTACAGCAGTTTGAGCATTTCCTTTCTGCTCTGGGAACTATTTCAAACATCTCGACGCTTCTCGGTCTTCTTGGAACTGTAACCGGAAACATTAAGGCTTTCGGTGTTCTTGGTAACGGCGGCTCTATGGGGGATCCTGCCATACTTGCCGGTGCCATTGCAGAAGCTCTTGTAACAACAGTTGCCGGTCTTGTTGTAGCAATTCCTGCAATCGTATTCCATAATTATTTCAACAATCAGGTTAATCATAGAATCCGTGACATGGAGTCTAATGTGACTCAGGTTGTGTTCCGCGTTTTAGGAAAGGAAATCTGACATGCATGTTACTAAAAGACCGAAGCCGTCTTCCGGAGTAGATCTGTCTCCTATGCTGGATGTTATCTTTCAGCTGATTCTCTTTTTTCTGGTGTCGACAACTTTTGCAAACCTTCCGGGAATTACACTGAATCTTCCTGAAAGCACAACTTCTCAGGGAACGGATATAAGCGGTGTCAACATCACTGTGGAAGAAAACGGTACGATATGGTTTAACGAAACGGAATCATCAATGGAACTTCTTCAGACTCAGCTTTCTCAGGTTGAGCTTGGAAGTTTTACGAAGGATACCTATCCTGTTTCCATTCAGGCAGATGAGAAAGTTACAAACGGAACAATCGTAAAGATTTTTGATGCCATAAGGATTAACGGATTTACTTCCGTAAGTTTAAGGACGACAGACGTAAGATAAATGACAGCTATAGAAAACAGAGGGAATGTAGTAGGCGTGATTTTTACTGCAGCTGTATGTGCTGCTTTGATTATTTTTGGCCTGCTTAATCCCCTTTCTTCAAAAAAAGAAGTTTTTAAGACTATAAAAGTTTCTCTTGCACCTCTTGAAAAAGTGCTGAATGAAAAGCCTCAGTCTGCTGATGATTCTCCTGAGGCTGCTTCAAGTGCTTCTCAGGCTGAAGCTGCGCTTCCTTCCCAGGCGGCTTCTGCTCCAGTTGCGGAACAGAAAACAGCTGAAGCTCCGGCTGCTAAACCGGCTTCAAAACCTGCTTCTGAATTTGCTAAGAAAACAAAAACTGATCCTGCTAAGCCTTCTCAGTCTTCTGTTTCTGCAAAAGCATCTGAAAAGGCTCCGACTGTAAAAAATCCTCAGCCGACAGTAGAGCGTAAATTAAAAAAAAGTGTAGAAGAACTTGCTGCGGAACAGATGTCTGCTCCTAAAAAAAATTCTTATTTCAGCGATGAAGATTTTGAATACACGGAATCCAGTTCCTCAAATTCTTCAAAAGCAGCGGTTTCAGAAAGCAGTTTAAGCGGAAATTCTGGTTCAGCTGTTTCAAAAACTACTCAGAAAACTTCTACAGCGTCTTCAACGGACGGAAGAGTTGTAAATAAGACAGCTTCAACTGATACAAGTAGTTCATTAAGCGGAATGAGTTCAAATAAATATAAGACTACTGTTGCAGACGGTGTATCCAGTCAGACTAACATAAAAACAGGCAGCGAGGGCGGCAAGAAAACTATTATGGTTGGCGGTAAGTCCCGTCAGCTGCTTCAGCCTTCAACTCCTGTTATTCATCTTGACGAGAAAGCAGCAAAACTTATAGATACTTCAAGGTCTGTAAGCATTACATTTACAGTTTTAGGAAACGGCCGTGTCCCTCAGACAAATATTGTCATCTATCCGGCTTCGCTTCTGCCTCAGGCCGTGCAGGATTCCATAAGGGAAGAACTCTCAACCTGGCTTTTCTCTGCTGATCCTTCCGGAACTTCAGGAACTGCTACTTTTGAGTATACTATAGAAGTTAAAGTGAAAAAATAAACTATGTAAAAGGAAAAAAATGATAGAAGGAATTAAAGCCGTAGCCTTTGATATTGATGGAACTCTTTACCCCTCCTGGAAACTTTTTATCAGGATGCCCGTGTATTTTTTCAGGCATATAGGTTTTTACCTTAAGTTTAATAAGGTCAGGGATAAGCTTCACAGAACTGCTCCTTTAGGAGATTTTTTTGAGTATCAGGCACGGCTTTTCGGAGCAATTTCTAAGATTCCTGCTTCAGAAGCAAAAAAACTCATAAAGCAGATAAGCTATGACGGTCTTACTCCTTTTTTTAGAAGAATAAAACCCTTTCCTTATGCTTACGAATCGATAAAGGCAATGAAAGACTCTGGCTTTAAGATAGGCATACTTTCGGATTTTCCTCCGGAGCAGAAGGAAGATATCTGGGGAATCCGTGATCTGTGTGACGTATGCATCGGTTCTGAAGAAAGCGGAGCGCTGAAACCTTCTAAATATCCTTTTGGAATTCTTGCTCAGAAACTTAACCTTAAGCCGGAAGAGATTCTTTATGTGGGCAACAGTAAAAAATATGATGTTCTTGGTGCAAAAAATGCCGGAATGAAGAGTGCCTATATTCTTACAGGTTTCCGAAAGCTTTTTAATCTGAAACTTAAGGAAGCGGATTTTTCCTTTAAAAGCTATCGCCAATTGAAAAACATTGTGTTAAACTAGACAAAAGTATTATTCGGGTGGGAATATGACTATTATCGCTATTATTGTATCAGTTGCAATTTCTGCTGGTATTGCGCTTGCTCTGCATCAGAAAGATAAAAATCAGAATTCTATGGAAAAGGTCAAGCGTTATACTGACCGTCGTCTTGCAGAACTTGATGAAATCCTTAAAGAAAAAGAAAAAGAAATTAACAGTTATGCCATTCAGCTGGATGCAAAAAATATTGAATCAAAGGCAGTTGTAAAAAAGCTTCAGCAGCAGTTTGATGAATGTATTTCTGCAACCCGGGATTTGAAGAAGCCTGTTTCAGAAGTAGAGAAAATTTACGAGAAAATTACGTCTTATGATTCTGTAATAAAGAATCTTATGGAAATGACTGCTGCCGTTGAGCAGAATCTTCAGCGGGTAAAAAAAGAGGCGGGAATTGTTGATAAGCTTAACGAGCGCCTTAATCTTCAGCAGAAAACAGTAGAGAATATAGAAAAGAAAATACCTGCGATTACCAGGGAGTTTTCTGCAAAAAACTCTGAGCAGCTTAAAATAATCGGATCAAACCTTTTAGACCAGTATGATGCCATTGCAGATCAGATAAACGGTAATACGTCAAAGGCTCTGTCAGAAAGTAAGGAACTTATGGCAAAGATTCAGGCTGATATAAAGGATGCTTACAACGGTGCTGCAGAAAAAGCCCGCAATCTTGAAGATGAGGCATTTAAGAAACTTAATGCAGATTCTCAGAAACGCTTTGATGACTGCAGACATGAAATTGACGTTCAGACAAAACAGATTACAGCCATAATTGATTCCAAGATTCAGACGACACAGAAGGATGTCCTTGACGTAACCAAAAAGTTTGAAGGATTTATGGAAGAACAGACTTCTGCCTTTGAACAGGAATTTAAGGATAAGATAGCAAACCTTACGTCAAACCTTGAAAGTCGCAGTGCTGATCTTACGGAAAAACTTGAGGCTAAGGTTTCTTCTGTTGAAGATAAAATTTATGAACAGACCTCAACTCTTGATTCCCTTTATAAGGATCATACAAAGAGTATAGAAGATAATTTTTCTTCCAAGGCAGATGCCCTTAATGAACTTTTTGAAGACCGCCTTACTGATCTTGAAAACATGCTCAGGGATAAAACCACTGTATTTGAAACTGACCTTCACGAGCGTACGGATTCCCTCCGAAATGAATTTGTTTCTAAGACAGCCTCTCTTGAAGAACTTGTAACTCAGCGTACTTCGGACATGCAGAGTGATTTTGAGAGCAGGGTTCAGTCTCTTGAAGAATCTGTGGAGACACGTACTTCAGCCGTTGAGTCTTCCGTTAATGAAAAAACATCAGCCCTTGAAGAAGCAGTTAATCAGAAAACTTCGGAACTTGAGAATGCAGTTAATCAGAAGACTGAGCTTCTTGAAACTTCCGTTAACCAGAAGACTTCAGATCTTGAGAATGCTTTCAATCAGAAGACTGAGCTTCTTGAAACTTCCGTTAATCAGAAAACTTCAGATCTTGAGACTGCAGTCAATCAGAAAACCTCTGATCTTGAGAATATGGTTAATCAGAAGACCGCTGATCTTGAAAACAGTGTTCTTTCAAAAACAGATTCAATGGACAGGGAAGTTGAGGATAAGACAACCCTCATGAAGGCAACTGTTTCAGAGGTTGTTAAAAAACTTCAGGCATCCTTTGAAGAAAAAATCAAAGCCTTTGAAGAGACTTATCGTGAAAAAATTAAGACTGCAAGTGACAGCGTAAAAGAAACTGCAGACGGGGCAGATGCTGCCGTTAAGCAGAAGATTCAGAATCTTCTTGCTGTGTTTAACGAAAAGGTTAGTGCTGTTTCTGACGCCCTTAAAACAAAAACTGCAGCCCTTCATAAAGAAATCAACCAGCATGCGGCTGATTCAGAAGCAGGATTTAAAGAAAAAATTGCAGAACTTACTTCTCATGTTAATGCTCTTGAAGCACAGGTTAAGGAGCGTACGGAAACTGTCATTACTACGGCAAATAAAAATCTTGATTCTCTTCAGGAAGAAATTACCAAGGCTTATGATGAAACCCGTAAGACAGCAGACAGACTTGGTGCAGAAACCAAGGGTAATACGGAAAAACTTCATGCCGTTCAGGCAGCCATTGTTTCTCAGGCAGAACAGCTTAAGGAACGTTATGACAATGTATTTGAAACGGCCGTTGCAAAAGTTGTCAGTGATGAAACTGCAGCTTATGAAAAATATAATGCCCTGAGTTCAGCAAATCTTGAAAAATATAAGTCCAGCGTTCAGAAACTTGTTGATGACATGCAGTCGTCAATTACTAAGACTCTTTCTGAACTTGAAGCAAAATCTGAAGGCGTCAGGTCTGATGTTGAGACTACGATTACTACTCTTCAGGTTTCTTTTGAAAATGCCAGATCCAAATCTGAAGAGACTGCAGCCCGTATTGCCCGCGAGACGGAAGAGGGAACTGCAAGGCTTAATACTTTTAATGATGCTGTAAAGAAACAGCTTGCTGATTTTGATAATGAGCTCAGTTCTTCAATGAAAAAAATTGCTGCTGATTATGATGTAAAGCAGACGAAATTCCTTTCCGGTCTTGATAAGCAGCTTGATATTTACAAGAGGGAGATGGAGTATCGTTTCAGACAGCTTAATGCAACCGGAGCCGATGCAGATAAACTTGAAGGTGCTTTGCGTAAGCTTATGGATGCTGCCCAGAAAAAGGTTACCGGTGATCTTGAGAAATATGCTCAGGCCGTTAACAGACAGCAGGCTGATTTTGAATCTGCCGTAAAGAACAGAATTGAGAACCTTAAGGGAGAGCTTTCCGGGGTAGAGCAGACTATTGATGAACTTAAGAAGAAGTCTTATTCCAATGTCAGTGCCAAACTTAAGCTCTTTGAGGATGACTTTATTGTCGGGCTTAAAAAGCGCGAGGATGATGTTAAGGATAAGCTGGCTTCATGGAAAAATAATTTTGACAGTCAGCTTGCAGTCTTTACTGATGAATACGAAAAAGACCGCCGTGAACTTGAGGCAAAATATTCTGAGAATTTAAAGAAGAAACTTGTGGAACTTCAGTCCAAGACTTCAGAACAGGAACAGAAGTTCTATACTGCAATTAAGTCCGGACAGTCTGTAATTCAGGATCAGATTAATACTGTAAATCAGAAGCTTCATGAATTTATAGAGAACTATAAGAATGAGCTTAAGGTTACGACACAGAAAGCTGATGAAGTTCTTAAAGCAGAAACTGATGAGTACAATACCAGAGTTCAGGTTCAGTTTGAGAAAAACGAAAGGGAAATTGCAGAGAAACTCAGTCAGTTCCAGAGTGATGTTGCTCTCCGCCAGGAAAGTCAGAATGCTGCAATTGATGCGACCATGCAGGAATTTAATGCATGGAAGGTCCGCATTCAGTCTCAGCTGGATGATGCAGACGGCCGCTTCAAGTCAGACCTGAAGGAATTTGAAGAGAAGTCACGTAAAGAAAACGAAAAGATTTTTGTTGATGTAGAAAAAGTTCAGAATGATACCAGAGAAATAATGGCTCAGCTGAAGGATGATTTTACAAATCTTGTTTCTGTTTCTAAAAAGTTTGTAGCAGATCAGAACAGTGATAATGAACGGCAGATGAAGGAAATCCGCAGTGATGTTAAGGCTACCTCTGATGAGTTTAAGAAAGCCTACCGTCAGATTGTGGATAAGCTTAATCAGGATACAAACGCCCTTCAGATTAAGATTGATGACATCAACAAGGGAATTGCAAAATTCACAGCAGAAACCGGTGTATTTGAAAAGGCAGATATTCTTAAGAAGCAGCTTGATGAGGCAATTTCTGACCTTAAGGAACAGCTTGCTGATGCAAAAGAATATAATGATAAGATTAACGACCTTAATACCCGCGTAAATGAACTTAATAAACTGAGTTCTGATGTTAATTCAAGGATTAACTCTTTTGCCGGAGACAGGTCACGCATTAATGAACTGGATTCTAAGTTTTCAAAGCTCATGGCTATCAGTGATTCAATGGATGGTAAGATTCTTGATCTTAATGCTACAAGTGATAACCTTACGAACATGCAGGCAGAAGTCCGCAAGTTCCAGGAGACTCTTGCCGGTATTCAGACAAGATATGATCGTCTTGAAAACAAGGGTACCACGATAGATCATGTTGCAGAAAAAGTTGATGATTCCTTTGAGAACATTAAGTCGCTTGAGCAGCGTATTGAGGAATGCAGCCACCGTGCAGAACAGTTCCCTGTTACTATAGAGAAAGTTCAGAATGATATTGAAAAGATCATGAAAAGCAGCGGTAAGGTAAATGAAGCTATTGATAAGCTTGCTTCCCTTGATAAAGTTCTTGACGGTATTGATGCACGTTACAGAGCCTTTAATTCTGAAAAGGGTGCGGTTGCTGATGCGGAAGAAAAAATCCTGAGGGCTGCTTCTCAGACTCAGAAAGAAATGGATCTCTTGAAGCAGATTGCCCAGCGGGATGTCCAGAAGTCCGGCGAGGAAAAGGATTCTGATACACCTTCAGTTCGAAAGAATGTACGGGAACTTAGAAGACAGGGCTGGACGGAAGCTCAGATTGCAAAAAAATTAAACCTTACCAGAACAGAGGTAAGGCTTATTCTTCAGCTTGAAGACTAGAAATTATTTTTCAAGAAGGCAGGTGCAGTAAGCTTTTACTGCTTCTGCTTTTCCTACGCTGTCGAGTTTTTCGTTTGTTTTGGCTTTAACGAATACCCGGCAGCTTTCTGTTTTTAAAACATCTGCAATACTGTCTATTACTTTCTGACGCCATGGAAGAAACTTTGGAGTTTCCATTTCTATGACACAGTCAAGGTTTCCTAAAGTCCATCCCTGTTTCTGAATGTCTGACCATACTTTTTCGAGAAGCTTTGCAGAGTCGGCATCTTTCCATTGCGGATCTTCCGGAGGAAAGTAAGAACCTATATCTCCCATCCCTGAGGCTCCCAAAAGGGCATCTGTAATGGCATGAAGAAGTACGTCTCCGTCTGAATGTCCAAGTTCGCCTTTTGCTGAAGGAATTTCTACACCTCCCAGCATGAGTTTTCTTCCTTCTACAAGACGGTGCAGGTCAGTTCCAAGTCCAACTCTAATCATTCGTTTTTCCTTAAGGTCCCGGGGATAAGTTATTTTTATATTACAGGGATCTCCCTTTACGATCTGAACTTTTGAGTTTCCGGTCAGTTCAGGGTAGTTATCCCAGATTTCCGTATCGTCAGTAAACTCTTTTTTAAGTTCAGATGCTTTTTTATGACATTGCATTAAGGGCAGCAGCCTGAAGCCCTGAGGTGTCTGTATTGCCGTCAGGGAACTTCTTGTAAGGTGCCGGCTTATTTTATTATCTGCTGATATTTCTTTCTGGGTATCAACCGGGGTTATTCCGGGAGCAGCCGCATCATTTTCTTCAACGCCCTGTATTGTATCAAGGATAATCTGCTCCGTAACAAAAGGACGGGCTCCGTCATGGATGAGTACAATCGGGGACTGTGAAAGCTGTTTTTCTGAAAGATTTTCTTTTGCAGAAAGCAGGGCTTTGTAAACGGACTGCTGTCTTGTGGAACCGCCTTCCGTAAAAATAAGTTTTGTTGAATGTCTGTTTAACAGGATTTCCGTTTCGCAATCAGTAAACACGGCTTCTTCAGCCTGTTTTTCTTTCCCTTTCGGAACTGTAATTACTGCAATATCAAAAGCTGCGGATTTAAGAAATGCATTGAGGGCTTTTGCCAGCACAGTAGAATTACCTGCCGGCATATATTCTTTTTTTATACCGGTTCCCATTCTTGTGGAAGAACCGGCTGCCGTTACGACAAGAACAAGGGGAGAGGACAATCAATCATCCTCGTCTTCATCATCGTCATCTGAATCTCTTGAACTGTCGCGTTCATCTGCAAATTCATCCTCGTCATCTTCGTCTTCATCAGAATAGACAGGTTTTTTCTCGATTTTTGCACCAAGAGGTTCAAGTCTTGCATGAAGCATATCTTCTACTTCTTTTACAGAAATCTTCATTGCATCTGCAATTTCGTCTTCAAGAAGTTTTTTTGCATTGTCATATAATTTACGTTCAAGAATAGGAAGTTCCTTTACCTTTGAACGGTGATAAAGACAGCGTACGATTGACGCAATATCTTTTACTGTACCTTTTTTAAGGAGGTCAAGATTCATCTGGTAGCGGAGTTTCCAGTCAGACGTCGGGGTTTCGAAGTCTTCGCTGATAAGATCCAGTGCTTCCTGTGCTTCTTCGGCAGATACGATGGCACGGATACCCAATGCCGTAGCTTTTTCTGCCGGAACCATAACGATCATGTCTGAAACTTCAAGATAAATCTTGTAAAAATATACCTGTTCACCTTTGAAGTCACGCTTAAAAATTTCGGTGATTTTTCCTACACCCTGACTCGGGTAAACGACTTTTTGATTTAATGCGAACTCTGTCTTCGGTTTAGCCATAAGGAATAATATATCACTTTTAATAAAAAAAATCCACGCTTTATGAAAATAAAGCGTGGATTTTACTGCCCTGTGAACAGTTTTTTATTTTGCAGGGAAAAGTTTTTTGAAGTCAACAAGAACTTCTGCCGAATCGCGGGCACTGTCGATGTCTGTCATCTTATTCAGTTTGCGGTAAAAGTCGATCAGCGGTTCTGTTTCCTTGCGGTATACTTCAAGACGGTTAGTGATTGACTCAAGTTTGTCATCTTCACGGGTAAAGAGTTCTCCGCCACATTTGTCGCATTTGCCTTCAACCTTCGGAGGCATGAATTTTACGTTGTAGTTTGCCTTGCAGTTTTTGCATACGCGGCGGTTTGAGAGGCGTGCTATGATAAGGTCATTGTTTACTTCAAAATTTACAACTTTTACATCAATGCCGAGTTTTTCAAAAGCTTCTGCCTGTGGAATCGTGCGCGGGAATCCGTCAAGAATGAATCCTTTCTTGCAGTCATCTTTCTTAAGGCGGTCTTCTACGATTTCAAGAACAACGTCGTCGCTGACCAGTCCTCCGGCATCCATGATTGCCTTTACTTTTTTTCCAAGTTCAGTCTGGTTTTTAATGTTTTCGCGGAAGATGTCTCCTGTTGAAATCTGTGGAATTCCATATTCTTCTGCAACCTGAGATGCAAGGGTTCCTTTTCCGGCACCCGGTGGACCTAAAAAGATAAAGTTCATTTTTTATTAAATCTCCTATAAAAATACTCCGCATCAAGCGGTTATTCCTTATATTTTACCCCTATTTCTGTCTCTGTGCAATTAGAATGTATCCTGTGTTTTTTTGTGAAAAACCGGCGTAAAAAATTAAACTTTTACAGTAAGAAAGTTAACTTTTTTATCAGGAAAGGAGGAATAAAAAGTATTTCTATAAAAAAAATCAACTCAAAAACTTAAGAAATTGCATTCAAAATCACGGTTGCCGGGCTTACTATAAAGCCATAAATAAAAATGTCGAAAAAGGAGGAATTTTCGATGAAAAAATTGATGGCTCTGGCTATGGCACTTCTGTGTGCCGTAAGTTTTATGGGATGTAACAAGAACAAGAAAAGCGGCGGACTTATTAAAGTTGGTATCATTAATAACCCTCCGTCTGAATCAGGATATCGTGCAGCTAACGTTGCAGATTTTGCCAATGTATTTACAAAAGAAAATGGTTATGAAACAAAAACCTATTACAGTATAAAGAATGATGAACAGCTTACAGCTGCTTCTCAGTTCATTACTGACGGGGTTGACTATCTTCTTATTTCTGCTGCTGCTACTGACGGTTGGGAATCAGTTCTCAAACAGGCTGAACGTGCAGGAATCAAAGTATTCCTTTTTGACCGCATGCTTAATGTAAATGCAAAACTGTATGAAGCTGCAGTTGTTTCTGACATGGCAAATGAAGGTGAAACTGCTGTTGCATGGCTTAAGGCTCAGAAACTTCCTGAATATCGTGTAATCCATATCCAGGGTGCAATGGGATCTGATGCACAGATTGGACGTACAGGTGCCCTTGAAGCTGAATTTACTAAAGGAACAATGAAAAAAGTTGTTCAGCAGACAGCTACATGGGATGAAGCAGAAGCAAAGAAAATCGTTGAATCTGTAATTAACTCAGGTGACAAATTCAATGTAATTTATGCAGAGAATGACGGTATGGCAAAAGGTGCCGTTGCAGCTCTTGACGAAGCAGGAATCACTCACGGTGTAAACGGTGATGTAATCGTAATGGGATTTGACTGCAACAAGTGGGCTCTCCGCGAACTTCTTAAAGGCAACTGGAACTATGACGGTCAGTGCTCACCATTCCAGGCTGCAAAGATTGACGAAATGATTAAGAGCGGCAATGTTGCTGCAAAGAAAGTTATCAATCCTGAAAAAGGATTTGATGCAAAGACAATCACTCAGGCTGATATTGATACATACGGACTTGGAGATTAATCCGGTTCTGTATGCAAACCTGACGTGAAGGTTTGCGGCGTAAGGTGTGCGTTTTTTCTGCATATTTTACGCCGCTTTTTTTTTGAACCAGCTAAAAAAGGTGGAAATGAGAGTTATGGAAGATAATGTTATTCTGACAATGCGTGGAATCTGCAAGGAGTTTCCTGGTGTGCGTGCGCTGCATAACGTGGATTTTACTCTGCGCAGAGGTGAAATTCACGCTCTTATGGGGGAAAACGGAGCAGGAAAATCTACGCTGGTAAAAGTTCTTACCGGTGTTCATATAAAAGACTCAGGTCAGATTAAAATAGACGGATGTGAGGGTGAAGCTCAGATCCGTTCTCCTCAGGATGCACAGAATGCAGGTATCAGTACTGTGTATCAGGAAATTACTTTATGTCCTAATTTAACTGTAGCAGAAAATATGTTTATAGGACGCGGCAGATATCATTTTATTAACTGGCATGCACAGGAAAAAAAGGCAGATGAAATTCTCAGGCGCCTTAACATTCCTGCACGTGCGGCACAGCAGCTCGGTACCTGTTCCATTGCCGTTCAGCAGATGGTAGCAATTGCAAGAGCTGTAGACATGGACTGTAAGGTTCTTATTCTTGATGAACCTACATCATCCCTTGATGAACGTGAAGTTGAACTTTTATTTACTCTGATGCGTGATTTAAAGTCCCGCGGAGTAGGAATTATATTTATCACTCATTTTCTTGAACAGGTATATGAAGTCTGTGACAGAATTACTGTTTTAAGAAACGGTGAACTTGTTGGGGAATATGCTATTAAAGACATGCCGAGGGTAGAACTTATTTCTGCAATGCTCGGTAAGAGTCTTGATGATATTTCCCAGCTGAAAAACGAAAAGAAAAACACAAGTGCAAAGGACGATTACGTTTATGAGGCTGAAGGGCTTTCCAGTGCAGAAGGAGTAAAGCCTTTTGACTTTAAGATTGCACGGGGTGAAGTAAACGGCTTTACAGGTCTCCTCGGTTCCGGAAGAAGTGAAAGCGTACGTGCTGTTTTTGCAGCTGACAGAGTTACCGGCGGACGGGTAAAAATCGAAGGAAAAAATGTAAAGATCTTAAAGCCTAAGGATGCAATGAAAAACGGAATCGGTTATCTTCCGGAAGACAGAAAAGGAGACGGAATCATTCAGGATCTTTCTGTCAGGGAAAATATTATTCTGGCACTTCAGGTATTGCGCGGATTCTTTAAGCCGATATCGAAAGCAGAATCAGAGCGTATTGCTGATGAATATATTAAGCTTCTTGAAATAAAAACTGCATCTCAGGAAACACCTATCAAGTCCCTCTCCGGCGGAAACCAGCAGAAGGCAATTCTTGCAAGATGGCTTCTGACTAATCCTAAGTATCTTATTCTTGATGAACCGACACGCGGTATTGACGTCGGTACAAAAATTGAAATTCAGAAACAGGTTCTTAAGCTGGCAGAAAAAGGTGTAAGCGTAACGTTTATTTCTTCTGAAATTCAGGAAATGCTTACAGTATGTTCCCGTCTTATAGTAATGAAGGACAGAAACATTGTAGGTGAATTAACGGGAGATGAACTTACCCAGGATACAATCATGCGTACGATTGCAGGAGGAAGTGTAAAAAAATGACTTTAAAAACAAAAACTTCGGATATATTAAAAAAGGTTACCCAGTCTCAGCTTGCAATTCCGCTTTTTGCACTGCTTCTTCTGGTAATATTTAATCTTATAAGGGATCCTTCATTTTTTGCGATTACAATAAAGCAGAATAATATGGGAAACTCCGTTCTTTCCGGAAACCTTGTAAGTATTTTAAACGGTGCTTCTGAGCTTGTAATTCTTTCTATAGGAATGACACTCGTAACGGCAGCAACGAAAGGACAGGATATTTCTATCGGTGCCGTTGCGGCAATTGCAGGAAGTGTTTTTGTAAAAATACTCCGTTCAGGAACGATTACTCCGGGAATAATTATCGGCGGTCTTCTGCTTGCATGTATTGTTGCAATTCTGTTCTGCATGTTCAACGGTATACTCATTGCAAAGTTCGGCATTCAGCCTATGATTGCTTCCCTCATTCTGTATACTGCAGGACGACCGATTGCTTACTGGATTAATGGAGGAGCAACCCCTAACGTAGAAAGCCCCCTGTTGAATTATCTTGGCAGTTTTATACCGGGTATTGCAGTTCCTAGTCCTATACTTATTGTAATCTGTTTCATTGTCATTATGATGCTTCTGCTTAAGTTTACTACGTTACGTCTGTATCTTCAGGCAGTAGGTATTAATGAAAAGGCTGCAAAATTAAACGGTATCAGTCCGGTATTCATGAAGCTTATTGTCTTTGTTGTTCTTGGAATCTGTGTTGCAATTGCAGGCTCGATGAATGTCTGCCGTATAGGTCTTATCAATCACGAAACGATTCTCATTGATATTGAAATGGATGCCATTCTTGCCGTTGCAATAGGCGGAAACTCTCTGGGCGGCGGAAAATTCAGACTGGCAGGATCGATAATAGGTGCCTATATAATTCAGTCCCTTACTATTACTCTTTATGCAATGAAAGTTTCTTCTACTGCCGTAAAGGCTTACAAGGCTGCAGTAATAGTTGCAATTGTTGTTATAGGTTCTCCTGTTGTCAAGGAACTTTTTAAGAAACTTCGTGCACGCTGTTCGGCTGCAATGGCTTCAAAAGCAGTAAAGGAGGTTAAGTAGTCATGTCGTTTACTTCAAATATAAAGAATCTGTTTTCTAAAAAAGGAGAACGTCATCCGCTGTCAAATACGGCGCTGCTTCTGACGATTACCATATGTACTTTTGTAGTCATGTATGTTTTTGCCATGGCTGTATGGGGCGGAGGTTTTCTTAATCCTCAGCAGTTTTTTAACCTGTTCAATAATAATGCTTACCTTATAATCATTTCATGCGGACTTACAATTGTAATGATTACAGGAGGAATAGATATTTCTGTAGGCGGAAGCATTGCCCTGATTACCATGGCTTCTGTTGTCTTTATGGAAGATCATGGAGGCGGTGTATTTTCTTCTCTTCTTATTGCTCTTGGAATCGGTCTTGCCATAGGAGCCGTACAGGGATTCCTTGTTGCATACCTTAAGATTCAGCCTTTTATCGTTACTCTTGCAGGAATGTTTTTTACACGTGGAATGACGACTATTGTAAGTAAAGTTCCCCGAACTGCTACGAATGAGTTGTTTGTAAAGCTCAAGGATTTCTATCTTGATATTCCTTTCCTCGGTTCATATGCAAAGAACGGTAATTTTATTCCGGCATATGTTGAGCTGGGAGTTCTTATAATGATTGCCGTTGTTCTTGTATGCTGGTTCGTACTTAAGTGGACACGGTTCGGACGTAATCTTTATGCTGTGGGCGGTAACAGTGAAAGTGCCCTCATGCTGGGTATTAACGTAAAACGCACTCAGTTTTTTGCATATCTTATCTGCGGTCTTTTAGCAGGAATTGCAGGTTTTGTATATCTTCTTCATACAGGTGCAGGAAATGCTTCAAATGCAACGCAGGCAGAAATTCAGGCTATAGCTTCTTCGATTATCGGAGGAACCTTACTGTCCGGAGGTGTGGGCAGTATTATCGGAACTTTGTTTGGTGTAATGTCCCTTAAGACTATCAGCAACATTGTAGTTGCATCAGGCCTCAGGGAACCATACTGGCAGAGTATTACAACAGGTCTTATGCTGTGCTTCTTTATTCTCCTTCAAAGTGTCATACTTTCTTACAGAAAAAAGAAGCTGGGGTCCGCAGCATAAAAAATATTCAGCTTAGTGTAGCTTTATATTCACGGGGTGTAAGCCCCGTGTTTTTTTTGAATATGTAACTGAAGTAGTGCGGGTCACTGAATCCGCATTCATATGCGATGTCATAGCCTTTCATGTCTGTTTCCCGCATAAGTTTTTTTGCATTTTCTATGCGAACGTTTGTAAGGTATTCAATAAAAGTAGATTTGCATTCCTGTGAAAATATCGTGCTGAAGTGATTCGGACTCATTGCCACTGCCTGTGCAACCGTGGTAAGCGTTGTGTTCTGATCGGCATAATTTTCTTCGATATATTTTTTTGCCTTGAAAATAACGTCTGCATATTTTCCGGTTATTCTGGAGTTTCTGTATTCAAGGGCAAAATTAAGCAGGGTCTCGATATGATCCGTCAGGTTCTTTTCGTTAAGAACTGCCTCGTCTATAAAACTTCTCTGAAGGAGTTCCGGTTTCAGCTGTTTTATATCTCCCCCTAAGTTTTCTATAAGCTTTGAAACTTCAAATATAAGGTCTACAAGAAGATAGGAGGCAAACACTTTGAACTGGCCGGGATTTTTTCTTACAAGGGTCATGGATTCTTCTATGATTGCGTTTATGTCGTTCTTGCCTGCATACTTCAGCCTGTCTATAAAAGGATCCGTTTCTTTAAGCTCAAGTATCTGACTGTTTTCGGACTTAAGGTCTTCGGAACTTATTATCCTGTTTTCCTTTTCATGGGGCTGTGCTGCGAGAATTTTCTTTGCGTCTTCATAGGAATCTTTCAGTTCAAAAAGATGTTCGACAGTGATTCCTATTGCCGTGACACACATACAGTCTTCGTTCTTACTCGTAATATGAGAAATTGTTTCAGCGGTTCTATAGACGTTTTCGTCCAGTTCCTCCTGTGTGCTTCCTTTAAAAATACAGACCAGAAGATTTGAATGATGGAAAAACGATACGGCCTGTTCCCAGCTTGCAGAGTAGGAATTAAGAAGTGAACAGGTCTGCTGCTGATTCTGCTGGCTGCCGCTTTTGCTGTCTATACGGCTGATGATGACCTTGTACCATCTTGAAAGAAGGTTTATTCCCAGTTCCTGGCATTTTTCCATAACTGTATTCATGTCTGCGGAACCGTGAAGGAGATTATTCAGAAATTCTTTTTTTATAAGCGCTTCTTTGGATTTTAATTCTTCCTTCATTTTTGTTATGTCAGAAAACTGCCTGCGTTCCCTGTCAATTTCACCGGCTGCTTTTTTCAGTCCTGCAGTAATTTCTTCCGGCGTAAAAGGCTTAAGAATGTAATCCTGTATTCCGATTGAAATGGCTTTCTTTGCATAGTCAAATTCATCATGGCCGGAAAGAATTATTATTTTAATCCATGGCTGGGTCCGTTTTACTTCCTGTGCCAGCTGCAGACCGTCCATGAAAGGCATTTTTATGTCCGTTATAAGGATGTCAGGTTTTATTTCATGAATCATGGAAAGTGCGATTTCTCCGTCTCCTGCTTCTCCTGCAAAAGTAAAACCGTTTGCTTCCCAGTCAATTCTGGATCTTATTCCGTCAAGTACAATTGGTTCATCATCAACTATGAATACGCTATACATTTTCTTCTCCGGTTTGACATGGAATTATAAAGGAAATTTTTGAGCCTTTGTTTCTTTCTGATTGTATCATAAGTCCCTGAGTTTTATTTCCGTAATAAAGTTTGAGTTTTTTGTTTACGTTGTACATTCCGTAAACCGAGGAAAGTTTTTCTGTGTCTGAATCTGCGGCGTTAAGTTCATGACGTACTTCTGCAAGTCGTTCTTCTGAAAATCCTGCACCGTTATCTGCTACTTCAAAAAATATGGATGTTTTTTCCTCATCGTAAAACTTTACGGTAACAGAAAGTTCACCCCGGCCCCTCTTGTTTTTTATTCCGTGATAAATTGCATTTTCTACGAGAGGCTGAAGAATGAGTTTTACCATTTTAAAATTCATGAGGTCGGGATCAGATTTGATTTCGTAATTTAAAATGTCGGCATAACGTATTTTCTGAATCGTCAGATAATTTTTTATGTGATCCAGTTCCTGCTGGACTGTAATCCATTCGTGACCGCGGCTTAAAGAAATTCTCAGGAAGTCTGAAAAAGCCTTTGTTATCTTTACAACTTTATCAGTCTTTTCTTCTTCTGCAAGCCATACGATTGTATCGAAAGTGTTGTATAGAAAGTGAGGAGTTATCTGAGCCTGCAGAGCTTTCATTTCTGCTTTCTGAAAATTTTTCTGCTCTTCAACATTTTTCTTCATGAGCAGGTCTATCTGTTCTGTCATTGTGTTCAGGTTTACTGCCAGTTTATCCAGTTCTTCAACATTGGGAATTTCAACTTTTGCAGTCAGTTCTCCGCCGGCAACTTTAGTAGAAAGTCTTTCCATGTCGGCGATTGGTTTTTGAATTGCACCTGATACTGTAAAGTAGCTTTTGATTGATATGCAGATTGCTGATATTGTTATGAGGATCTGGATGATTGAAAGTATTACGGAAGAGTTTCTGAAAGAGATGTTTGTCTTGTTTCCGGATTCTATTTCCGTAACGATGAATTCCTGCATGATGTCAGAGAAAAGTGCTGTAATTGTTCTGATATCATCCAGTGCATGTTCGTTTTCCTGAACAGTGCTTCCTGCTTTCATTTTACTGCTCAGATTGTTTATGTTTCTTAGAAGGGTAGCCTGAGCTCTCTGGGCAATTAAAAGTTTTTCTTCACTTTCGCTGCACTGACATTCCGGAAGCATCTGATTTATTCCCTCTGCAATTTCATTCATCATGATGTACTGCATTCCGTAGTCAAACTTTTTCTTGCCGCAGATTATTTCCCATAGTTCATTTGGTATTTCAATTTTTGCAGTATTGATTATTCTGTTTGCCAGACTTACATTTGAAATGATTCTGCTGTAACGGTGGGTGTGAATCTGTGAAACAATTATGGAATATACAGACGGTATTGCCATGATAAAGACAAGTACCAGATAAGAGAGCTGGAGCGTGCGTTTTAAAATCCGTTTTTTCAATTAGTAGCCTCTCGGTGTATACTTTGAAAAATCATCATCTTCAGTAAAGACGGTTTCTTCAATATATGTTGTCCGGGGAATTTTTTTCTGTTCTGCAATCTGCTTTACAAGTTCCATGAGAATCGGTCCAAGATTTGGATTGCATTCCACTACACAGTTCAGCCGGCCTTCTTTAAGTGCGTCTATGCTTTTCTGTTCTGCATCGACAGAAATGATGACGGTACTTTCTGTATTTATTCCGTAAGCACCTATGGTTTCTAAAAGCCCCAGCGTCATTGAATCGTTATGGGAATAAATTGCATCAATTTTTTTATTGTTGTAATACAGTCCGTCAGTGCGGAACTGTCCGTTAAGAACTGAAGTTCTGATGAGGTTTTCTGTAATCTCTGCTCCCCTGGAACGTAAAAAATCTCCGTCAATTGTTGCAGTTATTTTAAATTCCGGATTGTTTTTCATTACATTGCGGAAACCTTCAGCTCTTTCTATTACTACTGAAGAGTGATGGGTTCCTGAAAGTTCCAGAATGTTGATTTCTTTTTTAGGAGTTATTTTTGAACCTGTCCGTCCTGAATTGTCATAATGAGGTTTTG
Source organism: Treponema rectale (assembly GCF_014202035.1). NCBI lineage: Bacteria > Pseudomonadati > Spirochaetota > Spirochaetia > Treponematales > Treponemataceae > Treponema > Treponema rectale. The sequence continues at coordinate 101,985 of NZ_JACHFR010000003.1, forward strand.
AGAATTTTCTGCATAGAAATTCTGCGGCTTTTTTTCCTTCCTCGATTCCATTTTCTCCGATAAAACCTGCGTAGAGTGAAGGATCTGATTTTATCTGCCGGTCTACAAGTATTACGGGAATGCCTGCATCTTTTGCTTCCTGCAGGACATTGTCCCATCCGTCTTCTATTATTGGAACAAAAGCAATAACGTCTACCTGACATACGATAAAGGAGCGTATGGCTTTTAACTGATTTTCCTGTTTCTGCTGAGCATCTTTAAAGATAATCTGTATTCCGTTTTTTTCTGCTGCTTCAAAAATTGATTCTGTATTTCTGCTTCTCCAGGCACTTTCTGAACCTATCTGTGAAAATCCAAGAATGAGTTTTTCATTTTTTGAGCTTTCTTTTGATTTTAATGAAAAGGTTTTCTTAAGGAAGAAAAGTCTTGAAGCTGCCAGAAGAACTGCTGCAGTGATGAAAATAATGATGATTTTTTTAGGAATACGTTTCATGATTAAGTAATATTTTACAATTAAAAATTGATGTTTTTCAATGATAGTTTTATTAAATAATAAGGGGATGACCAATAAGTTTAAAAAGTGTCATTTTCGGGCTGTCAACAACTTTTTATAAGTGTCATTTTCGGGCGCGACCCGAAAATCACCCTGCATGAGATTGCCGCATCAAGTGCGGCAATGACAGGGTGTCGAGTGCGGCAATGACAGGGTGTCGAGCACGGCAATGACAGGGTGGCGAGCACGACAATGACTCATACTTTTTGGACATCCCCTTTTATCTTATAATTCCTGGAAAAGATGAAGCACTTTGTCAGGACATGCTTTTATACATTCTCCGCAGCTGGTACATTTTGCATAATCAACTGCCGGTATTCCTGAAGAAAGATCAATGCACTGTTCCGGACATTTTCTTGCACACATTCCGCATTTGAAACATCCGCTGGTACAGTCTTTTCTGATCTGAGGTTTGTTGTCAGACTTGCAGGAACACATGGCAATGCTTCCTTTTGTATCTGCATTCATAAGAATGAACAGATGCTTAGGGCAGGTTTTAACACATTTACCGCAGCCTGTACATTTACTTCTGTCAACAACAGGAAGTCCTTCAGGACCCATGGAAAGAGCACCAAACTGGCAGGCTTCCACACAGTCTCCAAGACCGATGCAGCCGAAAGCACATTTTTTTGTTCCGTGAGCAGAAAGTTCTGCGGCCTTACAGGTCTGGACTCCTTCATAAATGCATTTGTCCAGGGCACATTCCTTTGTTCCGTGACAGGCAAGGAAAGCAACCTTAGGATTAAGAGAACCGCCTTCAACTCCCATGATTTTTGAAAGCGCTGCAGCACAGGCAGCTCCACCGGCTACACAGCCTGTAACCGGTGCTTCTCCTTTTGCAACTGCAGCAGCAAATGCATCACATCCGGCATATCCGCAGCCTCCGCAGTTTCCTCCGGAAAGCTGAGCACGTATTTCTTCAATTTTAGGATCTACTTTAACTGCGAAGATTTTTTTGAAAAGTCCAAGCAGCATGCCTAAGATAAACCCAATGAATAATGCAACTAAAATTGTATAGATGATTGTATTCATTTTAACCTCGAAACTCCTGACTATTTTATCAATCCCTTGAATCCAAGGAATGCCAGAGAAAGAAGACCGGCTGCAATGTAAAGGATTGGAGTTCCCTTAAAGCTTGCAGGAATTCTTGCAGTTTTAATACGGCTTCTTACTCCGCTCATGATTACCATACTCAGAAGGAATCCTGCTGCAGCACCCAAAGCATAAATGATGCTCTGTCCGTAATTGTAGTTTTTTCCGATGCAGTTGATTGTAACTCCAAGTACGGCACAGTTGGTTGTAATGAGGGCAAGATAAACTCCCATGGAACTGTAAAGTCCAGGTGCTGACTTCTTAAGATAGAATTCTACAAGCTGAACAAGGGAGGCAATTACAAGAATGAAAAACAGTGTCTGAAGAAATTCCAGCCCCAGGGGAATCATTACGAATTTATACAGAGGCCACGTAACTGCCGTTGCAAGAATGATTACGAAAGTCGTTGCAAGACCCATGCCTGTTGCTTTTCCAGTTTCAGAAGTCATTCCGATAAAAGGACAGATTGCAAGATACTGAATGAAAACAACATTATCTACAATTGCTGATTTTATAAAAAGCTGAATCATATCGCTCATTTAGAAGCCCCCTTTGCAGCCCTGTGGTTTTTTAATCCCTGAACAAGTGCTCCTAAAAATCCGAAGGCAAGAAAGCCGCCCGGTGCACTGTTGAAAATTCCAAAGCGGAAATTTTCCGGTATGAGGGTAACCATGTACGGTGTTCCGGAAAGAAGCGTTCCTCCGCCCAGAAGTTCCCTGAGGAAAGAGATGATGAGAAGAACGAAGGTGTAACCCAGACCCATTCCAAGGGCATCAAGAATAGAATCACCTGTTGAATTTTTTGAAGCAAAAGATTCAACACGTCCCATAATGATGCAGTTTACGACTATGAGCGGAAGGAAAACTCCCAGTGCGTCATAGAGACTTTCCATATATGCATTAAGCACGAGCTGAACTATTGTAGTAAAGGCTGCAATGATGATGATGAAAACAGGAAGTCTTATTGAAGACGGAATGTTTTTTCTCAGAATGCTTATTACGATTTCACTCATAAGGAGTACGAACAGCATTCCCATTCCCATTCCAAGTCCGTTGAAAATACTTGTGGTTACGCCAAGAGAAGAGCAAAGTCCTATGTTAAGGACGAGAAGCGGATTTTCTTTTACAAATCCGTTGGTAAGTATCTGTATTTTTCTGTTCATTTTGCAAACTCCTTGAGAAGACATGCACTTCCTTCTGACAGAAGTGTACCGATTCCGGCACTTGTAATTGTTGCACCGCTTATAGCTTCAAAAGTTTCGTTGACGGTAAAGCCGTCATTTACATTCATGCCTTCAAACTGTCCGTAAAAAGTGAGACCGCTTTTACTCAGTGTATAAGTCGGATCATTTGCTTTAAGACCGAATCCCGGAGAATCCGTAAGCTTCAGGAATTTAATTCCCTGTATCGTTCCGTCTTTTCTTATTCCTGCAAAAATTGTTGCAGTGTCATAGGTTGGTCCTGAAACCTGAACTGCACCGCCCTCGATTACTCCGTCTTTTTTTGCCAGGTAAACGCTTTCGATTTTAATAGTTCCCCGGGCAGACTGCTCGAAATCCTTTACTTCCTCAAAGACATATCCGTCATCAGGAAAGAATTCCTTCATTGCCGAATTAATTTTTTCAATCTGATTCTGCTTGATTTTTGGTGCGGTAAAATTATTGACCAGTGCAAGAACAAAGCAGGAAACTGATGCGTATACAGCAAGAATGAGTCCGAGCTTTACCATAGAAAAAATACCGTTTTTTTCTTTCATTTTACTTCTTCCTCCCTTGCACTTGTAAGATCAAAAGTCTGTACGATTTTTTTTGGTTCAGGAAGCCTGTGGCCTTTTTTTCCGTAGCCGTACATTCTTTGTGTCAGGTTATTGAGGAACGGTGCTACTGCATTCATGATGAGTATGCTGAACATTACTCCTTCCGGATATCCTCCGAAGTTTCTTATGAGGAAGGTTATTAGTCCGCATCCGAAACCGAATACGAGACGTCCCGGTTTTGTAACTGGTGTCGTTGCATAGTCTGTTACCATGAAGACTGCACCGAAAACAAGACCTCCGGTAAGAAGGGCAGTGAGGGTATCTTTTGCTCCTGCCATGAAACTTGCGGCTGAGGCTGAAGAATAAATGAAGGTTGAAAGGGCTGCAGTAGCAATCATTGCAAGAGGAGCCCTCCAGTCGATTATTCGTGTAATCAGAAGAAAGAGGAAGGATGCAAGTAAAAGCATTACAGAGGTTTCTCCGATACAGCCGGCTTTTGTTCCGATAAAGAAATCAAGCCAGTCGCTTTTTGAAGGAACAAGGGCTCCTGACTTTATCTGTGAAAGAACTGTTGCGGAAGATACTGCATCTGCATTTGTTGCAGAAGTTACGGCATCAACTCCCTTTGGCAGAGTCCATGAAGAGCCGATTGCAGCAGGAAAGCTTATAAATAAAAACGCCCTTCCTGTAAGAGCAGGGTTAAATACGTTGCTTCCGATTCCGCCGAACAGACCTTTTGCTATTACGACTGCAACCAGGTCTCCGCATAAAACCATCCATAAAGGGGTGGAAGGAGGAAGGACAAGGGCAAGAAGTACTCCTGATACCGCAGCAGAAAGGTTTGAAACAACAACCTTCTGTTTTGTAAGAATCTGGAACAGGGCTTCAAAAACAATACAGCCTGCTGCAGATACAAGAACTACGGCAAGGGCGTGAAGTCCGAACAGATATGTTCCGTATGCAACCTCCGGGAGCATTGCTATAAGAACACAAAGCATTATTTTCTGTGTTGAAGAGCCCAGCGTAAAATGAGGGCTGGATGAAATATGAATCTGACTCATTATTTTCTCCGGATTATTTTTTTACCATTTGTGAACGAACGATTGCTTTTCCGAGTCTGAATCTCTGGACAAGACGAATGTTTGCAGGACATACAAATGCACAGCAGCCGCATTCAATACAGTCCATGAGGCCGAATCGTTTTGCTTTGTCTATGTTGCCGGCATCAAGTTCCCGGACAATAAGAACCGGACTTAAGTGCATTGCACATGTTGAGACACATCTTCCGCAGCTTATGCACTGGTTTTCGTTTGTAAGGAATGTTTCTTTTTCCGTAAGGAAAGTAACGCCGCTGGTTCCTTTTGCTACAGGAAAATCCATACTGCTCATGGCAAAGCCCATCATCGGTCCGCCGGAAATTATTTTTACGCAGTCTTCGCTTACATTGTCAGCAGCAATCTCGCTTACAAGCGTTCCAATTGGTACCCGTACATTGCACGGAGTTTTTACTGCTCCTCCTGAAATCGTAAGGGCTCTTTCTATAAGCGGCATGCCCAGTCTGAAGGCATCGCTGATGGCACATACGGTTCCTACGTTTGAAATTATGCAGCCCGCATCTGCAGGAAGCTTTCCGCTTGGAATTTCAACTCCGAGACAGGATTCTACGATAAATTTTTCAGACCCCTGGGGATACTTTGTTTTTACGATGCAGATGTTTATATCATCTCCGTATCCTTTTGCTTCTATTTCTTTTTCAAGAAGGGGCTTTATGTAGGCTTTGTTGTCTTCAAGGGCAATGATTCCTGCTGCTCCCGTAAGACGAAGTATTATTGCAAGTCCGTCTATTACTTTTTCCGGAGTTTCCTGAAGAGTGCGTTCATCGCAGGTAAGGTATGGTTCGCATTCAGCTGCATTTACAAGAACATAAAGAATTTCCTTGTCAGCAGGAGGATTGAGTTTTATATGTGCAGGAAAACTTGCACCTCCCATTCCGACTATTCCTGCGTTTCTGATGCGTTCAAGTGCCTTTTCCGGTTCGCAGGTAAAAGGATCAAGGGGTTCCATGAAGCTGGTTCTGTTTTCTTCATCTGCTTCAATGATGATGCATGGAACCTGCATGTTGCCTGTTACAAGACAGTTCTGGATTTTCTTGACTTTTCCCGATACAGAGGAATGAACCGGACAGTTCATAGGCCTGTCGCCGTCTGCAATAATCTGTCCCCTGCTTACTGAATCTCCCGGTTTTACAAGAGGGGTATTTGGAGCTCCTCCCATTGTTACCGGTATTGTGACTGTTTTGCTGGAAGGAAAAAACGGTGTGATTGCACATCTGTTTGAAAGTTCCTTCATTTCCTGCGGATGTATTCCGCCTTTAAATGTGTGCATTTTCATAACTTTTCTATTATACATCCTTATAAATTTTTTTTCATTATAAACCTTGCTTTATTTAAGGTTAGCTAAAGCTAATTTGTTTAAGAGTAAACTTGCGTGAACTTGCCTTAACTTGACGTATTTTGTAAAAAAACTGACTTTTGGGTTTACAATGTCAAATCTTTGGTTATATTTAAAGGTATGAAAGTTGAAGTAAAAGAACTTAAGGTTTTATTGGATTATGTAGAAAACAAAATCGCAAGGCTTGAAACTTCCGGCAGTGCATCTTCTGCGGAACTTTTTGATTTGAATATTGTAGATTCTAATCTTACTTTACTTTTATCTACAATTGAGGATAAGACGGAATATGATTTGACTGACAGGCATCCTCATATAAAGAAAGCCCTGATGGAGTATCGTGATAATTTTTCTACAAAAAATGATGATACTCATCTTCTTGAGCAGATTTCTTCTTCCTGCAGAAATGCAATAAACGGTTTAAGAAAAATACAGAAGGCAGCAGCTGATACAAGCAATCCTTTTCTTGAACGGAATGTGGGTATCCGTCTTGAGTTTGCAGAAGTCCTTATAAATGAAATTGCTTCCATAAATGAACTGTCCCATAAAGAAATGCAGCAGTGGCTTCTTCAGAATGTTGATGTTGACGGAAAAATCGGAGCAAGAATTTTAGGAAGTAAAACCAGTCTCAGTAAAGCTGCCGCTGCCAGAGAAAACGGAAAAAAAGGCGGACGTCCGCCTGCAGCTGAAAAAACTTCAGCAAAGAAAGGCAGTCCTAAAAAAGCAGAAAGTAAAAAAGCAGAGTCTAAAAAGACTACGGCAAAAAAATCGGAAACAAAAAAGCCGGCTTCTAAAAAGACGGTTTCCAGAAAAACTTCAGCTGAAAAGCCTGCCGTAAAAAAGTCTTCCTCAAAAAAATCAAAATAAAAAAAAACAGGGCCGTTCGTTTTTGAACAGCCCTTTGTTCTGTATGTACGGATTTAATTCCGTCAGTACCAGATTGCAGCCTGATCTTCCCAGTCTATAAGCTCTTCCGGCTTAAAGAAAAGGTTGATTTCGCGTACTGCACTTTCATCACTGTCACTTGCGTGAATGACATTGTTTGATGTATGAACGCAGAAGTCTCCGCGTATTGTTCCCGGCTGTGCGTCAGACGGTTTTGTTGAACCGGCAAGTTTTCTGACTAAAGTAACACAGTCGTCGCCCTGCCATACCATTGCAACAACAGGTCCGCTTGTAATGTAGTCAACCAGCGGGTCATAGAAAGGCTTGCCTTTGTGTTCAGCATAATGTTCCTGTGCAAGTTCAGTGCTGATGTTCATCAGCTTTAGGCCTATAAGTTTGAGGCCTTTTTTCTCGAGGCGACTGATAACTTCGCCAACAAGCCTGCGGTTTAAGATTCCAGGCTTTAACATTGTAAAACATCTTGTACTCATAGTGGAAAAATTATGCCAAAAATCAGGTTTCTAGTCTATAAGAGTCCGGAAAATTTAGTTTTTTGCCCTGGCCCGGTATTCGCTGGAAGAGTTTTCGTAACCGGGAGTAACTCCTGTAACTTTATTTTTACCGCTTCCGCTGTCTGCCGTTATGAGCCAGCTGTTTCTGGAATTACGGATTGTAAATTCACTTTTATTTTCTTCTTCTGAAAACGCCTTTTTTATTTCTTTAAGGTTCTGTCTTGAAAAACTTCTGCCGGTTGCTGCCGTTGTTATTGCATCGGAGCAGACCGGTTCTCCTTCCCATAGTTTGCAATTGAGTATTTTCTCCGCCTCAGGTGCAAGCTTTTCTTTCCAGCCCTCAAAGGAACTTTTTGCATAATAAAGGCAGTCGTATATTTTAGAGCCGTCCCTTATCATGATAATGTCAGTATCTGCAAAAACTGTTTTTGTATTTTCTGCCCAGAAGTCTCTTGCCCTGTCGCAGGAATCAATATGGGTAGAAAGAGAAAGAGCTGTTCCTGTTTCGTTAACGGTTCCTTTTCCGTCGTCAGGACAGGAAGCTGTATTTTCCGGAGTTCTCATGTGGACTGTAATGTATTCCCCCTGAGAAACTTCTACCGGTGGAAAAACATATTTTTTTTCTTCTCCGTCGCACAGGCTGCAGATTTCAAGCCCGCTAAGGTTACCGCCTTTTAGGACGAATACTTCTGCAAATTCTGTTTTGTGAATACTGGAGCCGTTTTCTTTTACTGTGCCATAGGAATTTCGTACTTCATTTAACACAAGGACTGCCGGATTTTCATTCCAGCCTGTAAACGGAATGCTGAAAGTTACGGAGTTTCCGCTGCCGTCGGCAGCACTTCCTTCCATAACGTATGCGCAGCCGGTTTTTGTTTTTTCAGAAAATCTGATTCTGATGCAGTTTCCTTCTGTTTTTGTAAATTCTGATGCTGATATTTTTTCTTCAGGATTGTGTTTTCTGAAAATGTCAGCGTTTATTTGTGATATTTCTTTTGAGAAGGAAATTTCTGCTGATTCAGTGCCTGTCAGGGTGAATGAAGAAATCTGCGGTGTAGAAAAATCTCCTTCAAGAAAAGTAAGTCCTTCTGTTACGGAATGACATCCGGAAGGCGTAATAACCATAAGGACTGAAGATACTATGGCTGCAGAGGGCAGCAGGGTTTTGAATACTGATTGCGTGAATTTTTTCATGATTACTCCCAATGATGAAATATAGTCTGAAAGCTTTCATATATATAAATTTCATCGTTTTTTCAAAATCCACACAAAACAGAGAAAAAAGTTTTAAAAAGAAAAAGACCGCCCTGAACTGCTGTAGTGTTCCTGAATCTGAACTTTATCTGTTCTGGTTCAGGAGGAGCGTCAGAAACGGTCCCTGATGTTTTTTTAAGCTGTTAATTTATCAGTTCTTTCCTGTAAACCTGAGGGTTTCTACCATGTAACGGATGGAAGTACCCTTATCATCTTCCAGGGTTTTCTGAACTACAATGACCAGACTTTCCTTGTCTTTGCTGGTAAAAATCCTGTCGATGAGATAGGAAGTAATTCCTTTTCTTTTGAGGTCCGGAGTTCCTACCTTCCATCTGTCAAGAATGCCTCCGTCTTTTGTCGTCAGTTTTACATCGATGTAATATTTAGAGCGGACGTTTTTTCCTGAACCTTCGTATTCCGGAACCAGCTGAATTCTGTAAAATCTTTCTGCTTCGCTTTCAAAGTCCCTGAATACAATTTCATCAGTAGATTTCTTGCTGTCAGTTTCTCTCAGGTACAGAAGTTCTTCCGGCTTTGAAGGATGCGCCTTATACTTTGAACGCTTCCATTCTGTACGCTCGAGAAGGGTATTGAAAGCCTGTTTTCCGGAAGCATCCTTTGCCAGTTCTTTCGGGTCTGTTTTGTAAACTTCATTCTTTACATAATCGTTTTCTGCTACATCAACTGTGTATATTTCTGCCCATCCCTGAAAGTCTTTGTCAGTCTTGCCGTACTGTCCGAAAAGGTATGTTTTTCCGTCTTGCGAAAATCCCAGGTCTTCATAAACAGCTGCATCTCCTGCGTAAAGTGATAATGAAATCAAAGCTGCTGCTGCAATCATAAAAAATCTTTTCATATCCTAGCCTCCCGAAAAGGTCTCTCCTATGGATTATCGGCATTAAAAAAAATGACTTTATGTTTTTTTCTTCGTAAGTGCGTAAGTAAATTGCATTCTTAGAGGTTGCCTAAATGTTTTTCATGATTTATCTTTATTTATATGACTCTTAATACCCGTAACAGGATACTGATTTTTATAAACTGTATCACTATTGTTTTTTTTATTCTTAACCTCATTTTTTATTTTGTCTGTGCGGCAAAAGGCCTGATCCGCTTTCCGGATTCAAAAGTGGTCCGTGACGTATATATACTTGGTCTTAACAAACTCTTTACTCCGAGTATAACTGCAGTCTGTCTTTCAATACTTATGTTTTCTTTTGCCGCTGCTCTGGAAAGCATTTTAATCCTAAGGATTTTTGAGAAAACTCAGGCTCTTGAGGTAATATTTTTTATGGTTTTTATCTGTTCCTGTTTTGCAGAACAGAGCCGCATATTGCTTGCTGCAATGCCGTCCGTTCAGGGAAACCGGCTTACATTTGAAATAGTTACGCGTCTTGTAGTTGCTTCAAGAATACTTGCTCCTTTAAGCCTGTTTTTTTCTACGGTGTTTTTTGAATGGGACCAGCGCCAGAATATTCTGCGCAATGTTCTTATAATGGTGCTTGTTTCTGCTACCCTGGGAGTTTATTATCCTCTTAATACGGAAATAAGAACCTCCATATTAACTCTTGGCTGGGGTTTTCCTTCAGTGCTTGCAACAGTGCGCATAGTTTTTGTCCTGGGAGCTGTATCTTCCCTCATATATTATTCCGTTGTAAAAGGTTCATCAGACTATATAAGAATACTTGTGGGACTTATTGTTTTAAGTTCCGGATATTTCTTTCTGTGCGGAGCAGATAATTATGTAATATTCATAGCAGGAACTGCTCTTTTTGCATTTGGCAGTTTCCGTTACATGAAGGGGCTTCATCATCTTTATAAGTGGAGATAAAAAAACTGAAAGCAGTCAGGCGATAAAAGAGAAAAGGGCTCCCAGGGTTATGGGAATTATTATGTTGTCCATGTCTTTAAGGGGCATTACTTCGATAAGCATTCCCGTTCCGGCAATGATCAGGGCTTTTCCGCTTCCTTCAATTCCGCAGTAATAACAGACTGCCGCACAGGATATAAATATTGCCGTAAAGCAGGCAAGACTTCCGGCAACTGTCTTTCCCTGGGTAAAGGGTATCGTTACTTTTCCGAAAAGCTTTCCGCATAAACTTGCAAGTCCGTCTCCGAAGGCAAGGGCCAGAATTCCCACAGTTGAACTTACAGAATCAAAAAGAAGGGCTGTCAATATAATGCCTGTACAAAGGGTAACCGGTCCTTTTACAAATTTATTTTCATCCCGTTTTCTTGCTGCTGCAGTCGTTACTTCCGTTATAAGGGGAATGGTGTAGCCTTTGAGTCTGAGAATTTCACAGACAGAGTAAAAAATTACTGCAAGTATCAGTAGAACGATGACAGGCCTGTAAGCAAGGCTGAGAAAGAATGGAACGAAGGAACTGCAAAGATGTATTGATTTACGGAATACTTCCTTTGTAATCGTGTTGATTTTCTGTCGTGAAAGAATTCCGTTTAAGCGCCGCCTGATTGTCATTTAATCTCTTTTTCCGAAGTAAGGGTTCTTGGAATCTCCGTATAAATTTCCGGTTCGTAAACTGCATAGTCATTAATAAGATATTTTATGTTCTGCTCTGCAAGATTTGAACCTTCCATTCTTATCATTGTATCAGGATTTCTTGTAAGTGAATCCCATGCCCTGAGACTTTCCTGGAAGTTTACGATAGCCTGCCCGTTAAGTTCAGAATCACCGGTCTGTGCTGCGGTTCTGGAAAGTATTACGCCAAGGTTGTTTGTAGCTTTCATGTAAGTGTCGGCAATGTCATTCTGGTCATCCCTGGTCTGCGGGAACAGTTCTCCCCATTTTGAGCGCTGGGCATTAAGTATTTTAATAAGGCGCTCGTAATATCCTTTTGCTACATAATAGTCCGTGTTCTGGGCCAGAGTATTTGCAAGGGCCAGAAGCAGGTGAGTGTCATCAGAATTGGTTTCATGACTCTTGATGAATGAACCCAGGGCTTCCGGGTATTTCTGTTTTGAGTAGTTGATGTAGCCGATCTTGTATCTTACTTCGGAAGTGTCATATTTATTTTCTACGGCATTTATATAGTTTGTAAGAGCCGTATCATATTCCTGAGCAGTAAAATAGTTGAGGTCTGCATAATCTGCATACAGGTGGCCTGTGTTTTCATCGCTTTCAAAATTACTTGAACGGTGTTCTGTTTCATAAAGGTCGATTCCTTTTGCATACTTTTCTTCTGCAATCTGGAAGTCCCTCTGACTGGTATACTGTTCTCCTAAAAGCCGGTATGTGTTTATGAATTTGTAAGTATCCCTCTTGTTGCGTCTTTTCTGTTTTTCAAAGGCATTTTCTGCATAGGTGAGTATTCCGATGGCAGCCTTTTCATTTTTAGTTTCAACAAAATAGCGTCCCAGATTGTAAAGGGCAACAGGATTGTTTTCATCTGCATCAACAGCTTTTTCAAGAAGTTTGCGGAGATCTTCTATATAACCGCGGAGACTTTCTTCTGCCGGCTTAAGCTTGCCGTAGCGTTTGTCCAGAAGGTAACCGCTGAGTTCAGTAAGGTCTTTTGAGCCTAAAGCTTTTGCATGTTCTTTACTGGTAAAGTGTTCCCTGTACTGAAGAACAGTCCGCAGGTCATCAGTGCGGATAAAGTAACGCATCTTACGTTTTTCACAGTCATCTGTAGCACCGTGGAACTGTTCGTAACGGTTATACTGTTCAAGCGCATGCCTGTACTGTTCAGGATCTTTTTCCGTTGCCCAGTCAAGATATGTATCACCTAAAAGAAGGATGGCGTCTTTATCATTTATGTTGTAGACAAGAACATCTTTTTTGAGAATGCGTTCTGATTCTTCATAGTTGTACAGGTCGTCAAGTTCCATTTCTGCCCATTGGATACCGGCATTGCGGTCATGGTCGTAGCGCTGGAGTATTGCACGGTACATCATACGTGCCCTGTCGTACTGTTTGTGTTTGCGGTAAGCCTGGGCATAGGTAAAGAACCAGTCTTTATCCGGATCATAAACAAGAGCCTGATTAAATTTATCTTCAGAAAGGGAATACTGCTCTTCGTTAAGAAGTTCCAGACCTTCCCTGTAAAGGGTCCATGCTTTTACAGGTTTATAGATGAATGTATTTGTAAGGACAAAAATGCAGAAAATCATTATTGCTGCGGCAGTACTTATGATTGCTCCAGGAATGATTCTGTTTTTCAGCTGGTATTCAAGAGACTGCTTGTAGGCTGCATATTCGGCGGCGCTGCGGTGCTCAAAATCCCTCGGTACTTCCAGATGAATGTCCATCATTTTTTCAAGTTCTGCGGCAAGAGTTCTTGCAGGAACTTTACGGAGGACTTTTTCAAGAATCTCGAATACTGCATCGTCTGTGAATTCGTTTTTTACGACGAGATCTTCCAGTGCAATCCGAACGTTAAGGGGATATGAAGCGAGGTTTTTCTGAAATTTCTTGTATTCAGCATCTGTAAAGGAGTTTTTAGGCTTTCCCCTTTCGTCTTCTTCCGGTACTGCAGTATGAACCTGCTTAGGTTTTTTATTCAGGTCCGCCGTAACGGTATCAGAGAAGCCCGGAATGTTGAATATGTCATCATCACTTTCCGTTGAGGTAATTCCGCCCAGCTCAAAGTCTGTCGGCATGCCTGTGTTTTCTTCATTTGAAAAATCCAGACCGTCCATTGCAGACGTATCAAAGGTTTCTACAGGAGTATTGTCTTCGTCTGGAACAGAATCTGTTTCATCAGGAGCTTTTGTTCTTCCGTCAAAACCGCCTTCGTAGTTTGTAACGGTAAAGTCTTCTCCGCTGCCGGAAGAGAACATGTCTCCTATGTCAGGGGGAGTATCACTGTCTTCAGGCAGTTTGTTGGGAGTAAAATCCTGGGAACCGGTATCCAGATCCATGCCGTCGAGACCGGTTGTATCAAACTCAGGAAGGGAAGAATCAGCTGCTGTATCACCCGTGTCAGGAAGGCTGTTTGTATCCGGAAGATCATTCATATCCGGAAGATCGTTCATGTCAGGCAGGCTGCTGTCAGAAAAGTCAAAAGTTTCAGGTGTGTCCGGTTCTGAAGCTGGAACTTCAGCTGTATCTTCTGCCGTTATTTCAGTTTCTGGTTCCGGTTCTGAAGTTTTCGGTTCAGGCATTTCAGCATATTCGCTTGGAAGGCCTTCGTTCATGTTTATTATGCCGCCGTTTTCAGATTCCTGAGGCTGTTCAAGGTCAAATTCTGCAAAAGGATTGTTTTCCGTGTCCTGAGAAAAATCTGTAATACCGGAATCCGGAGTGTCCTGTATATCCTGAGCCGGCTCTGGTTCCTGCGGCATTGAAAAGTCATCACTGAAGTCAGCAGTCTCTGCATTTAAGTCTGAGCCTGTGTCTGTGGTGAAATCAGTATTGAAATCCGGAATGTCATTCGGTATGTCAGCCGGTATGTCTTCCGGAACTGTAAGGTTCTCCTGAAATGCTGATTCATCAAGGGACGGAAGTTCCGTGTTTAAATCGTCCGTAAAATCTGTGTCTGTAAATGTATCTGAAGTTTCCGGTGCGGCAGGTTCACTCTGCGGTTCTTCTGGAAGCGGTTCATCAAGATCTTCAAGTTCCGGGAGTTCCTCAATTGTTCCCGGTTCTTCCGGCTCATCAAGTACTCCAAGTCCGTTCAGAAGGTCGTCTGCTGACTGCTGGTCTGCTGAAGGTTTCTGAGGAGATAGAATTGAATCAAGAAGGGCATCTGTTTCTGCGTCGCTGTCAGGAACTTTTTGAGGACTGGAGGTTTTTCTTGTGTTCTGAACTGGTTTTGCTTTTGGAACAGGCTCCGGTTCAGGCTCTGGTTCCGGTTTTGCTTTAGGTGCCAGCAGGGCATCCAGGTCAAGGTCTTCAATCGGTATTTCTTTTGGCGGCTCAGGTTCTTTAGGCGGCTCAGGTTCTTCAAATTCACTTAAGTCGAAGTCGCTTATATCCATGTCTGCAGCAGGACCGATGATGTCTGACATATCCGGTGCCGCAGGTTCGGAAGGTTTCTGTTCTTTTGGTGTGTCGGAGTCTTCGTTTTCTTCACCGAGAAAGTCAGAGAAGTCATTGGCTTCCCGTTCCAGTTCAGCAGCAGCTGCGTCAGCCTGAGCCTGGTCTTCTTCAGAAAGGACAGGAAGACCGAATTTAAAATCTTCTGAGTCGTCTATATCTTCTATGTTTCTTGGAATCGGAACTGTAACTGCCTTTTCACTGCGGGCAGCGCGAATCTTTACTTCGTCTCCGAGATTTAATAAGTCTGAGTTTAACTTCTGAAGCTGGCTTAATCCTGGCATTTGTCTATGATTATACTCCGCAAAAGGGCTTTTTTTCAATGTAAACAGGGCCCTTTATTCTACTTATCGGAATGCTATTTTTTTTCTAAATACTTATGTTTGGTTTCCGACAATAAAAGTATGAGAAAGTATCTTGCATTTTTATTTATGTGTTTTTCTTTCGGAACATTTTTATATGCTTCTACGGATGATGACAGGTGGGATTATTCGATTCTCGTTTCACAGATAGACTCTGTACAGGCGCCTTATCTTTCGGGCAACAGCGTTATTTTTACTGCCGATAAGAATGCCCGTCATGTGGGAATTGCCCTGGATTATGAGAATTTCTCCACAATTCATTCCTTTTCTAAAAAAGTAAAAAAAGACATGGATGATAATGTGGTTGATTCCTTTTATTTTTATGTACTCAATCTTCCTAAAAACGTTCAGGAGTTTAAATACCGCCTTGTGATTGACGGTTTGTGGACGATGGATCCCCTTAATTCCAACAGGGTATTTGATCCTAAATCAAACTTAATGCTTTCTGTCTTTGATGCCGGAAGGGATATTCCTGCCGTTACGGAGGAAAAGGGAAGGGGAAAAGTTCATTTTGTCTACAGGGGAGAAAGCGGCCAGCATATCCGTCTGGGGGGAAGTTTTACAAACTGGGACAGCTGGATTTACGAAATGAAGGAAGTCAGTGCGGGACTTTATGTTCTGGATCTTACCCTGCCACCCGGAACTTATCAGTATGCTTATTATTCCGGAATAAAGTCCTTTGTGGACAGGACAAATCCTGAGAGGTGCTATACCGATGAGGGAAAGGAAGCTTCCCTTCTGATAGTTAAATAAAAAAAAAGGCATGCCTGAGTTACTGGAGATATACTTCAAAATTCAGACATGCCTTTTTTGTTTTACAGAGAAAAAGTGTTTTAGAAATGGAATCCGCCCGGAAGCTGCATGTTTCCAAGCTGGCTTAAGTCCATTCCGCTCATCTGCTGCATCATTTTTGCCTGCATTCCGCGGTTTCTTGTAAGTTTTTTCATTGTAAGCTTTGTCTTTTCAAACTGCTTGATGAGTTTGTTTACTTCCTGTACGGAAGTGCCGCTTCCTTTTGCAATACGCTTTCTTCTTGAAGGACCGATGATAAGGTGATTCAGGCGTTCTTTATATGTCATGCTCTGGATAATGGCTTTCTGATGTTTAATACCTGCTTTATCCACCATGCTTTCATCAAAGTTGCTCATTCCCGGAAGCATCTGTACGATTTTTGAAACGCTTCCCATTTTTTCTACGGATTCAAACTGTTCAAGCATGTCCTGCAGCGTAAACTCATTGCGGGCCATCTTTTTCTGCATCTTGATGGCAGCTTCCTGATCTACGGTTTCCTGGGCTTTTTCTACGAGAGAAACAATGTCTCCCATGCCGAGGATTCTTCCTGCAATACGGTCCGGATGGAACTGTTCAAAGTCATCTGTTTTTTCGCCGGTACCGATGAAAAGGATTGGTTTGCCTGTAATGGTCTTAAGGGAAAGGGCAGCACCGCCCCTTGCATCAGAGTCAAACTTTGTAAGGATTACACCGGTAATTCCCAGCTGTTCATCGAAACTTTTTGCAATGTCAACTGCATTCTGACCGGTCATGGAGTCAGCTACGAGAATTGTTTCTACAGGATCGGTTTTCTTTTTAAGCTCAACCAGTTCCTTCATCATGGCTTCGTCAATCTGAAGGCGTCCTGCAGTATCTATGATTACAGTATCAATTCCGTTCTTTTTTGCAAATTCAATGGCATTTTTTGCAACTTTAACAGCGTCTTTAGCTCCCTCTTCCTTGTAAACCGGAACATCGATTTTCTGTCCTAAAACGGAAAGCTGTTCAACTGCTGCCGGGCGGACAAGGTCACAGGCTGTAAGAAGAGGTTTTCTTCCGTCTTTTTTAAGTTTTGCGGCAAGTTTATGTGCTGCTGTTGTCTTACCTGCACCCTGAAGACCAAGAAGCAGGATTACGCTTTGTGTGTCAGGTCCTTTCAATGCAAGGTCAGTTTTTTTATCTCCAAGCATTGAAACGATTTTGTCATGAATTATCTTTACAAACTGCTGTCCCGGGTCTACTGCTTTAAGGACTTTTTCGCCTTTAGCTTCTTCTATGGTTGAGTTTACAAAGCGGCGTACAACCCTGAGGTTAACGTCAGCTTCAAGAAGAGCCATCTTTATCTGTTCTACGGTATCCTCAATGTTTTTTTCTGTAATTTTTGAGTTTCCGCTTAATGTTTTTACAATAGAACTAAAGGTTCCTGTGATTTTTTCGAGCATTTTGTATTCCTTATGAAACAGTATCTTTTATCAGTAATTTTTGCCGTTTACGAGATCCTTGAGACACTGTTCCGGGGTTTTTTCTTTGTTAAGTACTTCATAAAGGGCATTGCAGATAGGAAGCTTAAGGTTTTTCTTTTCTGCAATCTGATGAACGTATTTACAGGCAATGGCACCTTCCGGAAGATATCCGACTTTCTTGATGTTTGCAATAAGGTCGTCAAGGTTTGAGAAACGGTTCAGCATGTCAGTCTTAATAAGATCCTGTCCGAATTTTCTGTTCCGTCCGAATTTTGATTTACAGGTAACGTCAAGATCTCCCACACCGCTTATGGATGTAAAGGTTGCGGCATGTGTGGCACCCATGGCAAAGCCGATCTGCTGGATTTCGTTAAGTCCTGCTGCCATGAGAAGGCTTTCTGTGTTGTCTCCGAAAATATCTGAAGTTTCTGCAAGGGCATCCATGCTTCCGTATACAACGGCAATTACGTTCTTAACTGCTGCACATACCTGAACACCGATAGTGTCAAATGAAGCATAGGCCATGATACCTTTAACAGCCCTGAGCATATCACGGACTTTTATTGCGTTGCGGTGATGATTGCTGGCTGCAATAAGACCGGTAATCTTGCCTAAGGCAACTTCTTCTGCATGACTCGGACCTGCAATATATACGGTGCAGTCTTTATAGCATTCAGGAAGTGCGTTTTCCATTGTCTCAAGAACAAAATGAGGAATGTCGTCAGAAGGCACAAAACCCTTTGTTATTGAAGCAATTATTGTAGAACCGTCCTGGATGTTTTTTACATCAGTAAAGCGGCTGATAGTAGATGCAAGGTAGAGTGAAGGAGTTGCAAGAATAAGAACGTCCTTGTCTTCTGCAACTTTTTTTATGTCCTGACAGCAGGTTACACTGTTATTAAGTCTGTAACCTGAAAGATATCTTTTATTTTCGTGTTCTTTGTTGATTGATTCGACTACATCTTCTTCCATTGCCCACAGCTGTACTCTGTGTCCGCCAGAAGCAAGGGCTGTTCCTAATGCGGTACCCCATGCACCTGCTCCAATGATTCCGATTGAAAGAGTTTCCATCTTTTACCTCATGTAATAATTATAAATTTTATGATACTCCACTGGTGAATATTTTTCAATATTGAAGCCGTGACGTGCAATACAGTGTTCTGTTTAATGTATGGAAGAAAAAAACTGAAGTTTACGATTCTTTTATGAAATCCGGAATTTCCTTCTTTTTTGTATAGTACATATCATAGGCATGGGTTCCCGGAAGTCCTGACTCTATTCTTTCATTTTCTTTTTCAAGCTGGAACTGAATCATTCTCTTGAAGACGATTAAAAGGGGTTCAGGATCTGCTTCTGCCGGGGCAAGGGCGTTTTCCTGAAGTTCTTTTATGAGGTAATAGCAGGATTCTATTGTAGAGATGCAGTATTCCGATGGTTCATGCTTGAAGGTAAAAATACTTTTGTATTTTCCATAAAAAGAGAATTTTGGCAGTGAGCTGACGTTGGTACTGTACCTGAGCATTTTTTTTGAGCAGAACCAGGTTGAATCAATGATAATGACGAGAAGTTTTCTGTCAGAAAGATTTTGTTTCAGAATCGGGCTTGAGGCTGTATGGGCGTCCTCACCGGGATAAAGTAAAACCGGATAATACTGAGGATCTTTGAGAAGTGCGCACAGCCGTTCGTTTTTAGTAAAGTCTATTCCTGTTATGATTTCGCTGTCCGGAAGACAGAGGGAGGCAAGTCGTCCTGTTCCTGTTCTCTGGCGTTTTGCTTCCTTCGGATGCATAAGGAATACGAATTTGACGTTGCAGTTTACAGGGGCTGTATATTTACAGTAACAGCTGGCTTTCGGTCTGAAACATTTATAGCAGATTTCTCTCATGGAAGGGAGTTTAGCATAACCATGCGTTTTTTACCATATAGTGTACAATTTTAGAAAATTTTAGTATTTTGTATGTGAAGCTGACCGTTTTTCAGTCGGCATATTGAATTATAACGAGGCATTTTTATGGCAAAGAAATTAACACCTATGACCCTTTTATGCGGTTACCTTGGCGCCGGAAAAACAACTTTGATGAATAAGGTCCTTACAAATCAGCAGGGATATAAAGTTGCTGTTATCGTAAATGATATCGGTGAAGTAAATGTTGATGCAAAACTTATTGCAGACGGAGCAAAAATTACAGATACAAGTTCAATTGTTCCCCTTACAAACGGTTGTATCTGCTGTACCCTTAAATCTCAGCTTGCCCAGAATATAGAAAACATTATTAAAAGCGGTAAGTATGACTATATCATGATAGAAGCGTCAGGTGTATGTGAACCTATGCCTATTGCCCAGGAACTTCAGCTTATAAAAAACGGTGTTCTTGACAATGTTGTAGGCGTTGTTGATGCAGCCCGTCTTGTAGATGAATTTGCAGGAGGCGATAAGCTTCTTCATAAAGATGATATTGAGGAAGAAGACATCGAAAGCCTTCTCGTACAGCAGATTGAATTCTGTTCAACCCTCATTATTAATAAGAAGGATCTTGTATCTGAAGATGATTTTAAAAAGGTCCGCAAGGTTATTGAAGCCCTTCATCCTGGAGTAAAGGTTATCGAGACTTCCCACGGAGATGTTCCGGTTGGAGAGATTCTTGCTACCGGAAGCTTTGATTTTGATGCAGTTTATTCATCTGCCGGATGGTGCAAGAAACTTGAGGAAGGTGAGGCTGATGAAGATGAGCATGAGGAACATGAACATCATCATGACCATGATCACGAAGAACATGAACATGAAGAACATGACCATGATCACGAGCATAATCCGGCACATGGAGAAGAAGGTCATCACTGTGACGAGCACTGCCATCACCATCATCATGAACACCGTCATGAAGGTGAAAGTGAAGATGAGTATGGAATCGGAACTTTCATTTACATGCGCAGAAAGCCTTTTGACCGCGTAAAACTTGATGAATTTGCAAATAAATGGCCTCGCAACATTATCCGCTGTAAGGGTCTTATGTGGTTTGCTGATGAACCGGAAATGGCCTGGGTTTTTGAAACTTCAGGACGTCAGATTCAGGCCGGATATTCAGGACAGTGGGTAGCTGCATGTCCTGAAAATGAACAGAAGCAGATTCTTGCCGCAAATCCGCAGATTAAGGATGAATGGGATGAGAAAGTTGGTGACAGAATGATTAAACTCTGCATCATCGGTCAGAAACTTGATAAAAAAGCCATCAGTGACGCCCTTGATTCCTGTCTTGCAGACTAAGCTGCTGATGAAGAAACATAAATATCTGTTACCTGGAGTTATAAATGACATATTTCATTGAAACCTATGGCTGTGAAATGAATCTCGCCGAATCCGCTTCTGTGGAGAATATTCTTTCTTCCCGCAGGTGGACAAAAGCTGATAATCCCCAGGTAGCAGATCTTGTAATAATCAATACCTGCTCAGTTCGTGCTACGGCAGAAACCCGCATTTTCGGACGCCTTGGTTTTTTTACGGGGCTCAAAAAAGTGCGTGCAATGGAAAAGGATGCAAAAGTCAAAAGTGATGAAATGAAAGCCGCCGTTGATTTTGTTAAGGAACACGGAAAGGTTCCCCTTACGCTTATCGTAATGGGGTGCATGGCTGAAAGACTTTTGAAAACCCTTCAGAAAGACTGGCCCTGTATTGATTATGTTGTAGGAACTTTTGCAAAGAATAAATTCGGGGACATCATTACGGATATTGAGGAAGGCAGGGAACCGGTTCAGATAGAAGAAGAACCTGTTTATGTTTTTGCGGAAACATCTTATGAAGAAGGTGCCTTTTCAACATTTGTTCCCATCATGCACGGCTGCAATAATTTCTGCTCATACTGCATTGTTCCTTACGTGCGGGGCAGGGAAACGAGCCGTCCTTTAAATGAAATTCTTCACGAGATTGAAGTTCTTTCTGCAAGGGGAGTAAAGGAAATAACTCTTCTGGGACAGAACGTTAATTCCTATAATTCTGACGGACTTACATTTCCGGCTCTGCTGAAAAAAATCAGTTCATATCTGGATGAAATAAAGTCCAGTATCAGGTGGATCCGTTTTGAGTCAAGCAATCCTAAGGATTTTTCTGATGAACTTATTAAAGTGATTGCAGAAGATCCTCATGTCTGCAAAGGCATTCATGTTGCCGTTCAGCACGGGTCTACAAAAGTCCTTAAAGCCATGAACCGCAAGTATACCAGGGAACAGTACCTGGAACTTGTATCAAAAATAAAGGCGGCTGTTCCTGAAGCCGCGCTGAGTACGGACCTTATGCTGGGATTTCCCGGAGAAACTGAAGAGGATTTTGAACAGGTGCTTTCACTGCTGAAGGAAGTACAGTATTCAAGTGCCTTTATGTACTATTATAATCCGAGGGAAGGAACTCCGGCTGCGAAGATGGATAATCAGATTCCGCTAGAAATAAAAAAAGAGCGTCTTCAGAAAGTTATTGACCTTCAGCTGAAAATTCAGTCCCAGGTAATGCAGAGGCGTATCGGTAAGACTGTTACTGTTCTCTGTGACATTATCAGCCGTGATAACCGCAGTGAGCTTCTTGGAAAAACATCCCTTAACGAGAGGGTTGCTTTTACTGCAAAACCTTCCCTGATCGGACATTTTGCAACGGTAAGGATAGACAGCCTTAACGGAAATACCTTCCGGGGAACTCTTGTTGAATAGGGCCTGTCCGGCTCAGATTCCTTTAATTCAGGAAGAAATGTGCCGATAAATTAAACAGGATTTTTTTTAGGGGTTTGAATATGCTTTTAAAACTTATAGGAGCACTTGCTGTGGCTGTTACGGCTGCAGTTCTTACGGGCTTTAATCTTGAGAACCGCTGTGACGTATGGATTTTTCATAATTTTACCGATGTGCCGGTTTTTTATACTGTTCTTGCCTCTTTTATTGCCGGCGTCATTGTTACTGTATTCGTTCAGGCTTTCAGTTCCGGCAGTTCTTCTGGAAATGAAGAAACAGGTAAAAAGAAAAAGTCACGCAAAGATAAAGATAACGGGGATGATGCTTCAAAATGAGTTTTAAGAGAACTGTCTGTTTTATTCTTACTCTTTTCTTTTTTGCCGGAATACATGCTCAGTCCGGAAAACTTTCTGCTTTATCCGTAAAAAATGAAGCGCTGAAGAAAACAGATGCAGCTTCATCAATAGAATATCTTCTTGCAAATGCAGATTCTACGGCTTCTGCTTCAGACAGAAGGGCTGTTCTTTATTTTGCCGCCTGTCTTCTGGAACAGAGTCAGCGTTATGAGGAGGCTGCTGCTTCCTATGCAAAAGCTGCAGGCATCAGTGCCGGCAATGCAGAGGGAATGCCTGCTGTTTCTAATGAACAGATTGTTCTTTGCGCAGTCCGCTCTTCCCTGGGTGCCGGAAACTTTCAGACTGCGGAAAGTTATCTGAACAGTGCAGTCCGTTCTTCAAAAGATAAATCCGTAAACGCATATGTAAATCTTTATTCTGCATGGACTTCCCTGTGTAAGGCTGCTTCCTATGATGAAGCTTCTGATACTGTAGAACTTCTTAAAGCTTATGCCTCCATGTCTTCCATGAAGGAAGTAAGGCATCTTGTCGTATTTACGTTATGGTATGTTACCGGCAAACAGATGTACGGGGATATTTTATTAAAGGAATATCCTTCTTCTCCTGAAGCAATGATAGTGAAGGGAAAGGTAACTCTTTCTCCGGTTCCCTTCTGGCTTTATATGGTCCGTAATGTAAGTGAGGTTACAGAGGCGCCGGCAGTTCCTGAAAAAAAAGAGAATCAGGTTCAGCAGCAGACTTCGCCTGCATCTGTTGCTTCTGAATCTGTAAAAAGGCAGATAGGTCTTTTCAGGGAAAAACAGAATGCAGAAAATCTTATTGATTCTCTTAAGAAAAAAGGTTTCAATGCGTACATGGAAGAAGAAAAACGCTCTTCCGGTACTGTATACTTTCTTGTAATTGTGGATGATGATTCAGAAGGTACTATGGGACTTAAGCTCATAGATGCCGGATATGAAAGTTACGTGCTTCCGTAAAAAGCCTTCCTTGTTGTAAAGTTCGTTCCTTTTCTTTATACTCTTAGAACTATGTCAGAAAGAAACGAAAAAGAGTTATGTCATTGGGCAGACCAGCAGGCCGCCCGTATTATTAAAGAAAAGGGTGATCTGCCTTCCTATACCTGTGCTTCAGGAATTACACCTTCAGGAACAGTTCACATCGGAAACTTCCGCGAAATTATTACAGTTGATCTGATTGTCCGTGCTTTGCGTGACAGAAACAAGAATGTCCGTTTTATTTATTCATGGGATGATTATGATGTATTCCGCAAGGTTCCTGGTAATATGCCTGAGCCTGAGGAACTTGGTAAGTATCTCAGATATCCTATTACAATGGTACCTGATACTTTCGGTCGTGATGAAAACTATGCCCGCCATCATGAAGTTGATATAGAAAAACAGCTTCCGAGAGTCGGCATTCATCCTGAATTTTTATACCAGGCAAGCCGTTACCGTGCAAACCGTTATACCGAGGGCATGAAAAAGGCTATGCAGAATCGTGAACTCATCAAGCAGTGCCTTAATGAATACCGTGATGATGAACATAAAATGAAGCCGGAGGATGTATACTGGCCGGTAGCTGCTTTCTGCTGCAAATGTAATAAGGATACTACAGAGATTCTTGATTATGACGGTGAATACGGTATTACTTACAGATGTACAAGCTGCGGTCATGAAGAAAAGGGTGACCTCCGTACTTCAAAAGAATTTAAGCTGGGCTGGCGTGTTGACTGGCCTATGAGATGGAATGAAGAAAAAGTAGTGTTTGAGCCTGGTGGAAAAGATCATATCAGTCCAGGCGGAAGTTATGACACTGCAAAACTTGTTTCTAAAAAAGTATTCGGCTGGGATGCTCCTGTAACCATGAAGTATGACTTTGTAAAACTTAAGGGTGTTCCTGGAAAAATGTCTTCTTCTAAGGGAAAGGTTATTTCCCTTGTAGATGCTCTTGAGGTTTATCAGCCTGAAGTTCTCCGCTATATTTTTGCTTCCAATAAAGTAGATCATGAATTCTCAATCAGTTTTGATCTTGATGTACTTACTATTTATGAAGCCTATGACAGAACGGAACGCATTGTATGGGGCAGAGAAGAACCTAAAGAAAAAGACCCTGCAAAGAAGGAAAGCATTATCCTCCGTGAAAAGCGCATTTATGAACTCAGTCAGATTGACGGAATGCCGGAAGAAATGCCATATCAGATTTCATTCAGGCTTCTTACAACTCTGCTTCAGACTTATTCCGGAGATGTTGATGCAGTCATCAAGGCTCTTGGTGATGTAAAACCTGCACAGGAAGAATGTCTGCGCCGCCGTGCAGCCTGTGCCTGGTATTGGATTACAGAAAGCGCTCCTGACTGTGCAGCTGACATGTGCTTTAAAATCCGTGATGACGG
This sequence comes from Treponema rectale, assembly GCF_014202035.1. Taxonomy (NCBI): domain Bacteria; kingdom Pseudomonadati; phylum Spirochaetota; class Spirochaetia; order Treponematales; family Treponemataceae; genus Treponema; species Treponema rectale. The sequence goes on from NZ_JACHFR010000003.1 coordinate 126,536, forward strand.
AAGTAAAGCTGAGGATATCAGCGGAGACATGCTTACTGCCGTACAGAGAGTACGTGATGAAGTAGTTTCTAAACTTGAAACTTATGCTCTTGATAAGGAATGTCAGCAGGCAATGTACGATATTGCTACTTCTCTTGGACTTGAAGCAAAAGCGCTGTTTACAGCCCTTTATCATGCCCTTATAAATAAGGACCAGGGGCCTCGTCTTGCAAACTTCATGCGCATTATCGGTAAGGAACGCCTTACAAAGATTCTCAGCGTATATTAATTCTTATTGATGTTATTTCAATGAGGAAAAAAATCCCGAAGCCTGTTTTTTTACAGTTTCGGGATTTTTTTTGTATGAATATTTATCAGTTTCTGCAGAGAATCAGGACATCTTTTGCCTTAATCATAAGGTCATTTCCTGCCTTTACAGATGCTGAGGTCAGAAGTTCTTCTGCTTCAAAAGGAATGTTTATTTTTTTATCCTCAGTTCCCTGATTGAGTATGAAGATAAATTTTTTGCCGTCGGAAGAAACTCTCTGTGTTACTTCAATATCTTTTACCGAAGGAAGAACAGGTTTTATTCCCGCTTCATCTGTAATGCTAAGGATGAGTTTTTCAAGAAGTCCGCTGTCTCTGTCGGCGCAGGTTCCTACATACCAGGCTTTTCCCTGTCCGAAAGAGTTTTTTGTAATTACAGGAGTTCCCTGGTAAAAGTCGCTTCCGTAAACAGCAATAGTTTCTGCCGTGTCCGGATGAATGATGTCTGCAAGAATGACAGCCGGATATTCACCTTTGAGGGAACCGTCTTTTATTACAACGGAATTTGGTTTTCCAGGAAGAAGGGCATCTGTCTCTTCTGCCCAGATTCCGCATACTTTTCTCAGTTCTCCAGGATAACCTTTATCCGTTACGAGATCATTTTCGTCTGTCATTCCGCTCATTACAGTTGTAAGAAAAGTTCCTCCGTTCTGAACGAAGCGCTGGATTTTTTCTGCGTTTTCTTTACTTATCATGTAAAGGGCAGGGGCGATTACGACTTTGTATTTATCAAGACTTTGATCCGGTGAAATTACATCTACAGGAATATTCTGTTTACAGAAAGCGTCGTAATATTTGTAAACTTCATCCGTGTATTTAAAATCAACGGATGGACCGGAACTGAACATTACTCCCCACATGCAGTTCCAGTCAAAGAGAATTGCAGCTTCTGTTTTTTCCAGAGAACCGATGAACTTATCGGACAGAAGTTTGAGTTCTTTTCCCAATGCGGCAGTTTCTTTGAATACTCTTGTTTCTGCACTCGGGTAGTGATCGATTACGGCACCATGGAATTTTTCGCAGCAGCCCCTGCTTCTTCTCATCTGGAAGAAGAGGACTGTATCAGCACCGTGAGCAACTGCCTGGTAACTCATGAGGCGCATTACGCCGGGACGCTTAAGGGAATTATAAGGCTGCCAGTTTGTTACGCTTGGTGTCTGTTCCATAAGGCAGAAAGGCTTGTCTCTTTTAAGTCCCCTCATTACTTCATGATTGAAGGCAACTCTGGTATAGGAATCATTTGGAGAAGGATAGTTGTCCCAGCTTATAAAATCCATATAAGGTGCAAATTTATTGTAGTCAAGTTCAGGATAAGTGCTCATGAGGTTTGTAGTAACCTTTGCATCAGGAAGTACGGAGTGAATTGCATCAGCTTCCATGCGGTACATATTTACGATTCCCTCTGTGTTGAATCTGTAGTAGTCGATGGTCTGAATCTGCATGTTGGTACGGTCATAGTTCCACCGTTCACTGATGTGGCTTGGAATCTGAATGTCTTCCCAGTCGTAGTATGTATGGCTCCAGAAAGCAGTGTTCCATTTTTCATTCAGGTTTTCTATAGTCTTGTATTTATTTTTGAGCCACTGCCGCCAGGCTTTCTTACAGTTGTCACAGTAACAGAGTCCGCCGTATTCATTTGAAATATGCCATGCCAGAATATTGCTTCTGTTTCCGTAGCGCTCTGCAAGTTTTTTTGCAAGAAGCGGCGCGTATTTTTTATAGGTAGGGCTGTTTGGACAGGAATTATGTCTTGAACCGAAATTATGTTTTCTTCCGTCAATGTCTGTTCTCAGAATGTCAGGATATTTACGTGCCATCCAGGCAGGATGTGCTGCAGTAGATGTTGCCATGCAGATATTCATGCCTTTCTGACTTACCATGTCTACGATTCTGTCCAGATCAGAAAAATCATATTTTTTTTCTGACGGCTGAAGTTTTGCCCAGCTGAATACATTCAGGGTTACCGTATCAATTCCGGCCTGAGGCAGAAGTTCCATGTCTCTGTTTCTTTCTTCAATACTCCACTGTTCAGGATTGTAGTCTCCTCCGTAGAGAACCTTTTTTACCTTTGGATCGTTAATCATATAAACCTCTTTTCAGCCTTAATAGCCTGCTTTTTGTGCACGGCATTTTCCGGCATTTTTTTATTTTACACAGATGTTCTAAAACAGACAATAAAAATGCTGTTCCCGTTTGAAACAGAAACAGCATAAGGTTTTCATAATCTTCATTCGTGAAGAATTATTTGTTCCATAAATCAACTTTTTCTTTAATGAGGCCTGTAAGGATTTTTCCGGCTTCATCAAGTTTCATGTCCAGAAGTTTTTTCTGAAGAGCATTCCACTGTCTGTCAAAATCTTCCGGCTTTCCCAGAACGATAAGTGCAAGCTCGCTTTTTACTTCCTGGTCTGCAGCCGTAACCATTTCATTTACGTTCTGAGGAAGGGCATACTGCCATACCTGTCCGTGCCTTGATACCCCCAGTTCTTCCGGTGACGGGAACAGATCTATCCACATTTCTGCACCGTAAGCTTTAAGTGTTTCTTTTTCTACATCAAGATAGTTTGCAATTATAGATTCTTTTGAAGTCGGTGTAATTTTATCTCCGTTAGAATCTACTGCAGCATTTCCTGCCTGAGGGAAGGGATAGCACCATCTTCCGACACCTGTTTTAGTTGCATAGTTAGGATCTGTTGCCGCAGCCTTCATTTCTTCAGCAGAGCGTACCCTTTTTCCTTCTTCATTGACTGTGTAGTTTATTCCCTTTATTCCCCAGTTGCAGAGAATCTGTGCTTCTTCCGAACACATCCAGTCAAGGAATTTAAATGCAAGTTCCGGATTCTTGCAGGACTTTGAAATTGCAATACCCCATCCGCCGGAATATCCGTAGTCTTTTCTTGAAGGATCTTTTGTCGATTCGTCAGCCTGAACCGGAAGATAGGCATAGGTTCTGTCTTCCATTCCGTTGTTGATGAGTGAAGAACGGGCTTCTCCATAGCCCCAGGTCGGATAGGAAATTCCCAGGACTCTTCCAGAGGCAATTTTTGCCCGCCATACATCTTCTTTCTGGGTAAAGCTTTCAGGATCAAGAAGTCCGTCTGCATTTATTTTATTAAGCCATTTGTAGAATTTGTAAATATCTTTGTTCAGGAATTTATATTGGGCTTCAAGTGTTTCCTGATTTACGATCCACTGACCGTCATCAGGATAGCCTATGGTGTAGTTTCCCGGATTGGAAAGATCTATGTACCACTGCCAGGTATCGATAAGCAGGGAAAGTCCTATTGTCTTCTGTCCGTTAATTGTCGGATGAAGTTCTATGTATTCACGCAGAGCCTGCTCATAGTCTGCAAGTGTCTTTATTTTCGGATAGCCGAGTTCCTTGAGGACTGCATGCTGAATCTGCATTGAGCCGCCTGTTTCAAGAACTTCACTTTTTACGCCGTATGTTCCTACAGTATATATGTGAGGATCTGAAGGAGAATTACGAAGCTTTACAATCTGGTCTCCATAGAGTTTTTTCATATTGCTTCCGTATTTTTCAATAAGATCATCAAGGGGAATGACGGCTCCTGCTTCAATAAGTTTTGTAAGCTCACCTTTTGCAAAAATAAGATCCGGGAGGTCACCGCTTACCAGCATGAGTGGAATAGCATTTGTATCTCCGGCAACAGGATGTTCCAGTTCAAGGGCAACTCCAGTCCGTCTTGTTATTTCTTTTGCAACGGGATCGGTAAAGTATATGTCTTCATTCAGGTCAGAAGTAAACATTGTAAGTACTACTGCATCACCGAAATCCGGTTTTTTTACGCATCCTGATATGAACAGACTGCCTGATATAAGTAAAGTACATGCTGCTGCAGAAGCTGCTTTTTTTATAAACGTCATTTTCTACTCCTTGACTGCGCCTAATGTGATTCCGCTTACAAAGTATTTCTGTACAAAAGGATACACTGCAAGAATCGGTACTGTACATACGATTGTAATTGCCATTTTAATAGCCTCCGGACTTTTTGTCGAAGCCTTGAGTGATTCAGAATGAATGTCAATGGTACTTCCGCTCTGGCTTACACTGTCAAGAACTTTCATAAGTTCAAACTGAAGTGTAGAAAGTGTCGTCCTGTGACTTCTGGTCATGTAAATGTAAGTGCTGTACCAGTCATTCCAGTGACCTACTGCAACAAAAAGCATTACTGTTGCAAGTACAGGCTTGCACATAGGCAGTATGATTCTGAAGAAAATCGTCAGGTCATTTGCACCGTCAATTCTCGCTGCTTCAGAAAGAGCCTGCGGTATGTTCATCATGAAGCTTCTTATAAGGATGATGTTATACGCACTTATGAGGGACGGAATTATGTAAACCCAGAAGGAATTGAGAAGGTTCAGGTTTCTCATGAGAAGGTAACTTGGAATAAGTCCTCCAGAAACATACATTGTGATTATGAGAATCCTGAGAAAGGGTTTGCGGGCAATAAAATCATGCCTGCTTAAAGGGTAAGCGAACATTGCACAGCACAGGGTGCCTAAGAAAGACCCCAGTACTGTTCTTACTATAGAGTTAAAAAATGCCGTTCCAAGATTGCTTCCCGTTTCAAAAAGGTCTGTGTAATTTTTGAAAGTCGGTTTTCTCGGAAAAACGGTTATGCCCCCTTTTACTGTATCAACAGCATCATTCAGGGATTTTGCCAGTACGTTTAAGAAGGGGTAGAGTGTTACTGTAACTACCAGAATCATTATAAGAGAACTTATTATGTGTATGTTGTTTTTTTTCGTTACCATCATTTTGTCTGCTCTCCTGAGTTTTTTTACATGATGTTGCTGTCGAATTTTTTTGCTATGCGGTTTGCAAGTATTATCATTGCAATACTTACAATGGATTTGAAAATTCCAAGGGCTGTTCCGTAAGAAATATTGTACATGGAAATACCGTAATCAATGATATATTTATCAAGAACCTGAGCCACCGGATCAACAACAGGGTTCGAAAGAAGCCACTGTTTTTCAAAACCGATATTGATTATGTTTCCCACATTCATTATGAAAAGTGTAATGATTGTCGTACGGATTCCCGGCAGAGTAACATGCCAGATTTTATGCCAGCGGTTGCAGCCGTCAACTTCTGCCGCCTCATAAAGCTGCTCGTCTATTCCGGCAATGGCTGCAATATAAATGATTGCATTCCATCCTGTTTCTTTCCAGACATCAGCAAAGGTAACAATCCACCAGAACAGTTTTCTGTCTGCCATGAATGCGTACGGGGATTTTATTATGCTGAGTTTGACGAGAATCTCGTTTACTGTTCCGCTGGGAGAAAGTGCAGAAGAAACAATGTTTGCGACAATAACCCATGATACAAAGTGAGGAAGATAGGAAACTGTCTGAACAAATTTTTTTGCACGAAGGGATGAAACTTCATTTAAGAAAATTGCAAAGGCAATCGGGAATACTGTTCCTGCAGTAAGTCCCATGAGGCTCATTCCGATAGTGTTCCAGAGTACCTGCCTGAATTTCGGAGCAAGGATTGGATCTGTAAACATTCTCTTAAACTGATACAGTCCGACGAATTTTGATTTTGTAAATCCCAGAAAAGGATGGTATTCTTCAAATGCCATGAGCCAGCCTGTAAGCGGAACATAGCAGAAAATCACCAGCCAGATTACGAACGGTACTGACATGAGAAATAAATACCGCTGTGAGTAAATCTTCTTTCCCAGAGAAGTTTTATGAATTATTGTAACGCTGTTTTCTTTCATGCTATTAAGGTAGCACCCGCCGGACAGGAAAAAAACATTAAAAATTACAATAAAAAACTTTGAAAAAAAATTGCAGGGCTGTTTTTATTTTCCTGCTTCTTTTAAGCCTGCCTTGAATTCTTTAGGGGTAAGTCCCGTGTATTTCTTGAATTTCATAAAGAAGTAATCAGTGTTTGCATACCCCACCAGTTTTGAAATCTGATAGACTTTAAGGTCCGTCTCTGTCAGACGTTTTTTTGCTTCTTCAATTCTAATCTGGTCGAGGAATGTATTGAACTGCACTCCTGTATGTTCCTTGAATTTTTTACCAAGGTAAGCACTGTTGCAGTAAAACATCTGTCCCAGGGTTTCCAGCTTAAGGTCATCGGCATAATTAGTTTTGATATAGGCAATTACTTTAGTGATTGTAGATGTTGAAGTATTTGTATTGAAATTTTCAATAAAGTCGTAACTGAATTTTGTTACGATTTCATATACGTCGCAGAAACGTGTTTTCTCAAGAATCTTAGGAACAAGGTCATAGGCTGAGCTTATCTCAAAATCCCTTTCCGGATATTTTTTTAACAGACCGGCCTGCAGTTCTATTATGTAAGTAATGCACTGTGTCTTTACGGCATCAGGATTAAGTATGGAGGTTAAGGCAGTTTTTGACGAATCCAGAATCTGCTGGAGATGTTTTTTATCATAAGTTTCTATGCAGAAAATAACGTCCTGGATTCTGGATTCAAAATTAAACTTGTCCTTGAGTGCATTTTCGTGAATTTCGGTGCAGTGAATCAGGCTTGAGTCTTCCCCGAAGAAAAGTCTGAATGTATTGTTCCTGCATTCAAGAAAAGATTTAAGCGCTCCCTCCACTCCTTTGTACGGGTTGCCTGTAATGACAAAAGGGCTTTTCTGAAACCTCTGGATGAACCGTTCCGTAGTTCTGTCAACTGCATCCGTGCTGCAGTCTGCAAACAGTACGATTATATCCTGGTCATGTACAACTGTAATCGGATTTAACTGGGAAAATGCAGACTGAATTTTTTTCTCAAGTTCATTGATACGTTCTGCATATCCGCATCTTTTGCTTGAGAAAAGTACGGCCTGATAGCTGCGGTTGTCTTCGTATCCTTCAGGAAAGGCATCTTCTTTTACTCCGAAAAGGAACAGCTGTGAGAAACACTGCTTCAAGTCTGCAGCGTCATTTGCGGTTGAGACCATGTCTTTTGCAAGTTCTGTAACCTTTTCTTCAAGCTGTTCTTCATCTATGGGTTTTACAAAATATCCCTTTGCACCGTAATTCATGGCTTCTTTTGCAAATTCAAAATCAGAGAATCCGGAAAGAATCAGAAAGGCCGTATTTTTTTTGTATTCACTGCCGGGATTTTTTTTAAGTTCCGCTATTTCCTTTAAAACTTCAACTCCCGTTTTTACCGGCATTTTTATATCAAGAAGAACCAGGTCCGGCTTCAGTTCCAGAATTTTTTCCAGTGCCTGATTTCCGTCTGAGGCTTCTCCGCAGATTTCATAGCCGCATTTGTTCCAGTCGATTATTTTTTTCAGTCCGTTTCTGATACTTTTTTCATCATCTGCAATAAGTACTTTAAGCATTTGTATCCTCTGTAACTAAAGGTAAAGTCAGCGTAATTGCCGTAATCTTCTCAGGAATGCTGAAGATTTTCATACCGTATTTCTGTCCGTAGAAAAGTCTGATTCTCTGATTGACGTTTACAAGTCCGATGGAAGATCTGAACTCTTCTACGTTGGTATTGTTAAGCCTTCTGTTCAGTTCGTCAAGTTTTTCTTCAGGAATTCCTTCTCCGTTGTCCTGCACTGTTATTTTTAAGACAGCTTCTCCGTTTTCTGTTTCTGTCTTTATCAGTATGTAAATAAAACCGTTTTCAGTTTTTGATTCAAGTCCGTGGGCAAAACAGTTTTCTACAAGAGGCTGTATAAGGAGGGGAAGGATTTTTATCCTGTTTATGTCGCAGAGGGGAACTATGTCGTAGGAAATTCTCTCTCCAAATCTTTTATGCTGGATGTCCAGATAGTTTCCTATGATTTCGATTTCCTGCGAAAGAAGTACGTTTTCTTCTTTTACAGAAAGATTGTATCTGAGTATCTTAGCAAGGATTTTCAGCATGTAAGGTACGTCCCGGTCTTCACAGCTGAGGGCCTGCATTCTTATGTGTTCAAGGGTATTGAAGAGAAAGTGGGGATTTATCTGTGCACTGAGCATTTTAAATCTTATGTCATTCTGCCTTGAAGTCAGCTGTTCTTTTTCTATGTCACGGATGTAAACTTCGTTTATGAGTTTTTTTATCTTTCTTGAGGTTTCGTATACCTCATCATATATTTCAGAGAATTCATCAGAACCTCCGATTGAAGGCGGAATGTTGAAGTTGTTCGTACCTACGCTTACGATACCTTTTCTGACTTGAGAAACTCTTTTATGTATGGAAAAAGCAAGAAGCAGAATCATTGCGAGGGATGAAAGAATAAAAAGAAGAAAGACTATGGAAATGTTGAGTCTGAATTTTGCAGTGGTCCTGAAAAGGTTTTCCATTGATATGAAAATATTTATCGTAAATTTTTCGTTCTGTCCGTGGTCAGGAGAAAATTCTTTTTTCAGTATGCTGAATTCTTTGGAGTCAATTTTTATTGTGTCACTGGATTTTTTTCCGGTGAGATTTATAAAGGTCGTTTCCGGATTGTTTATGGAACTGAAAATGCACTGGTCAGAAAATTCTATGATTGAAGAATAGGGTGCAGATTTTAAACGCTGATTGATGAAGTCATTGCTTACGTTTATGCACAGTATTCCGATGAGGGTGTGATCAATTCCGTTCCAGACAGAACGTATAAGAGTCAGATGGGGTTTTTGTGTGATGGAATCTTTTTTATAGTACCAGAAGGGAGCACCGTTAAGGGAAACTGCATTTCTGTACCAGTCACTTCCCGTAACGTCATAAGTGTTTTTGGTGAAGAATCCGTTGTCGTGCAGACTCATGTTTGACGTGTAGAATCTTATGCTTGAAATTGAACTGTAAGCCTTGATAAGCGGATCAATGAATTTTACCTCATTATATGCTTTGTACACTTCCAGCGGTGAGTGATATTCTTTTGATATGATGTTCCGTATTTCTGTGTTTACGCTGAGAACATTGGAAAGTTCGCTTATTCCGTTGAAACTTTCTTCAAAAAAAATATCAAGGGTGCGGAGAGTGCTTTCTGCTTCTTTGTTTTCCCAGCTGTTAAGGGTTTTGCTCAGCCATGAAATAAAAATTGTAAATGTGATTATAAGCGGAATGAAAAAAGTTATCGCATAAAGAAAATAAAGTTTCTGTGAAATCTTGAATCGGTTTATAACGGAAAAGAAAATGTTCCTTATGTTCATAAAAAAGACCGGAAAAATAAGATTACAGAACCGTCCTGAAAAATCAGGAATGTCCGTTAAGTTTCAGGACGTTCTGTTTTTTTTTGTGAATCTTTACCAGTTTTTAAGGAGACTGCTTGCAGAGTCCAGTGCGTTTGCGGCAGATTCTTTAATAGCTTTTGAATTTGCATCTACGCTTTCTTTGATTGTATCTTTGTATGAATCTGCAGTTGAAGAAAGTGAATCAGCGTAAGCTTTTGCCGTAGCATCAAGTGTTTCTGAGTATGCTTCTGAAGTTTTTTTGAGCGCTTCAATCTGTGCGTCCAGTGATGCAGATATGTTTCCTTTATCTGATGTGGAAGTATTTTCTGTTTTCTGTTCTGAAGTTTTTTCAGATGATGTTTCAGTTTTAGATTCTTTTTTTGAGCATCCGGTTATTGCTGCGGCAGAAAAAGCTGCGAGAATGATAGCTGCTGTAATTTTTTTCATTTGTGTCCTCCCGAGTATGAGTCCTGTTTTCAATAGCACTAAGTATATCAGCAAGATTGAAAAATAAAAAGTTTTTTGCTGAAATTTATGATGTTTTTTTTACATTGATCAGATTTTATTCTTATGGTGTATCATAATGAAAATGGGAGATTGTATGAAAAAGATTGTAAAATCACTTGCAGCTGCAGCATCGGCTGTTTTAGTTTTTGCAGGATGTGCAAGTACCGGTTCATCGGGAAGCACTTCTCCTCAGTATACTCAGAAAGGATGGAAGAGTGTAAAAATTCATGGCGGCGGTATGGTTCCGGGCCTTATCTATAATACTTCAAAGCAGGGTGTTCTTTATGCCCGCACGGATATGGGAGGCGCTTACCGTTTTGATGCTGCATCTCAAAGCTGGATTCCCCTTACAGATTTTGCAGGTGTGGAAGACTACGGACGCCTGGGTATCGCAAGTATTGCTACAGATCCTGTTGAACCGAATCGTCTCGTAATTGCTTCCGGAACATACACCAATGACTGGGAAAAAGGTCCTTCTCAGATGCTTGTTTCTGAAGATTACGGAAATACGTTTAAGAGAATTGACATGTATAAGTCAGACGGAACTCCACTTAAAATGGGCGGCAACATGCCTGGACGCGGTGCCGGTGAACGTCTTGCAATAGATCCGAACAATAATAAGATCGTTTATTTCGGAAGCTTCGGCGACGGTCTTTATAAAAGTGAAGATTACGGACATACATGGAAAGAAGTAAAGTCATTCCCGGCAAAAGGAAATGTCTACGATGAAGGTTTCAGTACATGGTCACATTTTGATCATTATTTCGGAATCATGTGGGTTGTCTTTGATCCTGAAAGCGGAACTCCTGGAAACGGAAGTAAAAACATTTACTGCGGTGTTGCTGATACAAAAAATACAATCTATGAATCTAACGATGCAGGAGTTACATGGCATCCTCTTGAAGGCCAGCCGAAAATCGGTGATTTCAGTTACGGAAAGCCTGAGGCTCAGAAAGCCCGTGGAGAAGCTAAGCATAAGCACATGACCGGTGATGTATGTTCATGTCACATGTATTATCCTTTGAAAGGAGTTTATTCACCAAAGGGAGAACTTCTTGTTTCTTACAATGCAGGTTTTGGTCCTTACTCATCTGCATACTGGGGAGGAGCAATCTGGAAGTTTAATTTCAAGACAAGGGAATGGACTGACATCTCCCTTCCTAAACATGATCCTGATCCAAGCTATGCAACGACAGACCGTGCCGTAGGAAGCGTTGCCGTTGATTATCAGAATCCTGATGTCCTGATTGCCGTTACGATGAATGAATGGTGGCCTGATGAATACATTTACCGTTCAACAGACGGAGGTGCAACATGGGATCCTATCTGGTATCTCGACGGATATCCTAACCGTGTAGATAAATATTCAATCAATATTAAAGACGTTCCGTGGCTTGACTGGGGAACACAGAAAACCCTTCCTGAGGAAAACCCGAAACTGGGATGGTGTATTGCAGATATTGAAATAGATCCTTTTGATTCTGACCGCATGATGTACGGAACAGGGGCGGGAATTTATTCTACCGGAAACCTTACTGACTGGGACAGGGGAAAGAGGGTTAACTTTATTCCTTATGCAGAGGGAATTGAAGAGTGTGCCGTTCTTGATCTTATAAGTCCTACAGAAGGAGCTCATCTTATTTCCGGTGTAGGTGATATCGGAGGATTTGTTCACTACGATCTTACAAAAGCATCTCCGATGATTGTCAATCCTAACATCAGTGGAGTAAGCAGTCTTGATTATGCAGCAGAGGATCCGTATTACATAATCCGCATGGGAGACGGCAAGCTCATGATTTCTTATGACGGCGGAGATGAATGGAACCCGGTAAAGAATTATATTCAGGGTGCAAATGAAGGCTGGGGCGGAACTGCTGCAGTTAATGCAGATTCAAGTGTAATTGTATGGGCACCGAGCAATCTTGTTCCGAGCTGGACTGATGATGAGGGTGAACACTGGAATGTCTGCAGTGGACTTCCAGAAAACTGTAAGGTTGTAAGTGACAGAGTAAATAAAAACAAGTTCTACGCTTACGGTGGTGATAAAAAATTCTATGCAAGTACTGACGGTGGAAAATCTTTTGTCATGGTAAATGACAGATGGAATAAATCCGGAAAAGATTCATGGCAGAGTGATCTTAATGCAGTAATCGGCTGCGAGGGACATCTGTGGTTTGCTGCAGGAGAAGCAGGTCTCTATCATTCTGAGGACGGAGGAATTACATGGACTTCCATCAGCGGATTTGATGATGCACTTGTAATCGGTCTCGGTAAGGCAAAGGACAGCTCTTCTTATCAGGTGCTTTATACAAACAGTAAGTATAAAGGAAAGTATGGAATCTATATGTCGGAAGACAAAGGGGTAACCTGGACCCGCATAAATGACGACAACCATCAGTACGGTGCTGCAAATACAGCCATTACCGGTGATCCGAGAGTTTACGGACGTGTATATCTTGGAACCAACGGCCGCGGTATTGTATACCGGGATGTTTTTGAAAACTGACTGTTTATATAGTAGTATTTATAAAAGTTTAGAAACATACTCCGTTTAAAACTTTTTTAGCTTTTTCCCCTGTTCAGCTTCACCCTGAACCAGGGGATTTTTTTTACGATTTTACCTTCAGACAATATAGGGATGACCAATAAGTTCAAAAAATGTCATTTTCGGGCTGTTAGCAACTTTTTATAAGTGTCATTTTCGGGCTGGACCCGAAAATCCCCCTGCATGAGATTGCCGCATCAAGTGCGGCAATGACAGGCTGTCGAGCACGGCAATGACTCATACTTATTGGTCATCCCCCAGAGGTTTGCACACCTTGTTTTATCTATTTTGATTTTGTTGTATACTTTCAGGAAATAATTTTTTTCGAGGTTGTTTTATATGAGTGAAAATTGCGGTGGAAACTGTTCCGGCTGCGGTCAGAACTGTGAAAAGCGTTCTTTAAAGGAAAGTCTTCATGAAGGTTCAAGCGTAAAAAAAGTAATAGCTGTTGTTTCCGGAAAGGGTGGTGTAGGAAAATCTCTTGTTACAAACCTTCTTGCCTGCAAAGTTCATAGGGATGGTTTTAAAACCGCCATTCTTGATGCAGATATAACGGGACCTTCTGTTCCTACAGCATTCGGTCTTCACGGAGAAAAGGCTGAAGCCGGTGCAATGACAATGAAAGATGGTAAGGCTCAGGAATATCTTAAATCCGTAAAGACTTCTACCGGTATTCAGATTATGAGCATGAACTTTCTGCTTCCGGAGGAAAATACTCCTGTAATCTGGAGGGGGCCTGTAATTTCTGGTGCGGTAAAGCAGTTCTGGACAGATGTAGTATGGGAAGACGTAGACTTTATGTTCGTTGACTGTCCGCCGGGAACAGGTGACGTACCTCTTACTGTTTTCCAGGCACTTCCTGTTGACGGAATCATTGTTGTTGCTTCTCCACAGCAGCTTGTACGCGTTATCGTAGAGAAAGCAGTAAACATGGCCAACATGATGAATGTTCCTATTCTCGGTCTTGTAGAAAACATGAGCTATGTTGAATGTCCTGACTGCGGTAAGCAGATAAGAATTTTCGGCGAAAACAATATTGAAGGAATTGCCAGGGATTTTGGCCTCAAAGTTCTTGCCCGCATTCCTATTGAACAGAAGATGAGCGTTACGGTAGATAATGGAGAAATTGAAACTCTTGATGTAAACTATGTAGACGAAGCAGCTTCTGTTGTAGAAAATCTTTTAAAATAAGCGGCAGAATTTAATAATGAAGCTGGTCTGTGCACCCATGGCAACTTTAAGTCATGAAGCCTTCCGCCGTATTACGGAGGGCTTTGGCGGTTGCCATGAGTATTTTACTGAAATGATAAATGCAACTTCTCTTTTGAATAACGGCCCCTGGGAGAAGTTTTACCTTATTAACGAAACTGCTCCTGAAAAAATCGTGTGGCAGCTTACGGGAAGTGATGCAGAAAAAATAGCGGAAGCTGTTCCTGTTGTATGTTCCCGTGGTGGAACAGGGGTTGATCTGAATATGGGCTGCAGCGCTCCACAGATTTATAAAACTGGAGCCGGTATTGCATGGATGCTTAAAGATATTTCTGAAACAGAGCATCTGGTCAGTCTTGTCAGAAATCGTCTTGATGAAGCAGGCCGGCAGTATGGACGAAAATTCCGTTTCAGCGTAAAATGCAGGCTCGGTGATGAGGATTATACAAAAGAAAAGTTTTTTGATTTCATCCGCATGCTTTACGAAAACGGAGTTGAGCTTGTAACCCTTCATGCACGGACAAAAAAAGAAAAATGCGTCCGTACTGTTCCCCGCTATGAAATTGTTGAAGAACTTGCCCTGAAATTTCCTGCACTCGATGTTTATGTAAACGGAAGCATAAAGGATGTTTCTTCTGCTGACTTTGCCTTAAAAAAATGTCCTTTCGTAAAGGGAATGATGATTGCACGTCAGGCAGCCGTTACTCCGTGGATTTTTAGTCTGCTGGATAGATACATTAACGGCACGGAGCTGAAGGTTTCTAAAGTTGACCGGATGCAGGTTGCCCTTGATTTTGCAGACTATGTAGAAAAGTATCAGCCGGAAGAATTTTACCGCACCAGAATCCAGAGGTTCTTTGCGTACTATTGTACTCAGTTTTTTTTCGGTCATCTGTTTTCATCAGAACTTCTTAATTATAAAAGTATTGAAGATACGAAGAAAAAAATAGAGGGCTACTTTGAACGTAACCCTCATGAAAGATTTATTGAGCTTTAATCAGATAAGCCTTACATTCTGTCAAGGTATGGAACCAGAACGAGATCCATTGCATTTTTAAGGACTGTATGAGTGCATTTTGCAAGGGAAAGTCTTGCCTTTGCAAGTTTTGCATCTGATTCTGCAATTGACATGATCGGACAGTCTCTGTAGAAACTGCTGAATGCCTTGCTTACGTCATAAATGTAAATGGCCATTGCGCTTGGATCAAAATTCTGAGCTGCATACGCTACAGTCTTCGGGAATCTTTGAAGTGCCTTTATAAGTTCCCATTCACTTTCATGGGTAAGAAGAGAAAGAGAGTCTCTGTCTTCTGCAGGTTCAAGACCAGTTTCCTTAGCCTTGCGGAGTATTGATGCAATGCGTGCTCCCATGTACTGAAGGTAAGGACCTGTATTTCCGTTAAAGCTGAGGCTTTCTGCCGGATTAAAAAGCATGTCCTTAACAGGATTGACCTGAAGAAGATAGTAGTGAAGGGCTGCAAGTGCAACTTTTTCTGCAACTTCATCAGCATTTCCGACTTCCTCATCTCTTCCCCTTTCTTCAATAGCTTTGCGGGCATCTTCGTGAAGGGAATCTATAAGATCGTCTGCATCTACAATTGTTCCTTCACGGCTCTTCATTCTTCCGCTTGGAAGATTTACAAGACCGTAGCTGAGGTGATGGAGTTTTTCTGCCCAGTCAAATCCCAGTTTTTTAAGGATGTAGAAAAGAACCTTAAAGTGATAGATCTGTTCTGAGGCAACTACATATACCAGCTGGTTGAAGGCCCAGTCGTTGTGGCGGCTGATGGCTGTACCGATATCCTGGGTAATGTATACGGAAGTTCCGTCCTTGCGGAGAAGAACTTTTTCCTGATTAGTGCCGTCTTTTCCTTTTCCGGTTGCTTCAGTAACGTCGATTCTTACGGAACCGTCTTCAGCCTTGAAGAAAATGCCTTTCTCAAGACCTTTGAGGATTTCGTCTTTTCCCTTGAGGTAGGTTTCGCTTTCAAAATAAAGCTTTTCAAATCCGACGCCTGTTCTTTTGTATGTTGCCTGAACGCCGTCAAGAGCCCAGCCGTTCATCTTTTTCCAGAGAATATGGAGCTCGTCATCGTCAGTTCCTTTTTCCCACTGTTCAAGCATTGCCTGAGCTTCATCATTTGCTTCCGGGTGTTCCTTTGCATACCTGTCAAATTCAACATAGCACTGGCCTACAAAATGGTCACCTTTCATTCCCAGACTTTCAGGGGTGTCATTGTTCTTTTCATGGAAGAGCTTATATGCAAGCATGCTCTTGCAGATGTGTACGCCGCGGTTGTTGATGATGTTTACACGGTAAACTTCTGCACCTGCTTTTTTAAGAATCCTGCTTACTGATTCACCAAGGGCATCATTCCTTAAGTGTCCGAGATGGAGAGGTTTGTTTGTATTTGGTGAAGAGTATTCAATCATTACTTTCTGACCTTCAAGAGGTGCCTTGCCGTCCTCATTTTTTGAACCGTAAGATTCTCCCTGGGCAATAATGTCAAGAAGAATATCTGCTCCGGCACTTGCTTTGTTAAGCTTTACGTTTACATAAGGACCTGCTGCTTCTATAGAACCAAGCTCTGATGCACCGGAAAGGGCAGCTGTAATTTTAGCAACTTCCTGAGCGATAGCCATTGGAGATGAACGGAATGCCTTTGCAAACATAAACATAGGAATTCCAAAATCTCCCATTTCTGGTTTAGGCGGATTTTCCACACGGATTGAATCTATGGTAATCTCATCGCCTTCCAGTGATTTTTCTTTTTTGTACTGATTAACAGCCTGTAAAACTAATTTCTGAAAAACTTCTCTCTTATCTGCCATAATAAATTGATTTTATCAGAAGTGCAGTTTTTAAGGA
The DNA here is from genome assembly GCF_014202035.1 of Treponema rectale. Lineage (NCBI taxonomy): Bacteria > Pseudomonadati > Spirochaetota > Spirochaetia > Treponematales > Treponemataceae > Treponema > Treponema rectale. The sequence goes on from NZ_JACHFR010000003.1 coordinate 143,125, forward strand.
AGTGAGGAGACTTAAAATCATCAGGGTATTGCCTCAGGAACTGACTTTACTTAAGAAGTCCGATTATTCCTCTTGTATACCATTTCATGTTCAGAATTTCGCTGTCAGACAGTGTATCGTTTTCTTTGATTGCCAGATTGAAGTCCTGTCCGTATACAGGTCCTGAAAATACATTGAGGGTTCCGTCTTTCAGTTTGGTTCTTGCTTCCAGAATGTCCATGTAAATATCTTTGTCGATGTTGCTTATTTCATCAATATCAACGGCTCCGTCAGCTATTGAACCCCAGTAACTTCTTGCAGTCCAGGTTCCGTTAAGAATTCTTTCTACGTCGTCAAGAATGTATGCAGCCCAGTTGAAGGTTGCAGCCGTAATGTAATAGTCAGGAGACAGGTCTCTGGATGATGAGTTGTAGCCTATGGAATAAATTCCGTTTGATGCGGCAACGTCCTGTGCATCTGCAGAATTCTGGTGCCAGGTTATTACGTCACAGCCTTTTTCTATGAGAATGCGGGCTGCCGTTTTTGAAAGATAGGGATCATACCATGTGTCAGTCCATATGATTTCTATTTTTGCCTCAGGATTGATTTTTCTTGCTCCCAGGGTAAATGCATTAAGTCCCTGGATAACTTCAGGAATAGGCACTGATGCTATATAACCGATTTTTCCGGTGTGGGTTTTTGCTCCTGCAGCCATTCCTGAAAGATAACGGGCCTGATAGATGCGGGCAAAGAATGTTGATACATTTTCTGCCGTGTGGGTTCCGGCAAACCATGAAAACTTTATGTCAGGATATTTTTTTGCATATTTGAATACAGAGTCTTCAAATCCGTATCTGGTGGCATAGATTACGTTGCAGCCGTTTTCTATCAGAATGTTCATTGCCCTGTCGCATTCTGTAGTTTCCGGAATGTTTTCTATGACCATAGTTGGAATTCCTTTTTCCTCAAGGACATATCGGGCCTGTTCAAATGCCTGGGTAAAACCGTTGTCATTTGTCTTTCCGGAATAAATGAATCCGGCCTTGATGTTTTCCGGCGTTATTTTTCCTGAAAAACCTTCCGGATTCTTTTTACAGGATTCCAGCGGAACTGTAAACATAGTAACCGATATGATTAAGAGAAGTATTCCTGACTTTTTCACGATTGCCCTCTTTTTGTTATGTATACTCCTTTAAAAACCGCATCAGCAGTCCTGCAGGAGGTACGGGATAAAAAGTACCCGGAGGTATTTTTTATCTTATATCCTATTATGACACGAAAATTTCATTTTGTGCTGAAAAAATGATGTTTTTATATGAAAAAAATTTGATTTTAATATGTTTGAAATGAGTTTATTATGAAAAAATGCGTTATTTTACAGTTTCGGCAGTTTTTTCAGATTATTGCGTGTTGCAGAGAGACAGAGATCTCTGTATTTTCGGTTATTCTTCCGGTTTTGACGGAGAAATGGTTAAGTGTGTCCTGAAATCAGGAGGAAATATTCTTTCAAGCTCTGAAAGCAGGATTGATTCTGAAAAATGGACGGTTACTCTTCCCGGAACAGGTGCCTGCAATGAATGTACCCTGGAAGTGTCCTGCGGCGGGGTTGTAAAGATTTTTAATCATGTTGCCGTGGGGGAAGTCTGGATTGCCGGCGGTCAGTCAAATATGGAATTTGAAATCGGCAGCTGTACGGAAAAAGATGATGCATTTTCTGAATCAGGGGATGATGGAGTAAGGTTTTATTATACACAGAAAATAGGATGGCTGGATGAATCTTTCTATAATAAAGAGAAAGAAACGCACTGGGAAACTTATTCCTCGGATAAAAAAAAGCACTGGTCTGCAATAGGATATTTTTTTGCAAGAAAAATTGCCCGAAAACTTGGAGTTACCGTAGGAATAATAGGCTGTAACTGGGGCGGGACATCTGCTACCAGCTGGATTGACTTACAGTCCCTTAGAAAAGAAAAGTACCTTGATGTGTATTTTGAGCCCTATGAAAAAGAAAGCGCCGGAAAATCCGTGGAAGAGCAGTGCCGTATTTTTGATGAGTATACGGCTTATCATGATGAATGGCAGAAAAAATGTGATGCCCTTTATAAAGAAAATCCTTCAATTGAATGGCAGGAAGTTATTGATATTATAGGACCATGTGAATGGCCGGGACCTAAAGTCTGCAAGAATCCTCTCAGACCTGCGGGGTTATACGAATGTATGGTCAGCAGGATAATGCCTTATACTGTAAAGGGGGTCATTTATTATCAGGGAGAAAGTGATGATAAGCACAGCTTTCTGTATGAAAAACTTTTTACCCTGCTCATAAAAAAATGGCGGGAATATTTTAATTCTCCAGAACTTCCCTTTATTTTTGTCCAGCTGCCGGAGCACCGTTATGCCGCAGACAGGGATTTTAAAAACTGGTGCATCATCCGGGAAAACCAGATGAAGGTAAGGAATTTTGTAAGGAATACTTTTATGGTGTCTGCCCTTGATCAGGGGGAATATAATGACATTCATCCGAAACATAAAAAAGTTCTGGCCCTGAGAATGGCTGACTGTGCACTGGTTAACTGTTATGGAACAGATGAAAAGAAAGAAACGGAAAATCCTGCTTTTGAAAGCTGTACTGTAGAAAAAAACAGAATCCGGATTGTAATAAAGCGTTCCGGTACGGGACTTGAAATTCGGGAAGATAAAAAGGAACTCCAGCATCTTATTGAAATGGAAAAAGTGCAGGGAAATGAAGTTCCTGAAGATTTTACAGGGGTTGAGATTGCAGGCGCTGATAAAAAATTCTATCCTGCTGCCGTAAAACTTTCTGGTGTACGGAAGAACATTATTGAAGCTGAGTCTCCACAGGTTCCTGAGCCTGTTTATATCCGTTATGCCTGGTACAATTATGGTCCGGTTACTGTATTTTCCCGGGAAGGCCTTCCTTTGTGTCCTTTCAGAAACTATTCAGAATCCGTGGAAGAGACAGAAAGCGCAGGCATTCAGCAGGTAATGGAACTGTGAATGTTAGCCTGAGTTAATTGTATATTTATGCAAAAAAAACTATAATTTCCTCATAGAAAATGCGTGATTGTTATAAAATTCTGGGTGTGTCTCACTCTGCGACGGCTGCAGAAATAAAGAGGGCATATCGTTTAAAAGCAAAGCTTCTGCATCCGGATTTAAGTCAGGACGACGGAGAAAAATTCCGTGAACTTGTAGAAGCCTATGAAACTCTCTCAGATCTGAAGACACGGCAGCTTTTTGATGAGTCATATTCCTACGGTAAGTTTTACGGAAAAAAACGGGATTCTGTTTCCTTTGATTACAGAACCTGGCTTCTTGAACGTGAGGATGACGAAAGCAGGGCCAAGCTTATTTTCTTTGATTTAATGCACAGAAATGAAGATGAGGCAGTAAAAGAATTTAAGCGTATGAATTCTGAGCGGACCGGTTTTAAGCTTTCAAGATGGTTCACCCGGGAAGATTTTATGGATTATGGATTTATTCTTGCGGAAGAACTTGTACTGCGGCAGGAGTATTATGATGCGGTGATTCTTCTTGAGCAGATAATAAAGATGGAATATTCCTACAGTTATTTCAGATTGTTTTTTCCGGAGGTTCTTTCTCTTGCCCGGCATATACTGAGGAACAACATAGAAGGACAGGTAAATGATGAACTTGCCCTGGATGCCTGGGAGATGGCCCTTGATCTGAAACTGGGAAATTCTGACGATGCTTTTTTCCTTCAGAAAATGGCGGATGTTTATGAGCGTATGGGAGATTTTCGTACGGCTGATGTCTGCAGGGAAGAATCAATGAGGCTGAAGGGGATGACCAATAAGTTTACATCCTAGTGTATAGAACTAGATGTGGCGTAGCGTTCAGTATGAGTCATTGCCGTGCTCGACACGGCAATCTCTTGTATTGTAATTAAATAGATTTTCGGGTCGTGCCCGAAAATGACATTGTTTCCGTTAATAGTGTTTATAAAAGAGGTGAATATATGATCAGACTTAAGAATGAAGACCAGATTAACAAAATCAGAAAAAGCTGTCATGAACTGGCAGATCTTTTTAATGAAATTATTCCTAAAGTAAAACCTGGCGTAAGTACCTGGGAAATTGATCACTGGTGTCAGGAATACTGCCGTAAGCACGGAGGAAAACCTGCCTGGATGAAAGAAGGATTTCCGGGAATGGCATGCATCAGCATTAACAATCAGGTTATTCACGGGGTGCCAAGTAAAAAGCGTTTTGTTGAGGACGGAGATATTGTTTCCCTTGATATCGGTATTGATCTTGACGGTTACATTTCTGATTCAACCCACACTGTAATGGTAGGAAACGTAAAGCCTGAGGTAAAGAAACTTGTCCGTGTTACAAGAGAAAGTCTTCTTGCCGGAATTGCTGCCTGTCATCCGGGCAACAGAATCAGTGATATTTCAAATGCCGTTTATGATATCTGTGCCAATCAGAATAAGTACGGTGTCGTATATGATTACTGCGGTCATGGAGTAGGACTTGACGTTCATGAAGATCCAAGCATTCCTAACTGTCCGAGCAGGGGGCCTAATCCCCGCATTCAGGCAGGAATGGTTCTTGCCATTGAACCGATGATAAATCTTGGAACGGATGACGTGGAACTTGAAGAGGGCAGTGACTGGACTGTAGTAACCTGTGACGGATCCATAAGCTGTCATGAGGAACATACTGTTGCAGTATTCCAGGATCATACGGAAATTCTTACTGACCTTAATTATAATGGTTGCGCCGTAACAGGATTTTAATTTATGAAAATAAGATTTGTAAAAAGAATATTTGAAGCCGCTGTGCTTTCTGCCGTGCTGTCAGGATTTTTTTCCTGTGCTTCAACTTCTGTAAACCTGAGGGATTATAAACGAACTGCAATTGTATCGGTTTATGGAAATTCCATGATTCCGTGGTATTCAAATAATATCAGGGGTTCAGCTGAACCGGAGTATACGGAAGGCATAATTTCCGGGGCAATCAATCGTGCCGTCAATGAAGGGGATCCTGAAGTTTATCTTGCCGGAAAGCGGGCCGAAAATGCAGCTGCCGCTCTGGAACAGGCCCTTCTGTCCAACGGTGTGGATGTCGTAAGTCCTTCTTCTTTTCCTGACTGTAAGGTTTATGTAAAACCGGACGGAGCAGAAAAGAAAAGTGCTTCAAAATATTCTGGCAGGGGATACAGGGTTCTTGATTCTGCTTCAAAAAAGTACAGGACGGATCTTGTAGAAAAAACTTCCTGTGATTCCATGCTCTTTGCAAATTTTAAATTTGAAAAAATGCAGAAGTCAGGAGCCGTATGGCTGAGGGTAACACTTTCAGTATGTCTTACAGATGCGCAGGGAAAGGCTGTTTATAGAAATAAGTATACGGCTGTTTCAGATCAGTCTGTGGAATCAGGCAGGGGGGAGCGTTATGACCATGAAGGCTTGTGTGCTCTTGCTGATTCTACCGTGCTGAAAGCAGTGAACCTTTTTATGCAGGATTCTATGGATTCTGCGGATGTACTTGAAGTTTTTGAACCGTTGCCGGAAAAGAAAGTTTATGACGATGCAACGATGGCAAAACTTGAGGCTGCCCGGCTTATGCTTAAAGACGGAGTTTCTCCTGAACAGATTGCAAAGTGGCAGGATCTGCCTCTGGAACTTGTAAAGGAACTTGCAGAAGAGTAAATAAGATATTGCCATTTTCTACAATCAAAAAAATGCGTAATATCTGAATATAAGAACAACACTGAAAATACGGAGAAAGTTATGTCAAAAATTCAGATGAAAAATGCGATTGCCGAACTTGACGGTGATGAAATGACCCGCGTTCTTTGGGCAGTAATTAAAGAAAAACTTCTTGAGCCTTTTGTAGATTTGAAAACTGAATATTATGATCTCGGTCTTAAAAGCCGTGATGATTCTGATGATAAAATTACTTACGAAGCAGCTGCTGCCATAAAGCGCCTGCATGTAGGTGTAAAATGTGCAACCATTACTTCAAACGAAGCCCGCATGAAGGAATATAACCTTAAACAGCTTACCCGCTCTCCAAACGGAATCATCCGTGAGGAACTTGACGGAACTGTTTTCCGTGCACCTATTTTTGTAAAAAATGTAAAGTGCTGTGTTACTTCATGGAAAAAACCGATCGTTCTCGGACGTCATGCTTACGGAGATGTTTATAAAAACTGTGAGATAAAGACTGACTGTCCTGGTAAGGCTGAACTTGTATTTACCGGTGAAGACGGAAAAGAAATCAGAAAGACAATTCAGATAATGAAAGGTCCCGGAATCCTTCAGGGAATTCACAATATGGATTCTTCCATCGAAAGCTTTGCCCGCTGCTGCTTCAACTATGCCCTTGATCAGAAAATCAGCGTATGGCTTGGAACAAAAGATACTATTTCTAAAATTTATGACGGAAACTTTAAGGCAATTTTTGCCCGCGTATTTGAAGAGGAATTCAAATCTAAGTTTGATGCTGCAGGACTTGAGTATTTCTATACACTCATTGATGATGCAGTTGCCCGCGTAATGAAGAGTGAAGGCGGTTTCCTCTGGGCCTGTAAGAATTATGACGGGGATGTAATGAGCGACATGATTGCTTCTGCATGCGGAAGTCTTGCCATGATGACAAGCGTTCTCGTAAGTCCTGACGGAAACTTTGAATATGAAGCAAGTCACGGAACGGTACAGAAACACTATTACCGCTACCTTAAAGGCGAAAAAACTTCTACAAATCCTGTTGCTACTATTTTTGCATGGACAGGAGCTCTTGCTAAGCGCGGAGAACTTGATTCAACTCCGGAACTTGTGGATTTTGCAAAGAAACTTGAAAAGGTAACTCTTGAAGTAATTGAAGAAGGCCTTATGACAGGTGACCTTGCCCGTATTGCAACTCCGGCTGCATCAAAAGTCCTTAACAGCTGGGAATTTATTGATGAAATTGCATCAAGACTGTAATCAATTGTAATCGGGATTCTGTAAAAACAGTCCGCAGTAACATGCACGGAAGAAACTTAGTTTTTTTGTGCATCTGTTTACTGCGGATTTTTTTTCAAAAAATTAAGTTTTTTAATTTAATTTCTGATGTTTTTTTTGTTGAAAACCCCTCTTATTCTTATGCTATCGGAAGTCTGGAAGTGTTCCATGGAGTTCCCGGTTCCTCTGCCGTGATTAGAGGCAAAAGTTTTCAAAAAAAGTTGTGACGGGCTTGAGAAAATCAGTAACCGTCTCTTAAGAAAAAGGGGGATTTTTTATGAAAAGATTAAGATGGCTTGCAGTACCTGCAATGGCTGCAGTTTTATTTGGCGCAGTCAGCTGTGGCGGTGGAAGTGATGATAAAACTTCAAGTGATATTCTTGCATCTGGAGAATACACATTGAACGGATGGAGTTCAATGAAAGTTGTTGATTTTACAGCTTTGAGTTCAGCCCGTCTTGCACGCATTGGTTCAGTAAGCGTAAAATATTCTATAAATCTTGAAGAAGCAAATGCAGATAATACCGTACAGGGTGCCTTCTTCCTGTCTTCATCAGCAGATGAGACAGCACTTTATGGAGAGAAAAATGCAAATGTTGTTGGCTCTGAAATAAATGCATCTTCTACAACAGAAGCTACCGTGGAAATTCCATTTGCAAATGACGGATATAATACAACTGCAAAGACACTTGCGTTCTGCAATAAGTCATATGGTTCAGGATGGGTTGGAGTTCCTGCAGTTGTAAATATCATTTCTGTAACTTATAACGGACTTTCTACAATGGAAAAAGCAACTTCTGCAACTGCAAATAATTTTGCAGAAGAAACAGATTCCACTGTCTATATGTATACTTATGATGCACAGACTGGACGTGACGTTACTGCAGATAAACGTGAAGAATATCTTGCAAGCCTTGAAAATCTTTCTTCAACAGTAACGGCTTATGAATCAACTTACAATGATGCAGATGCAGTTCTTCTTAAAGCTGGTGCCGGAAATGATGGTACTGCACGTCTTACTTATATCTTTGATGGCAGTTATACCATCTCAGAAAATACATATTTTCAGATGAATGCAAGTGCCGGTGGAAATGTTTCTGTACTTTTCTGGGATACAAAAACTGATGAAGAGTCTGGTAAAGAAATCTATGATTCTGCATATCTTACATGGACAGAGTCTAAGAAGATTTCTTTAGGTGAGTATTCAGGAAAAAAACTTCGTGGCGTTGAATATGCCGGAAATGCAGGAACATATATCTATGGATGGTCGATTGGTTCTTCAACAGCAGATACAGTAACACTGACCGTAAATTCAATAAAGCTTGATGATACAGCTTTAACACTTTCAAGCGGAACTACAGTTACAAGCAATACAGAACTAAAAATTGAAACAAATAATCCTTGGGATTCTAACCTTCAGTGTACAGATTTCCCTGAAACTGGTGTAACTAGTTTAACGGTAAACTTCAGCGTTGCAGGCCTTTCTTCTTCATCTATAAGTCCATGGGTTAGTCTGTGGGTTAATGGTAATGATGCTTTAAACTGGATAAAGATTCCTTATACTTCTACAAGTATTTCTGAAAATGGAGAATATTCAATAACGTATACATTTGATGAAGCGACAGAACTTTCTGCCACAACATGTTATCTTGGTCTTGAAGCAAGTTTTAATTAAAATTTTTATGATGCATCAAAAATATTTTGATTTTTGATGCATCTTCGTAATGAAGTGCGGAGAAAAATAAATTGAATAAATTACGTTTGTTGTCAGCCATATTATTAACAGCTGTTTCCATACTGAGCTTTTCATGTAATGAGGAAGTTACAGATGATTTTGATGCGTATCCAAGTGAGATTTATAAAAAAACATCAGCACTGTCTGAAAATGCGGCTTCTAATGTTGATTTGACTCATATTAAATCAATAAAGCTGTATAATTTCTGTATGGAAAGTGGCTGGGCAAATGTACCTGTAAAACTTGTTCTGTATACTGATTACCTGACTGAATATCAGTTGAATGATTATGCTTCAGACGGAGATATACTTTTTAATGAACTTCCATTTGCTGATTTTGAAGTAGACCGCTGGGGATATACCATAGAGTGGACAGCAGCTGATACCGGTGTATGGAGCGGTTCTGCAAAAACAATTCCACTGCGGAAGACACTGAATCTTGAAAAGTATTCTCAGCTTGTTACATTCTATGAACTGTATGTTGATAAGACTGAAAACAACAGTTCAAGTCGCATAGGTGTTGCATTTGTTGATTCTTCCGGCAATGAAACGCCATATGATAATTTTTCCTTAACAAAAACGGGTATTCTTGAATAGAAAAAAAACAGCAGTATAAATGGAAAAGAAGACTAGATGGTAAAACGCAGGCAGCAGTATCGTAAAAAAACTGCTGTCTTTTTTTTTGAAGTGCATTAAAGAAACTGCTAAACTCCATTATTCGCCGGAATGATACGGCTTTTTCTTTGTAAAAGATATATTATATAGAACAAATTTTGTAGGGGATGACCAATAAGTATGAGTCATTGCCGTGCTCGACACCCTGTCATTGCCGCACTTGATGCGGCAATCTCTTGTATTGTAATTAAATAGATTTTCGGGTCGGGCACGAAAATGACACTTTTTGAACTTATTGGACAGCCCCTTTTTTTTTCACCGAAAAGTATTAAAAAATATTAAGGTTCATAGTTGTTTTTGTATTTTCTTATAATTACAATTATTTCAGTTAAAAATATTATTTGTTGCATATTATTCCGTTCTATATGGAGAGTTTTATGAAGATTAATAGTCTAAAAACAAAACTTGCAGTTCTTATTTTAGGTATTGTAGTTGTATCTAATCTTGTTTTAGGAATTATTGCCTATTCCATGTCAAATTCAACCCTTGAGGATTCTGTAGAGCAGACAGTTACTTCTGTTGCAGAAAATGTTGCAAATCAGGTTCGTCTGTTAAATGACAGGGAATTCCATATGCTGGATGTTCTGGCAAATTTGTCTGACATTAGAGATCCGTCTAAATCGATGGAAGAAAAAGTTGCATTGGTTCAGAATGCAAAAAAAACTGATACTAATTACGAGAATATTGCTTATTATGATATAAACGGGATGACAATTACCGGCGATGGTGAAGTTGCAGACTGTTCAAATCGTGAATATTTTATTCACGCAATTTCCGGGGAACATTACGTTTCTGACCCTAATGTCAGTCCTGTAAACGGCAAGCTTCTTATTTTCTATGCTGTACCTGTTTATGATGCATATTCAAATTCAATTTCAGGGGCGATTGCTGCTGTGTTCTATGGAGATACCCTGTCAAAACTCTGCAGTCAGATTACAATCGGTAAAGACAGCCACCCGTTTATTATAAATATGAAAACAGGAAAAACTGTTGGTGATGCTGATGTTCAGTACGTACAGAAAGGGCAGATTCTTAAAAACGATACTACCGGAGAAATGAATGAAGCTATTGTTGATGCAATGAATGGCAATACTTCATATCGTATATTTCATGAACCTTTAAGAAATAAAACAATGCTGGCTTCTTACAGGCCTGTAGGGGATAACTGTGACTGGGCTGTATTCTGCATGGCTCCTCATGAAGATTTCTTCTCAATGATAAAAACGATGATGGCATCCATGACTTCTGTTATTTTTGTGATTCTCGTTATTGCCGTAATTATTTCAATGATTATCATTGCGTTTACTATAAAACCTCTTAAACTTGTAGAAACTTCGATTACAGAAATTGCCAGCGGAAATGCAGACCTTACAAAGAGAATTGAAGTTACATCTCATGATGAAATCGGTAATGTGGTAAAGGGATTTAATTCATTTACAGAAAAACTCCAGTCAATTATTTCTAACGTTAAGAATTCAAACTTTAACCTTGAAACTGTCGGAACAGATATGAATGCCAGTGTTGAAGATACGGCAAGTTCGATTACACAGATTATTTCTAATATAGAAAGCATGAAAAAACAGATTGATACTCAGAATCAGAGTGTAAATCAGACCGCTGGTGCCGTTAATGAAATTGCTTCAAATATTGAATCTCTTGAGCACATGATTGAAAGTCAGACAACAGGAGTAACTCAGGCAAGTGCTGCAGTTGAAGAAATGATTGGCAATATTTCGTCTGTTAACATATCTGTAGACAAAATGGCTAATTCCTTTAATGAACTTCGGGCAAATGCTCAGTCAGGAATTGATAAGCAGAGAGATGTTAACGATAGAGTAGAGCAGATTGAAAGTCAGTCAGATATGCTTCAGGAAGCAAACGTTGCTATTGCTTCTATTGCGGAACAGACAAATCTTCTTGCCATGAACGCTGCAATTGAAGCTGCACATGCCGGTGAGTCAGGAAAAGGTTTTGCCGTTGTTGCAGATGAAATCAGAAAACTTTCTGAAACTTCTTCCGTACAGAGTAAGACTATTGGACAACAGCTTAATAATATTAAGGACTCTATTAATGATGTCGTTACTGCTTCTTCCCAGGCAAGTATTGCTTTTGAAGCAGTATCCCGCAAGCTTGAAGAAACAGATGCTCTTGTAATGCAGATTAAGTCTGCCATGGAAGAACAGAATGAAGGATCACGACAGATTACCGATGCCCTTCATAATATGAATGACAGTACTGTTGAAGTAAGAAATGCTTCTTCAGAAATGGCAGAGGGTAATAAACTTATTCTTAAGGAAGTTCAGCTTTTACAGAATGCTGCAATGTCTATGACTCAGGGTATGGATGAAATGTCCGTTGGTGCAAAAAAGATAAATGAAACTGGAGCTGCCTTAAACGGTATTTCAAATAAAATGAGTGAATCAATCAGGGATATTGGTTCTCAGATAGATCAGTTTAAGGTTTGAGTTAATAGCTGCTGAATTATAATGATGGTTCCGTGCTGCGGTCTGAAACTGGCGGTACGGAACTTTTTTTTTTGTAAAAAAAATAAAAGTTTTTTGGGATAATTTTCAATGTTTCTTTTATTAAAATCTGCTTCTATTCTTAAAATACAAGAAATAGCGAGGAGTTAAGAAGTTTATGAAAAGGATAAACAAGCTGTTTGCAGTTACGGCATGTATGTTTATTGCTGCCGGTGCTTTTGCTCAGGAAGAGGATGAAGCTCCAGTTCATGAAGGATATTCCATGGAACTGGCAAAAAGTGCAACGATTGGTGTTGAGGCTGGAACAACTTTCGAGTATGACCTGAATGATGGTTCCAGCGGACTTGAAACAAAAGTCGGAATCCAGTTCTATCTTCCTTTGTTTGATAAAACAGACCGGGGTGTCGTGGAAGAAACATACGCACAGCCGGGTGTACGTCTTGTTGTAAAGGATATGTGTTTTCAGTGGCTGGAAAGTTATTTTACCACAGGCGGTAATTATGCCCAGGACAATGTAAACTCCTGGTCAAGCCGTCCTCTTGTCCTTACATACGGAGACATCACGGCTGATCTCGTTTATAAAAATGTATTCCTTCAGGTTGCCGGTACGACACACCCAATGGAAACTGATAATGCAAGCATCAATTCAATTTTTGATGATGTAATGGATACTGATGACAGATGGTACTTGAAAAAGCAGTATGCCCTTTATTCAAATACACGCTACAACAAACTTGGACTTCCGCTTTTAGGAAGTTTTATTAAGCGGGATGCTGTTGATACTGATTATTCAGATGATGTATCAGGTCAGCTTGGTTTTGGAGTAGAGTTTTCTAAATTTACTGCAATTGCAAAAGCTGCATCCTTGTATTCAGGCCGTGATAATGATGAAAATGAATGGCTCTTTGGCCTCGATTCAGAGTTCTATCCTGTGGAAGACATGAGCATCAGTGTAAATGCAATGGCCGGACTTCACTGCGAAAATTCCTTCAGCTATAACGGATCTTCTTACAATCCGTTCAGTGCCGGAATCAGTGCTGACTACAAGATAAAGACAGGTCGTAAGACTGTACTCAAACCGTATGTTGGTTTTGATTACTTTAAGGATCTTGAAGGTAATCTTGATGATACATGGGAAGCAGGCATCGGAACTTATCTTTATACAAGGGGAGAAGATTTTCTTACAAGTCATCGAGACATAGACTATGACGAAATCGTACCTGTAGGGTTTTCTCTTGGTGCAAATGCCGTTAAAAACAAGAATCTCTATGGAGATGATGACGTTCATGCAAACCTTATCTTCAGTGCCTTTGAACTTGCAGACCGCAAGGCTGTCGTAAAGAATCTGGGTTATTTTGTTGAACTTGAAATGTGTGACATCGGCGGTGACGACATGCATACTGCTGTTGCCGGACAGATTGAATATCTTCTGGGAGGAAAATATCTTCCTTATGTATTCGGCAAGTATTATCCTGAACTTTCTTCAAATGGTGAGCACATGACCGGAGATAATTATGTAGATGTAAAAGTAGGTTGCTACATGACTCCGGTACAGTATTTCTCGCTTGATGTAAGCTATCAGCTTTCAACCTGTGTTGAAGGTGAAGGTGATGATGACAAGGGTCTTATCAGCGTAGCCTGCACGATCAGATTGTAATCATCGGAGGTGTTACTTATGAAAAGAATTGCAAGTTTAATACTTGGATTGCTTGCCACCTCATTTCTATTTGCTGATATTCAGGTTCCGTTTTTTGGCGGTAACTCCGGCGGTCTTGATTTCGGGACAACATTTTCTGCTGACTTGAATGACGGGTCAACAGGTATGGCAACTTCCATGGGCTGTGACCTCTGGTTTGAATTTACACCGTATACGGATCTCGGGCTTATTCCGCGGCGTAACAGGCTTTCGGTTTCCCTTAAGATGAGTAATACGGCAATATACGCATGGCGCGGATATAATTTCAATAATTCAGGTGTATCAGAAATAAATGACATCGGTTCCAGGGATCAGGCAAAATCAATCTGGTTTGGCTCCCTTATTGCTGAACTTCAGTATGGTGAATGGTGGCTTCGAGCTGCTGGAATTGATCCTCAGATTACAATGAATCAGGCTTCCATAAAGTCTGTCCTTGACAACAACATGCAGGAACGTACAGGAGATAAAAACCAGTATTTCCGTCTTCCGTTGTTTCATTCAGGAGGACCTTATTCCGGTAACGGAGGAACTGTCAGCGTAATAGGAAGGGATCTCGTGCATCTTAATTCCCGTGAAGTTGAAATCTACGGTATGTACAGTGCAGGCTATAACGGACTTGATTTTCAGGCAAACCTTAAGGCCGGTTCATGGAAGAACGGTGAAGACAACAATAAAAACAGCTGGGTGTTCGGTGCAGACATGGCATGGAAGCCTACGTTTAATACTAAACTTACTTTTACAGGACTTTATTCTGTAAACTACGGAACATATACTTCTACCGGTCTTAGCCGTGAAACTCTTGATTCCGATGAAGAGACGAATACGACTACTGTAGTCGTGTCAGCAGCTGATGATCCTGAAGCTGATGCTTCTGCACTTGTAGAACAGCCTCTTGCTCTCGGAGCTGGTCTTGAATACAGTCTGCCGGTACAGGGATTCGGTTCATTCAGACCTTATGTGGGAATTGACTGGGTCCGCCAGACAGAAATTGCCTGGGGAGAAGACGGTGACTGGGATCTTGAGGTTGGAGCAGGTTTCATGTGGCTTTTCAGGGGACCGGGGGCTTCATTTAAGAGAAATTACAGTCTTGGCGGAATGCAGCTTTCAGGAGATACTGCAAACCGTGTAGGTCTCGGTGCCGGATTTAACATGAACAGGGATGGTGTTGTAAACGGAATTCTTTCATTCAATGAAGATCCTGCTGCTTCTCCTATAAAGAATCTCGGCGGTTTCTTCCAGGTTGAGCTTATGAATATTACCGGTAAGGAATACACAGCTCCTACAGGAACTGTTTACAGTGATTTCCTTTATGCTTTCATTGCTCAGATTGAGTATAAGGCAACGGATACTGTAATGCCTTATATTTTCGGCTGGTACGTTCCGAGTGTAAACTATGGTGCTGCTTATACTGATGAAAACGGTGAAACTCAGTACAGCCGCTATGCCTATAATAATTACAATGATTCTCCGACTTATGAAAAAGACAGTCTTACCTTTACGTCAAAACTTGGTGTAAAAATTACTCCTTCTGCACACTATTACTTTGACGTGTGGTATGAGCGTACGGATCAGAAGTCTGGAGATGAGTGGAGCACAGATTCCGGCCTTGTTTCTGTTAAAATCGGAATAAAATTATAGGATTTACTGTGTTTTAAGTCTTGCTGCAGGTATGTAATGCGTATCTGCAGCTTTTTTTGTTATTTTAGTACCGGATGGGTAAAAAATAATGAAAAAAGTTTTAAAAAAAGTATTTTCAAAAACTTTTCATAATGATACTATCCGCTATGTTTTAAATAAAACACATTATCATCAGTTTTAAGGCAGGACGATGCTTTATGTTTAACCGTCAGGAATTTATTTCAGACAGTGAATGGGAACAGTTCAGAAAATGTTCCGAAAACTTACCTACGCCTAATGTCGTAGTAAATCTTCGTACCATTAAGTACAATTACGTGCATTTAAAAGATTCTTTTCCTTATGCTCACATCTATTATGCCGTAAAGTCTAACCCGGGAACTCCGGTTTTAAAACTTCTTGATTCTCTTGGATCTAATTTTGACATTGCTTCACGTTATGAACTTGATGATGTTCTTTCTCTGGGAATCAGTCCTGATCGTGTTTCTTACGGAAATACGATAAAAAAGCCTGCAGACATTCAGTATTTTTATGAAAAAGGCGTGCGGATGTTTGCAACAGATTCAAAAGAAGACCTTAAGAATATTGCTAAACTTGCACCTGGTTCAAGAGTATATGTTCGTATTCTTGTAGAAAGTTCTCCTACTGCAGACTGGCCTCTTTCAAGAAAATTCGGCTGTCATCCTGATATGGCTTATGATCTGCTTGTTCTTGCCCGTGATCTGGGACTTACTCCATATGGAATCAGTTTCCATGTAGGAAGTCAGCAGCGTGATATCGGTCAGTGGAATGATGCTATTGCAAAGACAAAGTATCTTTTTACAGCTCTTGAAGAAGAAGAAGGCATTAAGCTTACCATGATAAATATGGGAGGCGGATTCCCTGCTCATTACATTCAGCCTACAAATGAATTAAAGGAATATGCCCACGAAATTACCCGTTATCTTGAAGAAGACTTTGGTGAAGATATTCCTATGATTGTTTTTGAACCAGGAAGAAGTCTTGTAGCAGATGCCGGTATCCTTACTTCTGAAGTTGTTCTTATCAGCCGTAAGAATAATACTGCTCTTGACAGATGGGTTTATCTGGATGCAGGAAAGTTCAACGGTCTTATCGAAACTCTTGATGAAGCCATTAAGTATCCTATAATTACAGATAAGGACGGCGGAAAAGAGGGTAGCGTAATCATTGCCGGACCTACCTGTGACAGCATGGACATTATGTATGAAAATGATAAGTACAAGCTTCCTCTTGAATTGAAGCAGGGAGATAAGCTTTACTGGCTTACTACAGGTGCTTATACATCTACGTATGCAAGCATAAAATTCAATGGATTCCCTCCTATAAAAACATACTATATGGACGAAAACGGTATTGTGGAGTAATTCTTTAAGGTTTTTGACCTTGCAAATAGTAAATAATATTTTTTAATGCTATAATGCTGCCATGAAAACAAAAAGATTTTTTATGGCAGCTTTTTTTTGCCTTGTATCAGTATTTGTTTATGCCCGGTCAACTCCTGTAAAAGGATTGTCTGAATATACCCTGGATAACGGACTGCAGGTTTTTGTTGCAGAAAATCATACGGTTCCTCTGGTATATATTGAAATTGCAGTAAGAAGCGGAGCTGTGGATCAGACTCCTGAGAGCGCAGGACTTTTTCATCTGTATGAGCACATGATGTTTAAGGGTAATGCCCTTTATAACGATGCTGCGGCTGTAAAGAAGGCAATGTCTGACCTGGGAGTTACCCAGTGGAACGGAACAACAGGAATTAACCGCGTCAATTATTTTTTTACTGTTCCTTCTGACCGGATTGAAGAGGGAATGGCTTTCTGGAATGCTGCCATACGTTTTCCTCTGATGGACAGAACGGAATTTGAAAATGAAAAGAAAGTTGTTCTTGCAGAAATTGAGGGAGATCAGGCAGAGTCTTCCCATAAACTTTTTAATTATTTTATCAGCACTTTTTTTGAAGATGCTCCCTACAGGCTTGATGCAGGCGGTTCTTTTGAGGCTGTAAGGAATGCAACTGTTGAACAGCTCCTTGAGATAAAAAACAGATATTATATTCCGTCAAATGCAGCTCTTTTTATCGGCGGAGATGTAAATCCGGAGGAAGTTCATGTTCTTGCAGAAAAAATTTTCGGCACCTGGAATAATAACGGTGTAAAAAATGAAAAAAGAGCACAGCAGAATGTAAATCCTTTCCCTGTGATGAAAAAGGCTGTAATGAGCTATGACTCCCTTTCTTCTCAGTTTGTAAACTATCAGCTTTCTTTCAGGGGGCCTGACACTGATTACGAAATTGAAGATACCTATGCTGCGGATTATATTCTTACACTTCTTGAAAAACCTTCCGGCAGCTACGTTCAGTCACTTATAAATGACAAAAACATGCAGATACCGGGTCCTGAATATGTCAGCGCTTCCTATCAGACGACAAGGGCAAACGGAACTTTTGATTTTTCAGCCATGTCTTATACTCCGGAAGGTAATATAGCGGAAAATGCCCTGTATTTCAGTAAAACCGTTACGGAAAAGGTCCTGCCTGAACTCTACGGTGATAAGAGTCTGTTCTCAAAGGCTCAGGTAAAGGAGATTGCAGAAAATATTGCAGATTCCAGGCTGCTGTCTGAAGAAACTGCAGAGGGGCTGCTTTCAAATTTAAGTTTCTGGTGGAGCATTGTCCCTGTTGATTATTATTACCAGTACAGCAAAAAGCTTCAGAAGGTTTCCTGGCAGGATGCGCAGCATTTTATAAAAAAATATTTCTATGAAAGAAATCCGATGCTTCTTGTTCTTGTAAACCCTGAAGTTTATGAAGCTCATAAGGCAGATTTTGAAAAAGCCGGCTTTGAAACGATAGACGGAGAAAAAAACGTATGGTGGAAGTCCGGAAAATATTCAGCAGAGTCAGATGTTTCATTTCATTCCCTTCAGACGGTTTCTGAGGAAGTGTATTTTCCCGTAAAAAAAGAAAGCCTGCAGAAAAAAACGGAAGCTTCGGCAGTTACGGTAAAGAATCTCAGTAACGGAATACCTGTATATTTTGTAAAAGGCAGCGGATCTTCCTGCGTAAGCGTAAATCTTGGCCTTAAAGGAGGTGTAGCCCGCCTTGAACGCTCAACTTCAGGTCTGGAAAAGGCTTTGTGCGAGCTTCTGTCCATGAGTTCTCAAAATTATTCAGCTTATGAAAGGTCTCTCCTTGCCTATAAAACAAAAGGCTCTCTTTCCTGCAGCAGTTACATGACTGGAAGTGTCCTGAGCATGAACTGTCTTTCAAAATATTTTGATACAGTTTTTGACGTTTATGCGGACAGTATCTTGAATCCTGATTTTAATGAAACTGAATTAAAAAAACTTTATGCCGGATACGAAAACGGAGTTCATCAGGAAAGCGTGGAACCTGTTCAGCAGCTTTATAAAAAGATTAATGATTATATGTTTGCAGGCCATCCTTATGACGTCAGAAGCTATGTTACGGATTTTTCACTGGAAGGAATTACCCTGGACAACATGAAGAATCTCTACGCCCAGGTTTTTGTTCCTGAAAACATGTTTTTCCTTGTCAGCGGTGATGTAAAAGAAAAGACCGTACTCAAAAAACTTGACTCTTCCTTTGGAAAAATAAAGGGTACCGGTAAAAAAACTGCTGAGAACGGTGAAATTCCGCCTTTAACCATAAAATCCGGAGAAAGCATTGTAGTTAAAAATGAAAATGCCCGCGGAACTGCATATATTGGAAGGGTTTTCGTGTCTCCTCCAAATACCTCAGAGGATTATCCTGCTGCCCTGATTGCTTCCGCCGTATATAATGACCAGCTTTTTAATTCTGTCAGGATTGCAAGAAGTGTCTGCTATACCCCTTCTACAATGGTTGTAGGGTCAAAGGCACCTTACGGAATGGAATTTTTATTTAAAGTCTCTGATTTTAAGGGATTTAAAAAGGCTCTGGATGAGGCACGGGAATACCTGAAGAAAGGCCTTGTCATAACCGGAACTGATGAAAAGGGCATTTATGTAACCGAACCTCTTGAAAACATGCTGGAAAGCTATAAAAACAAGTATATTAATTCTACTTTCCATCAGAAACAGACTCCTTCCGCTGCTTCACAGGAACTTGCCTATAATATCCTTCAGTTTGATGATGCCGGACACAGCCTTAAGCTGCTGGATATGGTAAGGTCTCTGACTGCGGAACAGGTTCAGTCCGTATTCATCAGGTACTGGGGGGCTGAAGCGGATAAATGGTTTGCCGTATGTGACCCTTCTGAAGCTGAAATCATAAAGTCGGTCCTTAATTCAAAATAGAATTAGACTTTTATATGAATATTCGGTATATTAAAGGCAGTAAAATTAAAAATGCACTTATTTAACAGGAGAAAAAATGAAAAGTTACATGAAGATTGTTTGTGACGATGAAGAAAAAGAGGATAAAAAGAAAGAAAAAGGTGCAGATCCTCTTACAGAAAAATTCCTTAAGACTCGTCAGGTTCTTCTTAGCGGTGAAATCAACGAAGAAATGGCAGACGGAATCATCCGTCAGCTTTTGATTCTGGATGCAGATAATTCTGATCCGATCTATATTTATATTGATAGCCCTGGCGGTGATGTTGATGCCGGATATGCTATTTTTGACACTATCCGCTTCCTTAATTCACCGGTTTATACAATCGGTATGGGACTTGTTGCAAGCGCAGCTTCCCTTATTCTTCTTGCTTCTCCAAAAGAGCGCCGTATCGGATTTCCTAACAGTCATTACCTCATTCATCAGCCTCTTAGCCGCATGAGTGGTGTTGCAACGGATATAGAGATTCATGCAGCAGAAATGGCAAAGACTAAGGCAAAAATTAATGCCCTGATAGCTCAGGAAACAGGTACTGCCCTTGAAAAAGTAGAAAAGGATACTGACCGTGACTACTGGCTTAATGCAGAAGAATCTGTTGCCTATGGTCTTATAAGTAAAGTTATTACAAAACGCAGTGAGCTTGCCTGATGACATTTGAACTTACAGATTCCCTGGAATCATCTATTATTTTTTACATGGAAAATCAAACGGATGTTTTTGTGGTAGATGCTTCTGGTCAGTCTGTCGTTCCTTTAAAGGAAACCGGCCTGGACTGTGCGGATGAGGATTTATATTATTCTCTTCCGGAATGGTCTTCAAAGGACGGTTTTGAGCTGCTTTCTGAGTTTACAAATAATCTGCATGCGCCTGTTGCTAGAGAAAGCCTTAAGCGCGTTCTTTCAGGCGGAAGGGGGGTGTTCAGGAATTTTAAGAAAGTTATAAAAGATTTTCCGGAAGTTGAGCGTCAGTGGCACTTTTATAAGAATAAAAGCATGAGCCTTCGTATCAGCGGATGGTATAACGTTTTACGTGAATCCTGGGGGCTGGAAAAACTTGAACTCCCTGAAGAGACTGAAACCGAAGATCTTGTAAACAGTGATTTTATTGTCCGTCCTTATGATTTTTCGGTGGATTCTGAAAATTTGGATTACGGAGAACAGTGTCTGAAACAGCAGTTTGCACAGAGTTTGGAAAATCCGGTACTTGGAGAAACGGCTGCATATTTGTCAGGGATGTGTAATCCCGTACCTGCAGAAAACAGACAGGGCTTTGTATGCTGTACACAGGACGGAGAGTTTGTAGGCTGTGCCCTATATGGATATGTTTCAGAAAATTTGCACACTTCAGTTTATCTGACTGATCTGTTTGTTTTTGAGAATTACCGTGGTTTGGGAATCGGAACTGAGCTTCTTTCTAAGTGTCTTGATTCCCTTAGAAAAAACGGAATTCAGTGGGTCCTTTTTTTTAATATGGTTGTGACCCCGCCGCTGGAACTTTTACTAACCCGGTGTGAATTTAAGAAACTGGGAGCCGGTTACGCGGTAAAATTGTTTTAATGGAGTTAAAAATGGCTTTTAATCGTGGAAATGGATTTATTGTGAATGAAGAACAGATTACTGCTTTACTGGAAGATACTTTGAAATCTGTGGAGAGTGCCGGAGAAGAGGATATTAAGGCCCTTAATGCCATCAAGAAACTTTTTAAGAAAGTTCCTTTCTCACGCAGAAAGTATGTTACAGCCATGCTTGTAAAGCAGGCAATTCTCAGCGGAAGAGGAGGACGGTTTGCTCATAAGGATGACCGCCGCAACCGCTATGAACAGCATGGAGAAACTTCCCGTGCAAAGTTTGATTCTGCTTCAGGAGAAAAATTTGAAAGAGCTCCAAGAGTAAGAATTGATAAAGATGTTTCTACAT
The DNA here is from genome assembly GCF_014202035.1 of Treponema rectale. Classification (NCBI taxonomy): domain Bacteria; kingdom Pseudomonadati; phylum Spirochaetota; class Spirochaetia; order Treponematales; family Treponemataceae; genus Treponema; species Treponema rectale. Next base: position 164,585 of record NZ_JACHFR010000003.1, read on the forward strand.
CTATTTTTATCAGCATCGGTAAGTATTCTCATGTATACAAGAAAGATATCGTAGGAATTCTTGTAAGTGTTGCTCATCTTGATCATGACCGTATCGGTGACATCAGGCTTTTCCCTAAGTATTCTTTTGTTCAGCTTTATAAAGAAGACTGCAAGAAAGTAATTGATGCACTTAATGGATATGAATACCGCGGAAGAAAACTTTCTGTTGACTATGCACAGCAGAAGGGTGAAGAAGCTGCTGCTGAATATTCAGAAACTGCTGCAGAAGAAAAAATTCCTGAAAACGTAACTAATTTTGGTCATGGTACAGTTTCAGAATCTTCTGAATCAGATAAAATTGCTGCAGAACAGACAGCTTTTGCTGCTTCAATGGCAAGCGCACCTGTAGAAGAATCGGTTGCTCCTTATTCAGAAACAACTGATGACGGACAGGTAAAGTCTCACTTTGGTGATGGTGCTGCATATTGATCAGTGTAATTCATACAGGGCCCTACGGAGTTAATACTTTAATAGTACCTCTGTCGGGGCCTTATGTTTTTGTTGTAGATCCGGCATGCTGTTCTCAGTGCGGAGACGAGCGTGCCGTTACTTCATTCTTAAAAAATAATTCCTATATTCCCCTCGCTTTTATACTTACTCACGGTCATTATGATCATGTTGCCGGTCTTCCGGTGATGAAGGAAGCTTATCCTGATGTTCCTGTACTTATTCATGAAAAAGACAGGGAGCGCATCGGTAAATCGGGTTTTGATTTTCAGTCAGCAGATATTGCAGCAGCCGGACTGTCTTCTCTTGCTGAAGTTTACAAAAACCTTCCTGAAAGTGACGGTAATCTGACTGACGGCAGTAATCTTTACGACTGCTTAAAAGAATCCGGAGTTACTCCAGGTAATGCAGAAGCAGAAGAGGCTTTAAAAAAGTGGTCTGTTCTATGGACTCCAGGACACACCATGGGGTCTGTCTGTCTTTATAATGAAGAAGCAGAAGAGTTCATTTCTGGTGATACAGTTTTTTACGGTGCCTGGGGAAGAACTGATCTTGCCGGCGGCAGTGACTCTCTTATGGCGGACAGCCTGAAAAAAATTTACCGTACTGTTAAGGACTCTGCTCTTGTTTATCCGGGACATGACTATTGCGGATTTGAGCTTAAGGAGTTTTTTACTTTTTTGAGCCGCTTTTAATTTTCTGAGGCAGGACTACCATATTTCCCGGGGAATGAACGGTATGTATCCTTTTGCCGTTATCTGATAAAAAGTTACGTCTGCAAAAGAGGAGTTTTTCTTTAATCTCAGCGTGGCAAAGCATGGCGGCTGTCCTGAACGGGGCAGTGAAATGCTTCCTGGATTTATTACATTTATTTTAGGGGCCTTTAATTCACTGCAGGCTATGTGAGTATGTCCGAAAAGAACGACGTCTGCATTTTCTGTTTTTGACATTTCTACAAGTTCATCAGAGCCGTAAAAAAGGGAACATCTGTGTCCGTGGGTAAAAAATATATTATGGCCACATACTTTCATTGTATTTCTTAAAGGACATCTTATGCGGTTTATAGTTTCGGGATTAAGTGCAAAACTGTAGCTGTCACTGTCATTGTTGCCTTCTACAAGACCAATTACAGAAGGAACTTTTTCTGCAAATTCTTTGTCAGCAACTGCTTCTTCAAGCAGGTAAATCATGTCACCGCATCCGTCTCCGCAGAATATCATGGCGTCACACTGAGTTCCAAAAGCAGAGGTTATATCAAGAAGTCTGTAGTACTGCCCGTGAGAATCTGACACTATAAGAACTGTGGCTTCGTCTTTTTGTGCCAGAGACTCCATTGCCTGTGTATTTCCGATGAGCAGATTAAGCTGTTGTATGAGTGAGTTCATTATAATTCCAGATCAAATTCTTCAGGCAGAACTTCACCGTCATTTTTACTCTGTTCTGAATCAGAGCCTTCCGTAACCGGAGCTTTAATAAGAAAGTGGTTCATTGAAGGAATAGGTGCGATAGAATCCACGTAGTGTCTTACTGTTCTTGTACCGGTAATATGCTTTACGTTTTCAATAAGATCCCATGATACCGGAAGAACTTCATTAAGCGTTGACATGTATTTTATAGCATTGATGATGATTTCTGTCGTTTCTTCATTAGGTCCCTGGTCTACGTCCCTGCCTTCGGTTTCATCCTGAATGGAAAGCTCATATTCCAGGACAATGTTGCTTGTCATTTCCTGACCAAGAATGCTGTTGTCTGTAGGAAACAGGGAGAAAATATTGTAAGGAATGCCTTCTTCATAGCTGTCCTGAATTGATGATAGCACTTTATGTGTATTTGCAGGTGCTCCGAGAATAATGATTCCTTTTATTTTTTTGTCACTTATATAATCAGAAAAATTCCAGATACGGGAATTAAGGTCTTTTTCATAGAAAACAGGAAGTATGAGACCGCCGTTTTCTTCAAAACCGAACTTTTCTTCAAGACGGTTAAGAAAAACGGTTTCTTTCTCACTGTCTTCTTCAAAGCCGTGGCCGAAAAGAATGCAGATGTAACCGTCGTCAGTGTTCCATTCCGGTTCGGCAGGTTCCTGTGCCTGAACTGAAGTATTTTTTTTGTCTGTTTTGCTGCAGCCGGTAATAATGACTGCAGCCATAATCATAAGCATTTTTAAAATAGTGTTTTTAATTTTCATTTTGTTTACTCTCAGTCTTCAATTGAAACAGTAAATGTTACGCTGGTATTTTCAGGAGTAGAATTTGTTCCCTGAATAATGCCTGATGCGGCAGAGGCTGTTGAAGCAGCTTCTGTTTCTGAAGCTTTTGACGTACTTGAAGTAAGGGTTGTAACTTCCTTAGATTTTTCCTGGGCAGGAGAAGAGAAGGAGGTTCCTGCTGCATTCAGGGTAGAGGTCTGGTTTTCATAGACTGGAACTCCCTTGACTTCTCCGACTTCTGCAGTAGACGTAAATATCGAAGTTTTCGTTTCTGCTGGTTTTTCTGAATCTGCTTCAGGCTGTACCGGATCTTTATTTTGTACGGAATCAGATATTTTTTCTGCAATCTCGGCTCTCTTTGATTCTGCAGGACTTAATGCCACGAGACCTTTTGTAACGTGAAGCCTTCCGGATGACAGAAACTTAAAACTTGTTCCGCGTACAGAAGCGGTTGCAACTGCCGAGCGAACTTTGAATTTGTTGCCGCTTTTTACATCAGACTGAATGGAACCGCTGTCTATGAACAGCTGGGTGTTTTCCCTGCCATCCTGTTTTGTCAGTTTTTCAAGAGTAATGCGTGTCATAGGACCGATTGTAAAAGTTGAATTCTGTGAACGTATTACGGCTGATGATTTATAGCCTGTAGAAATTACGGTCCCCTGCTCAACAACATCTCCTTTCTGTGCCTGAACCCAGATGCCGCCGTCCTGAAATTCAACTTTTCCTGTTGTGGAAACAAAAGTAACATCAAAAGCTGACGCACTTATAACTGAAACAGCTGAAAAAGTAAGAGCTGTAAATAATTTCTTTAATTTCATATGACCTCCTGAGGAAAAATCCTAGAATGCAAGGGTAACTGTAAGTTTTACAGTTGTTTTGTTTTCTTCTTTTTTGTCTGCAATGAAAGTCTGAGCTTCAAAAGAAACTTCCAGGTCTGAAAATGCCTGATATGTAAATTTTCCGCTTAACTGAGTTCCGCTGTATTTAACTTCCTTTTCAGGGTAATCAAACAGAATGTCTGCTCCTGCAGCAAGTATTGCTTCCGGTGTAAGTCTTGCGGTACAGCTTAAGCCGCCTTTTATAAGCTCCGTGTATTTTTTTTCTGTTGCATTCAGTCCTGCTGTTGCAGAAGTAAACGATGCAAAAGGTTTCAGAGAGCCCTGAGATCCAGAAGCGTAGTATCCGTTTAAATTCAGCATGATGTTTTCTGTCGGAAAAAACAGGACGCTGAGCTTAGAGAGGTTTGCAGGAGAAAAGTCTCTTTCTTCAGAAAAGAGGAAGGTAGTTCCTGCGTTATAGAAAAGGGAAGAAGAAAGAGGTCCGTCAAGTATAAAGCTTGCGTAAACCCTTTTGTCATCTTCAGAAGAAATTTTTCCGGGACCTTCCGTATCCATAAAGGCAAAGCATTCTGCCGTAATACTCTGGTTAAATAAAAGATAAGGCAGGTTTATGCTTAAGGCTCCTGCAGCATAGGCCGGTGCAAATTCATAAAAATCCTTGTCTTCTGTTCCAAAAGTGCTTGCAACCGGTGTGAGCATCGTAACAGTCTTTGCATTAAGCAGACCTGTGTAGGCTCCGTAGGCTGAAACAGAAACATAAGGCGAACTGCACTGAAATAAAAGTCCGTCTGCATTCTGATTATAGATAATTGCAGTTGCATCGGACATAGAAAAGCGGCCTGCTGAAACAGTGATGTTTGTACTTCCTGCCGGAATTATAGAAGAAAACTTACAGAGCGTAAGGTCAGCCGTAAGTTCCGTGCTGTCTGTTGCAGGATCAGAAAAAGTTCTGTCGTATTCAAAACTGAATAAACCTTCTGCACTTATGTAAGTCTTTCCTGAATCTGTAAGGGGAAGCCTTAATGAGCCTGAGATGGAATCTTTCTGAATGAGATTCGGCTCAGAAAAATCATTTTCATAGAAATCAAACTGAGTTTCATTTGAAACGGTTCCTTTTGTTTCAAAGGAAAATGCAGCTGCTGTCAGCATTGATGCTGCCGTAATAAGAATTATTTTTTTCATCGTTTACTCCTGTTCTGCATAAATGTTCATGCAGTCGGTAAGAATATTGAAAAATCTATGACCGTCAGGAATTGAATCAGGATCATCAAAGTCGTTCAGTATTCCATCTGCCTTAAGCTGTCTGCAGGCATAACGCGGTCCTGGAAAAATTTTCATCATAAGTCCGCCTTCGATTTTCCAGGTGCAGGCAAGCATCCATGAAAGCTGCTCAATGGTAACATAATCAGACGCTTTAATGTCCTGATCCGCAAACTGAATAGCTTTCATTACTTTTACGGCATCTTCTTCTGTTTCAGTTTCCTGTATCTTTTCAGCAGCTGTTGCAATAAAATACGAAGCCTGTCCGTAAGTAACTTTTTCTGATTCAAGAACCTGCGTCACTTTATCAGCTGACTGAGCAGTACATAAGCTGATGCCAAGCAGAAAGATTGAAATAAGTGTCAGAGTTTTTTTCATACACACTCCCGAGGAATTAATGACCTCTAGAACTTTAAATTTCCTTTATAGAAATTATAATGTATTGTATAGTATTTGTCATGGAACAAAATAAAAATTCAAAGAATAACGGGAAATTGCTGAAATCGTCCCTTGCAGTTGTATTTATTCTCTTTTTGTTGTGTTTTGCATCCGGTTTTTTCAATATTTTTCAGAAATTTGAATACCGAATGTATGATTCCATGCTTCACCTGCATGAGGATATTCCTCAAAATGAATCAATATGTATTCTTGATATAGATGATGATTCCCTTTCTTATCTCGGTTCCTGGCCGTGGAAAAGGGACATAATGACTGAAGTTCTGTACAGGCTCAGGGAACTGGGGGCTGAAACTGCCGTATTCGATATTGAATACCTGGATGAATCTGCTCTGGCGGTAGATGATAATCTTAAGCAGACGGTAAGCGATGAGTTTGAAAAGATTTTCCTTACGCTTGATTCAGCGGCAGACAGGGATGAACTGGGACAGGCAATATACGACGGACAGCAGAAAATTACTGACGGCTTCAGTCTGAATTATGATGATGAATTCGGTAAGGCCGTTGAATTTTTTGGTAATGCTTTTCTTACGGTTAACCTCAGGGATATTGGCGTTAAGCGTACTCAGGAAGATCTTGATTACGTAAGGAACCGGTTTTTATTCAGGAATGTAGAGGATCCGGGCAACGTAATTAATGCAGGCAATCAGTCCGTATGGATGGATGAAGATGATACTCATTCAAGGGGCTTTGTTCCTGCCCTGAACAGAATTATTTCTCACGCAGAGGGCGCAGGCTTTACGAATGTCGTTGTTGACAGGGACGGTGTAAGGCGCAGGGTTGAGCTTTTAAATTATGTTGACGGAAAATATGTTCTTCAGCTGGCTTTTTCACCCCTCGTGCACAATCTCGGTGTTACTCAAATACTCCGTAAGAAGCACAGCATCATATTAAAGAATGCCCGTTTTCCGGGTTCCCAGTCTCCGGAAGATATAGAAATTCCGGTAGATTCTCAGGGGTGCATGCTTATAAACTGGTCTCATTCTTTGTATCTGGACAGCTTTAACCATGTTCCCGTTTATTACATCTATGATTTATATAATGGAGAAAAACGTATTGCTTCAGATTTTGATCTGATACTGAACAGTGATCATATAGATTACGACAGCCTTACGGATTCAGAAATCAGCCTTTTTGAACGCATTTCCATGCTTTCTGACCGTTATGCAGATGTCTGTTCAATGAAGGATTCCTTAAAATTAAAGTGCTCGGGCTTTGATGCTGCCGGAGAAAGTATAAAGAGAGGACGCAGGGGAGGCGGTCTTACTCAGGAGGACTACGACTCGTACTTTGGTGAGCGCAGGACATTTTTTGAAGACTGTCTTGAAGTTTCTGAAGAAATTCTTTCAGATGAAAGTCTCTGTCGTTTTGTAGAAATTACGGATTTTGCAAGTCATGTAAAAAGCTACTGCAGCGGTTTTCAGGCTCTGGCAGAGGTTCTTGACGGAAAATTCTGTCTGATAGGTAACTCTGCTTCTGCAAGTACAGATTTAGGTGTTACTCCTTTTGAAAAGCGGTATGCAAATCTTGGAACTCACGCAAACGTTCTCAATACGATCGTTCAGAAAAAATTCATAACTGAACTTCACTGGATGTGGGGACTTGCTGCGGCATTTGTATTTGTAATTCTTGTGGTCTTTTTTACAAAGAATCTTACTCCTGCAAGCAGAAACCTCCTGGGCCTGCTGTATCTGTGTATCGTACCGGCTTCCTGTGCGTCTTTAATGATATTCAAGAGTCTTTATGTTCCTCTGATTCTTCCACTTATTTTTGTAGCTGCAGTTTATCTTTCTCAATTGATAATAAACTTTCTTGCCGTTGAAGATGATAAGAATTTTATAAAGGGCGCTTTCAGTCAGTGTCTTTCTGCAGATGTAGTAAATGACATCATAAAAGATCCTTCCAGCCTCAGACTCGGAGGTTATACTTACGAAATGTCGGCAATCTTTACTGACATCCAGAAGTTCTCTGGTTTTTCAGAATTCCTTACTCCTCAGGAACTTGTTGCTTTCCTTAATTATTATCTTACAGATATGTCAGATATAATAATCAGTGAACGTGGAACTGTAGATAAATATGAAGGAGATGCCATCGTTGCTTTTGTGGGTGCTCCGGTTCAGATGCAGGATCATGCTGTAAGGGCCTGCAATGCGGCGTTAAAAATGAAAAAAGCAGAGAAACGCATGAATGAAGAAATTGTAGAGTATGCTTCCGGTAAGCGTTCTGATTTGATAGACAATGATCTTCTTACGGCATTCAGAAAGATGGTAAAAAACGGCAGAAACCTTTTTACCCGTATAGGAATTAATTCCGGAGACATGGTTGCCGGATTCATGGGGTCATCAAATAAAAAGAATTATACAATGATGGGAAACAATGTAAACCTTGCATCCCGTCTTGAGGGAGTAAACAAGCAGTATTCAACAGGAGGAATACTCATCAGTGCCGGTACCAGGGAAAAACTTGATGATTCGTTCATCGTACGTAAACTTGACCGGGTTAGGGTTGTAAATGTAAAGACTCCCCTCAGACTTTATGAACTTGTGGCCTTTAAATCAGAAGCTGATGAAGAACTGCTTTCTTACATGAAAAACTGGGAAACTGCCATGGATACATTTGAAGCCCGGGATTATGAAAAGGCTCTTAAAATGTTCAGGTTCCTCAGTTCAAAGGATCCTTCTGACAATGTGGCAAAGTATTATTCCGTAATGATTGCAGATTATTTTATAAAAGGAAAGTATCCTGTCAGGGATGATGATTTTGGCGTTGAATATGATCCTTCTGACGGAGTATTTACACTTTTACAGAAATAATTTATAGAAAAGAGTATGAAAAAAACTAATGCAATGCGGATTCTGGACGGACTGAAAATTCCTTATGAATCTGCTGAATATGATGACGACGGTGAACATAAGCTTGAACACGGTGCAGCCGGCATGACTGCGGAAAAACTCGGGATAGACCCTGCCCGGGTTTTTAAGACAATAGTCATGCGTACTGAAACAAAAGAAACTGTGGTATTCTGTCAGAATGCTCTTTGTGAGATAAATCTTAAAAAAGCAAGAAATGCCTGCGGTGCAAAAGAGGTAACTCCGGTAAAACAGGAGGAACTTCTTGCTCTTACAGGTTATGTCCGGGGAGGATGTTCTCCTCTGGGAATGAAAAGACAGTTCAGGACTTTTATTGACCAGTCAGCTCTTGACTGTGATAAGGTTTATGTAAGTGCAGGGCAGAGGGGCGTTCAGCTTTGTCTTGCTCCTGAAAATTTAATAAAGGCCTGCAACGCAGTCGTTACAGACCTTAAACTCTGATTTTATTTTCCGATGCTTGAGTTTGTAACGTAAGCTCCGCTTGCTGCAAACTCAGCGATTTTTGTTATTTCAGCTTTCCAGTATTCAGCCTCGCTCTTTGTTGTATAAGGACCAACCCTTACGCGGAAGTAGAGGGTATCTTCTTTATTGCGCCAGGTAAATACTTCGCACTGGAATCCTTTATCGTAAAGCAGCTTTCTTGCTTCATCAGCAGTTTTCTTGCTTGTATATGATGCAATCTGAATCCAGAAACGGTCAGCCTGCTTTTCTTCTTTTGTGCTTCCAGACTTGACGGCAGTTTCTGTTGTTTTTGAAGAAACTGCTGCAGGTTTTGATGCCTGCTGCGTATTTTTTACAGTATTCTTTGAAGGCTGTACGGTTTCAGAAGATGCTGTTCCCACGGAAGCGGCTGAATTGCCGGCCTTGGAAGAAACTCGGGCAGCTCCAAACTGAATGTCAGTAGATTCAGTTTCGTTTTCAGGAGGAAGAACAGTTTTTTCTGGAACCGTTCTCTTGTTTCCTGTTTCCCTGATTATCCTCTGAGCAGCTTCATTGTTTGCAGTTACGCCTTCTGTTCCTTCCTTAGTGTTTTCATAGATATTAGTAGTTCCGCTGGCATAAACCGTAAGGTTTTCTGTCATCAGGTTTTCCGGCATAGCAGAATCTGAAGTTTCAGATTCTACCCTGTCAGCTATCTCTGAATCGTATGGGAATGCGCCTTGTTCGCTGCCGGTGAACTCAGTAGTTTCATCGTTGAAGGAACTCGGCGGTTCAGAAGAAGGAACCGACGGTGCTACATATATAGAATCACTTCCGTTGGAATAGCCTGTTTCAGCAGATTTTTTTGTCTGCGGGGCATACAGAATAAGGGCAGCTCCTATTACGAATAAAAGGAAAATTCCTGCTGCCAAAACAATCCATAAGGTCTTTTTCTGTTCCATAATCGTAAATCCCCTCCCGGTACCCCTGTATCAGTCTTCGTAAAGTTTTTTTAAAAATACGTCTATCTTTTTTTCAAGATTCAAAAGTGTACCGGTATTCCGTACTCTTCTAATATCGGCATTTGAATTTTTATATTTAGCAAAAAGATTTTTCTGGCTTTTAAACCTGTTGAGAATGAGGCTGAAGGGCATTCCGTCCCTTTTTCTTGCCCTGAAAAGACGCTGAATTAACGGACTGTCTACATAAAGTACGGCGTCACATTTTTTTATGAAGGGAACTTTATATAGAACTGCGGCATTTATGACTATATCTGTGGCTGCATTTTTTTCTGCGAATTCTTCTATAAGTCTGTTTATTTCCGGAAAGATTATTTTCTCGTGGGCTTCCACAAGTTCTTTGCTTCCGAAAATAAGCTGTCCCAGATTCCGGCGTATTATTTTACCGTTTACATCAGTAAGCTGAATGTTTTTTTCTTCCGCCAGTTTCTTAAACTGAGTTACGACTGCGTCATTTACTTTTTCCAGAGCCTGATGGGCAAGAATGTCTGCATCGGCACAGGCAAATCCTTTTTTTTCAAGTATTGCTGCTGCGGCATTTTTTCCTGCTGCCATTGGCCCCGTTACGCACAGAATAAGGCGTTTGTTTTTTCCGTTATACGTTTTCAATGGAAGCATCCCCAGTTTTTGCCGTACTCAACGCTTACTCTCAGTGGAACATTCAGTTTGAAAGTATGTTCCATCCTGTCCGTAATTAAAGCAACTGCCTTTTTTATGAGGGACTCATCATCAGGACATTCAAATATAAGTTCGTCATGAACCTGAAGAAGCATTTTTACAGGAAGCTTCTGTTTTTTAATTTCTTCATTCACGTCAATCATTGCTTTTTTTACGATGTCAGCTGCGCTTCCCTGAATCGGAGAGTTTACTGCAATGCGCTGTCCGCTTTGCTGAATGAGTTTATTCGTATTTCTCAGTTCCGGAACGTAGCGTCTTCTGCCTGTAATTGTTTCAGTATATCCCTTAGCAGCAGCATCTTCGATCGTTCTGCTGATAAAATCCCTGACTCCGCTGTAAGTCCTGAAGTACTGGTCTATGAAGTTTTTTGCTTCCGTGCGGGAAATATCCAGTTCCTTTGCAAGCCTGAAAGCACTCATTCCGTACATTACGCCGAAGTTAACGGTTTTTGCAAAACGCCTCTGCTGCGGTGTAACTTCATCCGGACTTATTCCGTAAATAAGGGCGGCTGTAGATTTATGAACGTCAGTTCCGTCTATGAAGGCCTGGCTTAAGTTTTTATCTCCGCTAAGGTGAGACAGAATTACAAGTTCAATCTGGGCATAGTCTGCACTTATGAGGACGGTTCCCTGTTCAGCGGTAAAGGCACTTCTGATTCTCCTTCCGTTTTCATCCCTTACCGGAATATTCTGAAGGTTAGGTTCCTTTGAGGAGAGACGCCCGGTTGCAGTTCCTGTCTGCATGAAGGAAGTGTGAACGCGGGAAGTTTCATCTGCAAGAAGAGGCAGAGTCTCTACATAAGTATTTAAAAGTTTTGTATAAGAACGGTATTCAAGTATTAAGGAAGGCAGCGGATTATCCGTGGTTTCAGAAAGTTCTTCAAGAACGGCGGTATCCGTTGAATATCCTGTTTTTGTTTTTTTACTTCCTGTCAGTCCCTGTTCCTCAAAGAGAACATCCTGAAGCTGTTTTGTAGAGGCTATGTTGAATTCATGGCCGGCTTTATCGTAGATTTCTTTTTCTTTATCTGCAATAAGCTTTTTCAATTCTATTCCGTAGGCTGCAAGCTCTTTCTTATCAAGATGAATGCCGGAAGTTTCCATTGAAGCCAGAATCGGAAGAACCTTCATTTCCATTCCGTAAAAAAGCTCGTGGAGTGAATTTTCTTCTATAATATTGGAGAACAGTTTGTACAGCCTGAAAGTAAAATCTGCATCTTCTGCTCCGTAAGGAACTGCCTGTTCCAGGGGAACGTCTGCAAAGGTGCTTCCTTTTGGAACTATGTCTGAAAATTCAATTCCTTTAAGGCCAAGATAGTTTTCGCTTAAGGTTTCAAGAGAGTAGGGAGATTTTCCTGATTCGCTGGGATTTAAAAGCCAGGCGGCAACCATTGTATCAAAGACAGAGCACCGGATTTCCTGTTTCATTCCGTTTGTTTTAAGGACTTCCAGGTCAAATTTTCCGTTATGCATTATTACAGTAACTTCAGGATTTGAAAACAGCCTTTCAAGTTCATTAATGCAGTCAGATTTTGCAATGGTTTCAGGAGCAAACATTTCTCCCGGAAGAAGGACAGGTATATAGCAGGATTTTCCTTCTTCCGTACAGAGGGAGAATCCTACAAGACTGTCTTTTAAACTGTTTAAGCCGGTTGTTTCCGTATCAAAGGCCGCTGTCTTATTTTTTGATGAAAGAATGTCATCGATAAGGGAGGAAAGCTGCTCTTTTTTTGTTAAAGCAGTGTAATTTCCCTTGTTCTGAATTACTGTTTCTGCTTTTTTTAACGGTGGTTCCGTAAAATTTCCCTGCTGTGGTGCAGCCGGTACTGACTGCCTCTTTTCTTCAGCCGGTTCAGTTTTTGCGGCATTTTTTGAGAAGGAGGAGGCAACCTGAAAGGCTCCGTATTTATTTAACAGGGCAGCGGCTCTGTCAAAATCCAGATTGTCTGTCCTGAAACTTTCAAAATCTATTTCTACCGGAACTTCGTCGTTTAAGGTTATGAGTTTTTTTGAAAAATATGCATTTTCCCTATCGTTTCTGATTTTTTCTCCAAGGGCACCTTTTATTTCTTCCGCATGTCCGTAGATTCCGTCCAGAGACTGGTACTGGGTAAGAAGTTTTACTGCCGTTTTGTCTCCTACGCCTTTTACTCCGGGAACATTGTCTGCCGTGTCTCCGGTAAGGGAAAGATAGTCCAGTATTTTTTCCGGTCCTACACCCCATTTTGCAAGAACATCGTCTTTGTTTAAGGTTTCCCATCCGCCGCTGGCTTTATCCGGCTGCATCTGAAGGCAGGTATCTGTTACAAGCTGAAGAAGGTCCTTGTCTCCTGAAAGAATCCTGCATTCCCGGTTTTCTTCAGCACATTTTTTTGCCACGGTGGCAATTATGTCATCAGCTTCGTAGCCGTCTTTCTGAAGTACGGGTATTCCAAGTCCTGAGAGTATTTCTTCAATCCATGGAATCTGGGCATGAAGGTCTTCCGGAGTTTTTGCCCTGGTTGCCTTATATTCAGCGTACATTTCGTGCCTGAAGGTAGGGGTCCTGGAATCAAAGGCTGCCGCAAGGTATTTTGGATTGTGGCTTTTAAGAAGTGCCCGGAGATTCTTAAAGAAGATTACTACGGAATTGATGTTTTCTCCGTTTTTATTTGTAAGGGGATGATTTATCAGTGCAAAGTATGCCCTGTAAATAAGGCCGTAACTGTCAAGAATATAAACGCAATTATCACTCATAGGGCTATTTTAGTGAAAAAGCCTTCCTTTGTCAGTGAAAATGCAGGGGTAAAAAAAAGACCGCCTGAAAAAATATGGAGAACCTTCAGGCGGTCAGTGGTGATAATGAGTTTAGATGTTTTACAAGTGTTTATCTCTGTACGCGACCGGAACCGTCACCGCCGGCAAGAGTCTGTACTTCTGCTACGCTTACCATGTTGAAGTCACCTTCGATAGAGTGCTTGAGACAGCTTGCAGCTACTGCAAATTCAATTGTTTCCTGATTTGCATAGTTGTTTGTACATGCGTAGATAAGTCCTCCGCCGAAACTGTCACCGCCTCCTACGCGGTCAACTATTTTCATATTGTATTCTTTTGAGAAGAAGCTTTCTTTAGTTTTTCCGTCATAAAGCATTCCTGCCCAGTTGTTTTCACTTGCAGAAATTGAAGTGCGGAGAGTAATTGCTACTTTCTTGAAACCGAATCTTTCCGTAAGTTTTGCTGCAACTTCCTTGTAGCCTTCCTTGTTGAGCTTTCCGCTGGTTACGTCTGTAGCTTCTGATTTTATTCCGAATACGTCATTTGCATCTTCTTCGTTAGATATACATACATCTACGTACTTGCAGAGTTCACCCATAACCTGTCCGGCCTTCTCTTTAGTCCAGAGCTTCTTGCGGTAGTTAAGGTCACAGCTTACGGTAATTCCCTTTTCACGGGCTTTTTTACATGCTTCGAGACAGATTTCTGCAACGTTGTCGCCTAATGCCGGGGTAATTCCAGTAAAGTGGAACCATGATGCACCTTCAAAAATCTTGTCCCAGTCAAAATCTTCTTTTGAGGCAAGGGCTATTGAAGAACCTGCGCGGTCATATATTACTTTTGAAGGACGCTGGGAAGCTCCTTTTTCAAGATAGTAGATTCCTACGCGCGGGCCGCCTCTTGTAATAAAGCTTGTGTCTACACCAAAACGGCGGAGACTGTTTACTGCAGCCTGTCCGATTTCGTGAGCAGGAAGTTTGGTTACGAATGCGGTATCAAGTCCGTAGTTGGCAAGAGAAACAGAAACGTTTGCTTCTCCTCCTCCGAATGTTGCTCCATAATTTTCTGCCTGAACAAAACGGTAATAACCTTCCGGTGCAAGGCGGAGCATGATTTCTCCGAATGTTACGATTTTTCCCATGATTAACCTCTTATTTCTTTAACGATATTGCTTGCTTCGCGGGTAAGACGTTCGATTTCCGCAAAGTTTCCTGCATTTATAAGGTCGCCCTTAACCATCCAGCTTCCTCCGCAGGCAAGAATCTTGTCACATGCAAGGTAATCCTTTACGTTGTTTGCATTGATTCCACCTGTAGGCATGAATTTCATCATTGTGTACGGGGCACTCATGGCCTTTATCATTTTGAGTCCCCCTGCATTTTCTGCCGGGAAGAATTTTACTACATCAAGCCCGAAACCTAATGCCATTTCAAGTTCTGTAGGAGTCATTATGCCTGGTGTTACCGGATAGCCTTTGTTAATGCAGTGTTCAACAACCTTCGGATTGAATCCCGGAGAAACGATGAATTTTGCACCGGCATCAACAGCACGGTCGGCCTGTTCTGGAGTAAGGATTGTGCCTGCTCCCACAAACATTTCAGGGAATTTTTTTGCGATTGCACGGATGCTTTCTTCTGCCGCATCTGTTCTGAATGTAACTTCTGCACATGGAAGACCGCCCTTTATAAGGCTTTCTGCCAGAGGCTGTGCGTCGTCTGCTTTATTCAGTACAACAACCGGAACAATGCCGGTTTTACCTATCTGTCTGAGCGTATCGTTCATAAAAACCTCACTTTACATAAACTGTAGTGCCTTTTTAAAAAAAAGTCACGCAAAATTTGGTTTCAAAGTGAAAAATTTGATTCTAAATAACTAAATTTGATATCAGATTTAGTTTCCTGATGCAGAGTGATGATATATTTTTTTAAGATGATATCAATTTTATAAAAGTGATATCACTTTTATAAAGAAATATTAATTTTTTCTTGACATATCAAAAAACTGGGCTGAAAATATTGTGAAAAGGTTTTCAATAAATTGTTATCAAACGTTTATTTTGGTTAATGAAAGCATTTAAAAAAAGGAGGACATAAAAAAAGATGAGGAAAGTTTCTGCTTTTCTTGCGGCTGCATTCCTGTTTTCTTCCTGCTCGCTCGTTGATAATGGTACGGCGGATGTTTCGACCTATAACTACGGGTATGTGACGCAGGATGGAAAGAGTGTTGTTGCAACAGGAATCAGAACGCTTGATACGGACGGCAATGAACTTTTTGGTTCAGGCGGCTGTATGGTTCAGGCGGGAGAGTATTTTTACTGGTATGGTGAACATCGCTTTGCCAATTATGGTTTTCTTGGAACTTCCTGCTACCGGTCGAAGGATTTGGTTCACTGGGAGAACCGCGGAGATATTGTCCGGTGGGACATTAATGACTGCGGTACTATTCTTGCCGGAGGAAAGGACGGTTCAATCATCGTTGAACGCCCTAAAGTCATTTACAACAAAAAATACGGCTATTATGTAATGTGGGGACATCTTGACCGCGGTTACGGACTTGCAGGTGTTGTTGTCTGCAAGGGAAACAGTCCTGATAATACAGACGGCAGCTGGGAATATGTAGACTGGTTCCGTCCTTTTGACGGTTCTAAGTTTAATGTCCATGAAAACGGAAGTTACGGTGATTCTGCTTACTATGATGATGAGGGAGTTCATGGAACAGATCCTTACGGATACATGAGCCGGGACTGTACGCTTTTTGTTGATGATGACGGAACTGCTTATTTTGCAGGTTCTTATGCAGAAAATCAGTACATGCATATCTATCGTCTTACAGATGATTATCTCCATATAGATGAATCTTACTGGCCTACGGATAATACTCTTTCTGCTACTGCAAGAGAAGCTCCATGTCTTTTCCGCGAAGGAGACGTATATTACATGATAAGTTCCGGTACTGCAGGATGGACTTCTACCATTACAACACTTCAGTATGCCTATGACATAAGGGGACCATGGTCTTCAACACTTACAATCGGTGATACAACTTATGTCGGACAGCTTTCTCAGTCTGACCGTTCGCAGCCTGCCTATGTATTTAAGCTTGAAGCAACTGATGGAAGCGGAAACTACGACTGGATTTATATGGGTGACCGCTGGGGACCTGCATTTGGAGGAAGTTCTCCGTATGACAGCCAGTATGTATGGTGCGAACTTTATCTCAATAAAGGCAGTTCCCACATGTATTTCAGTGAAGCCCTTCTGGTTGACATAAAGCACGGGGATGTTTCTTCTCCGACTTACTATAAGCTTCAGGACAGGGCTGGCGGATACATTTACAGTGCTGATACTTCATTTGCCGGACTTAATCCTCAGCGCGTAACTTCGCTGGATAATGTGTACAAGGGACAGTGGCGTTTTTATCCTGTAGGTGATGCTTACATGATTATCAACCGCTGGAGCGGAATGTGTCTTTCAGTCGTCGATGATGCCCTTAATTCAAGACTCGTTCTTGCAAGCCGTGATTATACAGATACTAAACAGCTGTGGTACATAGATGATTATTCAACTCCATATAACAAAATCAGGAGTAAGTATTCAGGCTATTACATTTCTGACAGCCATCCGATTACAGGCGGTGTTGCCCAGAGTTCATGGGGATACAGAAATCCTGGCTGGACTCATGACAGTACGATTGAATCAAATGAAAAATATACGCGCATAAATTATATGGCGTTTAAAGTGACACAGTAGGGGGTACAGTGATGAAATTGTTTTCTAAAAAAAGTGTCACTGCGGTATTATCAGCAGCAGCCCTTTTATTTACATCCTGTGATTCACTTGCTGATGATGTTCTTGTTGAACCTAGTGACTGGAGTGAAGGTGTAATGGAAACTCCTTATTACCTTATGTCTTCCATTGGTGCAAATATGTACATTTCCAGTGATTCTCTTCATCTTGCATGGAGTGATGACGGACTTACATGGACTGCCTTTAATTCTAACGGTGCAGTGCAGACTACTAATTCCGGTTCCAATCATTATCGTGATCCGAGTATTTTCAGACTGAACGACGGAACCTTTGTTCTTCTGGCTGCAGACTTTACAAGTTCAGGAGAAATCCAGGATCTTGGAAGCCGTTCAGATTTAAATTACTGGGGTCATCCTAAAAGTACAATTTATGTTGCTTTCAGTAATGATCTGATTAACTGGACGAAAGGTCATTTCTTAAAGCTTACGGAAGGTACCGGAAAAGACGGTGCTGTACGTCACTGCTGGTCTCCCCGTGCTGTCTATAATAAGCAGTATAAGTGTTATGACATTTACTGGATTGGTGATAATGAAGAAGGGGTTAATGAAGTTTATCTTACACAGACTTATGATTTTTATTCCGTAAAGTCTCTTAAGGATAATGTAATTTATTCTCCGGGATGTTCCGTAATAAATGCAGCTGTTGTGAAAAGCGGTTCTTCTTATTACCTCTTTGCCCGCGATGATGATGTAGATTTTGCTACAGGTTCAGGCGGAGATATCCAGGTCGCTAAATCAGAAAGATGGGGTAAGGGCTTTACCCGTATTTCTTCTGATTACATAAACAGGGTTAACGGTCAGTTTACTCCCGAAAACGTAATGTATCCATGTGTCTATAAACTTAAGGATAATAATACCTGGGTAATGCATGTTAATAAGAAAAATGATCCTACGACATTTTCTACTTATGTAACGACAGACATTTCAGATACTTCAAGCTGGAAGGCAGCTTCTGCAGCAGATCCTGCTTTAACCTTTACTCTTCCCGGTGCAAATATTGATACATCAGTTGTCATGATTACTCAGGAAGAATTTGATGCACTGGATGCTGTGTACTAAGGAGTCGGTAAGATGAAAAAAGTTTTAATACTAACAGTTGCTGCTTCCTGTGCCTTTGCTTTCTTTTCCTGCAGGGAAAGTCCTTCTGTTGAAAACGGAGCAATTACAGCATCAGGAAACAGTCAGAATGCTTCAACTGTGAATACAAACGGAACCCCGTGGAAGGATACTTCCGGTAAAACCATTCAGACTCATGATTCAATTCTTCATTATCAGGGAAAATATTACTGGTATGGTCTTGATTATGAGAGCAACCTTATAAACACGGGTTGTGATGCAAATGGCTTCAGGGCTGTAAAGTGCTATGAAAGTGAAGACCTTGTTAACTGGACGCTTAAGAATAATGTTCTTACATGTAATACTTCAGCTTTACTTGCAAACTGTGACCTTAACAACATTCAGGTTGTATATAATCCGAATACTCATAAGTTTGTAATGTGGGCCGGCTACAATAAGTCTTATGTGGGAACAAGCGGTCTTAATTTTGGCGCAATAAGAACAACTCATAACCGCCTTTATACAATGGCAAATATTGTTGCAACAAGTAATTCTCCTTATGGAAATTTTGAGATTGCAAACAGTTTCTTCTATCTTCACGGCGGAACTACGCAGACATCTCTCTTTGTTGATGAAGACGGAACCGGCTACAGCATGGGATGGGCTAATAAAGATAATTCATGGAGATTTTATATAGACCGCCTTTCAGATGATTATCTTGGAACCTCTTCTACAGTTGCAGAGCTTTATCCTGAGACAGAAATTGGAAGAGCTTCTGTCGTAAAATACGGAAACTTTTACTATCTGTTTATGGGTGCCTTTATCGGAGAACTTGATGATGCAACATACAACAGTGTAGGCTCTGCATCCCGCGTTGACAGCTGGATGACGAATAAAAACGGTTCTACTACAAATCAGTCTAATGACGGTTTCATTAACTATCACTTTACGTACTTTGATTTTTACAGAGACAGTGCAATTTCAAAGCCGATGGGATATACCGGCGTAAGGGTTGCATTTGCTTCAAGCATGGACGGCAGCTGGAGTGATTACGGTTCATTCGGTCCTGATGATTCAAGCTGTGAATTCAGTTCTGTGCTTAAGATTCAGGGAACGGAAGAAACCAGTTACATGCTCATGTTCAATAAATGGAATACGGCAGATTTAAGTGAAAGCGGTTATGTCTGGTATCCTGTTTTCTTTAATAAAGTATCTCCTCAATTCAGTTATCCTGAATTTGAAGAGTATCAGGATATTACCATCAATGCTGCTAAAGGCACTGTAACTGCAGAGTAAAGGAGAGAAGCGTCATGAAAAAAATTATTGCTGAAACAATAGCTTTCCTTTTAGGTTTTAATGCATTATTCACTTCATGTTCACAGTCAGATCATAAATTTATTATGACTGAAGACAGGGGACTTGCAATTGCGTCTCTGGAAATAGATCATGACAGTATTTACATGCAGGGAAACAAGGGAAAAACTCAGGCATCTCTTTCCGTAACATACAGTCCGTCTCTTGCTCAGGATACGCTTATTTACTGGTCTTCTTCGGATGAAAATGTAGCTTCCGTTTCTGATACAAATCTGACGACCTGTACGGTTACGCTTCAGGGTACGGGAAAAGCTGTTATTACTGCTTCTTCGTATTCTGGTTCTGCAAAGGCTCAGTGTGTCGTAGAAGGAATCCTTGATGAAACACCAGCCTTTGAAGTTGCAGACATTACTGTTACTCCTTATGCAAACAATATTGAACTTACATGGAAAAATCCAAGTGACAATGCAGAGAACCTTTATGGAATCCGTGCAGATATTTATGCCGGAGATAAGGCTGAGGGTACTCCTGTAAAAAGTGTTGAACTTGAAGGAGCAGGGGAAGGTAAAGTTTATTCAGAGAGAATCAGAGATTTAACCCCTGAAACTGAATACTGTATAAGCGTACGTTCCCTTACTGTAAATGCAATTTTAAGTGATGAAGCAAAAGAGGCTACCTTTACAACCCTCGCAGCTGATGATGAAGCTCCTGCGGCAGTTACTGATGCTGTCATTGGTTCTGTATCTGCAGAAAATGTGGTTGTAAAGTGGACGGATTCTGCCAGCGATGATGTATGGTATATTGCCGTTTATGCTTATGATGCTTCAGATGAAGAAATTGATTTCGTAAAGGTATTGCCGGGTAATGAAAGCTGTACAGTTGCCGGAGTTTCAGATGACAGTGATAAATATACATATAAGATTGTTGTCGTGGACAATAATTTTAATGTGTCATCTGAAGTTTCGCTGGTATATTATAACGGAGCACATGTTTCTGCTCTTACGGCTGCACCTTCAACAGAGTATTCAGGTCTCTTAAGTCTTGCATGGACTGATCCTGAAGAAGATTTTGATCATCATTCAATAACACTTTCTTCTGAAGGACAGGAAGATATTGTAGTTGAATCTGTTGCAGCGGGAGTTCAGAAATATGACTTTGCAGGCCTTGTTCCTGGTGCACTTTATTATGTAACGGTTTCTACATTTGATTCAGAAGGAGAACCGACTGGAACCTCAGGAACGCGCTCTTATGCTTCAAAAATACAGATCAGATTTTACAGCCGTGAAAGTGCAGGCTTCATGGTTGTAACTTCTGCAAAATCATTTAAGACTCAGGACGGCAGTTCTGCTGCTTACAGTTACAAGTGGCTTAAAATGCCGGCCCTTGATGGAAGCACTGAATTTACTTATGACGGTGACAGTGGAAAAACAGGAACAGTTCCTACATATTCAATTATGGCTCAGGGAATAGATGGCAGTGCTTCAGGACAGTACATATATCTTACATCGAATGATTCTTCCGTAACAGGAGGAACGTCATCGACTGAAGCTCCTTTGACAATCTGTACTGCTGATGATGTTGATGCTGAAAGGCTTTCCTTTGCAACATTTATTTCTGCTGCAGTAGATGCAGATGATTCCAAATATAAAGCTTTACGCTTTAAAGAAAACTACTATCAGCTTGGTTCAACTTCTTCAAAAGTCATATACAGGACAAGTGCCGGTGCTGCAGGATATACCAGATGGCACTGGACTATTACTGAAGAAGTTTCAACACCTGAGGACTAGGGGAGGATATGATTGTGAAAGAAAAAATCATTAAGGCTGCAGTTTTAATGTTTATTCTTCCTGCTTTTCTTATGTCCTGCGTGGATGTAGAGAAGGCTGAAGAAAGCGGCAGTCTTGTAATAAGTCAGAGTGAAATCTCTATTGATAATGCACTTGCAACTTCATCATCAGCTGAAATTACAGCTTATCTTGAAAATGCGGACGGTGTGGTTAATTTTAAGAGTCTTAATGAAAGTGTCGTTACTGTAGAAAAGACATCTCCAAATAAAGCTGTTCTTACTGCACAGGGAGATGGAACTGCAAAAATCTGTGTTTATACAGATGACGGAAAATATGTAAAGTACTGTACGGTAAATGTAACTTTAGGAAAAATTTTCTGTCATGATGTAACGGATATAAAGGAAGGTGAGGTTACTGAAGAGTCAGCTTCACTTTTCTGGACGGCTCCTTCTGATGCAAGCCTTGTAGAAGTATCAGTTATGGATGAATCCCTTGAAATTCTTAATGTTGTTTATTTTCCGGCAAAAGACGGAAGCGGCACTGTAGAAAATCTTGAACCTAAAACTGTTTACAACTTTAAGGTTCGTGGTGCTAATAATCCTGGAACATCAAAGGAAGTATTTTCTAAAAATTATTCAGATGTCATTCAGATGGAAACTGATGAATTTGTTCTGGCTCCTGGAAACGTAGAAGATGTAATTGCCCGGGTAACAGATCATACGATTACACTTACATGGACGGATCCTTCTGATAAGTATTATTCGGCTGCCGTTATCACTGTAACTTCTGATGCAAAGAAATTTGACGGAAGTGCTTTTACTTCTGAAGAAACAGAAATTGAAGTTCCTATCGGAAAGAAATATGTTTCATGGTCTGATGTACAGGCAGATACGGAGTATACATTCAATATCAGGTCAAAGGATAAGTTTGGAAATGTTCAGGGAGATGCAAACAATGCTTCTGCTGAAGGTGTAAATTACACTGCAAGAACAGAAGAGGATGTGGATGCTCCGTCTGCAGTTTCAGATGTGTTTATTGATGTTTCATCTGACGGTGTGAGCTGTTCATGGACTTGTCCTGATACATTTGACGCAAAGAACATTGTAGTTGCTGAAAATGATACTGAACTTGCAAGGGTTCCTGCATCGAGTGTTTCTGCTGTTCTTTCAGAACTTACAGAAGGAATTCATTCCCTTAAGATCTGGGTAGAAGATTATGATGAGAATAAATCTGCTGTTCTTGCGGCAGAAGTTGCTACAGGAGCATCGGCCTCAGCTCCGTCTGATGTTACGGCAGAAGCTCACTTTTCTGATGCAATTATTGTAAAGTGGACTGATATATCTGATGCAGAAACTTCATGGAATTATTCGATCAGATGTGTAAATACTTCTGATGAAACAGAGTATTACAACATTAATCCTGATTCTACTGTCTGCTGCATTCAGAATCTTACAGCCGGCAGTACTTATAAAGCCAGCGTTTACTGTTCAGCCGTAAAAGACGGATATACAGTACGCTATGTTACAGACGTTGCCGGAAACAGTGCATCTGCAAAAGCTGTACGTATTCTTCGTGACATAAGGTTTAACTGGGATTCAAGAGCTCTTGTACCGTTCATTTCTGCTGATGAAAGCACAGTATTTGATAATGTTGTCTGTGTTCAGCATGATTCTGCAAAAGAGTTTGATCTTGCAAACATGAAGTACCCTGTATGGATTGTTCGTCCGTCTTTAAGTAATCCTGCTTCAGAAGAATATTTCAGTCTTGAGGCTGCAACTTCTTCAGGAGAAGAAAGCGGCCTGTATCTTGACTTTGAAGCAAGTTCTTCAGGTTTTTCTACAGATTTTGACGTAGATAATACTACATGGGGAAGTGCTTCCAATCCTCATGGTTATGCAGTTGAATCTTCTGCTGTTACAGATGTGACGACTGCATCATTTAAGATTGGAGATAAAGTTCTTGATTCTTCTATAACCGGATTTTCAGACTGGGGTCATATTCTTACTGAATCTGGAAAGGAAGTATACGCGTCAAACTCAAATCCATATCTGGTAGATTCAATTCCAAAAGAAAATGAATACTGGTGTTATAAAGATACTGTTATAGGTGAATAAAAAAAAGGAGAATATTGATTATGAAAAAAATTATAAAGGCAGCTGCAGCATTGACCTGTGCATCACTTTTAGGCGGAGCAGTTTTTGCTCAGGATGCAGATTTTGAAGAAGAAAGAGCATCTGCTCCACTTCCTGTTTCTGTTTCAGAAAGAAGAACTGTAAATGACAGTCTTCAGATGTCAGAAACTGTAAAACAGATTTCCCTTCACAAGATTGATTATAATACGGACTTTCCGGAACTTTCTGTAAAGGGATATAACAGCCGTGATCTTAAATGGTCTTCAAGCAATATGGATGTTGTGAAAGTAGACCAGAGAGGCCGTCTTTTTCCTAACAGCATAGGTAAAGCTGTTGTTACAGCTGTTTCTTCTGACGGAAAAAAAGCTGAATGTGAAGTAGAAGTTACAAAGTATGGACCGAAACCAACATCTGCAGGACTCAGTCTTTCTACAGGACTCACAGGTGATGCAAGTGTTACATGGGGTTTTGATCTTGATACAGGCCGTTCCGGCTTTACGACAGATCAGAACATTAAGCTCAAGATGGATGTTTTAAATCTTGGTGAAGTATGGGCTGGAGATAATAAAGAGGCTCTTCCTGTATGGGGAGAAATCCGTATCTATACAAAGGGTGATCCGGTGCGCTATATGGTAGATTCAGACAGCGAAACAGATCCTTATGTAAACAGCGGTGACTTTGCAATTATGGTTGACCGTGCAAAGGTTCATGTGGGTGATGCCTATATTACTCTCTTTGACAAAGACTATTCAGATCTTGGTTATGTAAATTATACAACAGGCAGTGATGTTGCATTCAGCTTTATGGCTGCAGACCCGGATTACCGCTATGGTCATCTTACTAAGAGAAACCTTCATACTTATCTTTCTTCTTATGACGAAGATGCAGAAGTATTTGGGTTAAGTGCAGGCTATGAAATGCCTAACGTATTTAAGCTTCAGGCAGATGTTGCTTCTACAATGGAGTGGGTTGCAGGAAGCGATAATCATACATCAGATACTGCAGATCCTTCTCATAACGCTACTGATTATGTTTACAAAGTTTACGGTGAATTTAACTGGATTAAAAATCTCAGCGTTCAGGCAGGTTTTTCAAGCGGAGTTCTTGGAAAAGATTCTACTATAAAACCTGATATTCGTTTTGGTGCCCAGGCAGATTATCAGTGGAACTTCTATGATATCTTCTATCTTAAGCCTTCTGCCGGTGTAACGATGATGCAGCTTGAAGGAATGGGTGATGTTTATCCTCTCTATTCAGCAGGTATCATGCTCGGATGGGAAGACAGACAGAGTGCATTTGATTACTACAGCTGTAAGTATTCCCGCGATGATTATGGACCTTATCCTGGACTTGCATTTGCAATGCAGTATGCTGATTCAAAAATTGCAGAATACGTAACATATTTCAGTGCACAGAATCTTCTTACGACATTCACCGGTGATGATCTTCTCATTCTTCATGGATCATTTAACACAGGAAACAATCTTCTTGTAAAGAACCTTGAAGCTGTCGGTGCAGTTGATATTGTAAATGTTCTTTCTGACCGCTGTGTAATCGGATATACACTTGGAGCTGCATATTATCTTCCTCTTGGAAATCACGGGTTTGGTGTAAAGCCTAAGTTCCTTGTAACAAACTATCATGATACATATAACGATCTTAATGATTACTGTTATGTAAAAGGCGGTGTTGAAATTGGTTTCGAACGTGTAACACTCAGTATTGATTATCTTTCAAATGATATTATCAATGGTTATAACGACGGTACTGATTACAACCGCATGGGCTGTATTGAAACTAAAGTTAAAGTTTCGTTCTGATCAGCAGATCTGTTTAATGGAGCTGTCTAATGGGGACAGTTCCGTACAGATAAAAATTAAGGGAAACGTATAATGAAAAAAATTATGTTTTTAATACTTTCAATAGCCGCTTTGCTTGTAAATGTATCATGCACGACTGATGCTGTTGATGAAGGCAATTATGCAGTTATTACTCTATGCCAGGGAACGGAAGATGATGTATATACATTTACTCTTCCGTATGCCGGACAGAAGAAAATATATGCATCTACCGGTAAGGCAAGTTCTGATGCTTCTCTTACGGCATACCGCATAAAGGCAGCCAATGGTTATGAGGATGAAGGTCAGGGATATCAGACTCTGGAAATTGAGTTTGTTCCATCTCAGACAGATGAACAGGGAAATACTGTTGATCCCTATATGATTGTAACTATGTATAATTTCCTGCATCAGAATTCAAGTACATCTGATGTCCCTGAACAGAGAAATTTTACAATTACAAAGGATAATCTTTTTTCATCAGCAAACTATAAAAAGGCATCTGCAGAAGACGGAACTCTTTTCCTTTCATGGTTTGTAGATGAAGAAAATGCCGTTAATCCTGATTCTGCCTATACGAGTCAGAACTCTACCGTTCAGCGCTACCGTATTAAGGGAGTTGAGTTTAAGTCGACAATCATTAATTCTGGTCTGGAGGAATAAATGAAAAAAATACTTAAGATTTTTACAGCTGCTCTGTTTGTTCTTGTTTCTTCTGCCGGACTTTTTTCATGTAAAGAAGAAGTTGAAAATATTCAGGCTTATCCGGGACCTCTTGTTAAGCGCAGAAGTGATCCGAGTGTGGTAAAGCATGCAGACGGAAAGTATTATCTTGTTCATACTTATGATTACGGCAGCTGGAGCGAAATAAAAATAAGAAGTGCGGTTTCAATTTACAGGCTTAGAAGTTCTTCGGATGAAAAAACTATAATAAGTTCATCTACTGCTACAGATGGTGCAGTTCCATACGGATATTTCTTTGGACCTGAATTGAAATTTATAGAAGGTCAGTGGTTCCTTTTCTTTACTGCCAGCGAATCTTCTTCTTCGTCATGGACTCAGAGACCTTTTGTTGCCGTGTGTGATGACTCAGATCCTGTAAACGGTACCTGGAAAATTCTTGGAAAAATTCAGGGTGTAAAGGAATCAGAGTTTCATGACTATAATAATGCCATCGAGACTTATTCTTTAGGTCCGACAGTTTTTGAATATGACGGACAGTGGTATTTTATGTATGCCGGTAGAGTCGAAGACGGTAATGTAAAATTTGATGAAGATCAGATTGCTGACGGAAGCCTTACTGTTAACGGTAAAGTATATGAAGATCTTTCAAAATCTACGATGACTTCATATGGCACAGCCAATACTAATGCAGAGACTTCTGTAAACTGGCAGTGTATTTTTATCGGAAAAACTTCACCGTCTGACTTTACAAAAGTTACAGAACTGACGATTGTAAGTGTTCCGGAATATGACTGGGAATGCGGTATATACAGTAAGCATTGCGACAATAAGTTTAATAATACTGATGATGCACCTCAGGCACTTATTCACGGTAATGACCTGTTTGTAGTATTCAGTGCCAGTGACATTGATGAAAGTTACTGTATGGGAATCATGAAGTGTACTGATAAGTCAAATCTTCTCAGCATGAGCAGCTGGAATAAGTCTTCAGCACCTGTATTTGAAAGTGATTCCTCATATCAGACTTACGGGCCAGGTTCCTGCAGTTTTACCACAGACGATGGATATGATGTAATGTTCTATAGTGCACGCTTACAGTACGGATTGAATCTTACATCAACAGGTACCACCGGAACGGATGCCTATGCAGATAAAAACCGCGGTGTTTATGCAAAGGCCTTTACCTGGAAAAGCAACGGTTATCCTGATTTTGGACGGGCAGGGGGAAAAGATTAAGTTTTTTTCTAATTGAGTTGCCGGGATGCATTCTCCTGATTGAACATATAAGTTCTGTTATGGAGAATGCATTTTTTTTTATTTTTGCCATCAGCCTTGAAAACGTTTTCAAAAATGTTATACTGTACATAAGGAAGTTTATCGAACATATAAAAAGGAACATTATTATGGTAGAAATTAATGAAAAAGTTGTGATTGACGGAAAAGAGACCGGTATTATTTCCGGTTCCATTCATTATTTCCGTGTTGTACCTGAATACTGGCAGGATCGTCTTGAAAAGCTTAAGAATATGGGCTGCAATACTGTAGAAACCT
This sequence comes from Treponema rectale, assembly GCF_014202035.1. Taxonomy (NCBI): domain Bacteria; kingdom Pseudomonadati; phylum Spirochaetota; class Spirochaetia; order Treponematales; family Treponemataceae; genus Treponema; species Treponema rectale. The sequence continues at coordinate 191,744 of NZ_JACHFR010000003.1, forward strand.
ACATTCCATGGAATTTTCATGAAGAAAAAAAAGGGCAGTTTAACTGGAAGGGCGGTCATGATGTATTTAAGTTTATAGAACTTGCTTCAAAACTGGGACTTTACGTCATTATCCGTCCTTCTCCTTATATCTGTGCTGAATGGGAATTTGGAGGCCTTCCTTACTGGCTTCTTAAAGAAAGAGGAATGAGGCTTCGCTGCAGCTATAAACCTTATCTTGATGCAATAAAATCTTATTATGAAGAACTTATTCCCCGTCTTGTACCTTATCAGCATGATAAAGGCGGCAATATAATTTTATTCCAGATAGAAAATGAATACGGCTATTATGGAACCGATCACGAATACATGAAGTTTCTGGCAGATACCATGCGTTCTCTTGGTGTAACACAGCCTTTTGTTACTTCAGATGGTCCATGGGTGGAAGCTTCCTTCAAGAATGGAATGGTAAAAGGTGCCTGGTCTACAGGAAACTTTGGTTCGCAGGTAGAGACTCAGTTTAATACCATGGAAAAATACACAGGCGGCAATAAGGCTAAGATGTGTATGGAATTCTGGTGCGGATGGTTTGATGCCTGGGGTGAACCTCATCATACTTCAGACCTTGAACAGAATAAAAAAGACCTGGCAGATGTTATAAAGACCGGACATGTTAATTTCTATATGTTTGAAGGCGGTACTAACTTCGGGTATACGGCAGGCCGCAACTTCGGTGTAAAAAATGCCGACATAACTTCTTATGACTATGATGCAATTCTTACAGAAGACGGACAGATTACTCCTAAATACGAAGCATTTAAGAAGATTATTTCAGAAAGCCGTAAAATTGAAGAAGTTCCTCTCTCAACAAAAATCTGCCGCAAGGCATATGGTGAATTAAAATGCACTGGCAGGGCAGATCTTTTTACTGTCCTTGATGACATTAGTACTAAAATTTCTTCTCCATACCCTCTTACTATGGAAGATATTGATCAGAGCGGAGGATATATTCTTTATAGAACCCGTCTTCCGGAATATGAAAAGGCCCTCAGTATAAAATTTGACCGCGCCGGAGACAGGGTAAATGTATTTGAAAACCAGAAGCCTCTGTTTGCAGTTGCCCTTGAAGAAATGAAAGAAGCCTTTAAGCGGGAAGATGCTCCTGCAGGTTCTGTAGTAGACATGCTCTTTGAGAACTATGGCCGCGTAAACTTCGGACCTGCCCTTGAAACACAGCGCAAGGGAATTGAAGGCTATATGATTCTTAATGATCACCTTCAGCACGGATATGACATATATTCTCTTCCGCTTGATGAAAAGCAGCTTTCTAAGATTGATTTTGCAAAAGGATTTAATGAAGGCTGTCCTGCATTCTATAAATATGAATTTGAGGCTGATGAACTTTGTGATACCTTCCTTGAAGCAAAAGGATTTGAAAAGGGGGTTGCCTTTGTAAACGGCTTTAATCTTGGCCGTTACTGGAATATTGGACCTCAGAAGAGGCTTTATATACCGGCACCGCTTCTTAAAAAAGGAAAAAACACCATTATCATATTTGATACGGAAGGAAAAGAAGGAACTGTTTCTCTGGAAGACAGTTTAATATGGTAGAAAATTGTTGAAAAAAAAGGGGATGACCAATAAGTTTAAAAAATGTCATTTTCGGGCTGTCAACAACTTTTTATAAGTGTCATTTTCGGGCCCGACCCGAAAATCCCTCTGCATGAGATTGCCGCATCAAGTGCGGCAATGACAGGGTGTCGAGCACGGCAATGACTCATACTGAACGCTACGCCACATTCGCACACACATTCGTAGCAGGTGCGTGCGAATGTGGCGTAGCGTTCGGAATGACACTAGGATGTAAACTTATTGGTCATCCCCTCCTGCTGTATTCTAAAAGTTTATATTTCTATTGCTATGCGGGTACCTGCTGTAGCGGTATTTCTTGCATAAACCGAGGCTGCGTTTCTGTACGGGTTTGAGAATCCGTCTATCTGTTTCCTCAGCTGGGAAAGGTGACTCTTTAAGAGAATCCTGTTCTTTTCATTCTGTGTAATGACTTTCTGCTGAAGGGAAGCAAGTTCTTTCTGAATTGTTTCTACCGGAACTGCATCTTCCATACTGTAGAAGCTTCTTTCTTTTTCGTACATTGTCTTAAGCGGAACAATCACTTTCTGTAATGAACAGATGCTTGAAACTATCTGTCCTTCAAGTTCCGTATGGTTCATCAGAGACTGTGCGTCTTCGGTGTAAATCTTTGCTTCCTGATGCTCAAGTACATTCAGGTATTCTGCAAATTTTGCCCTCTGCTGTTCAAGCAGGGTCCTGAATCTTCTGAGAACTGCAATTCTTTCGTTTAGTTCTTCCTGACTAAGTTTCTGCATAAACTGCCTCCCGTTATTTGATTTATGTCAGCCCTGAATGTTTAACGAACTGTGCTGCGGACCTGAATTTTGGGTATTTGCCGTTGAAGATGCGGCGGTTTCCCATGACTGGTGAAGGTCAGAAAGCATTTTCCGTATCGAACTGAGTTTTTCTTTATCATGAGAAATGCTGGCATCCAGAATTTCTTTGTTGAAGTATATGTACAGGGACATAAGGTTTTTTGCAATTTCTCCTCCCTTATCCATGTCAAGGCTTACTTCAAGTTCCGTTATTATATCCATTACTTTCTGAAGATGATTTCCAAAGTTTTCAATCTGTTTTGCCGGAATTTTATTGTTTCCGTCTATAAGGGCAATTGCCTTGTCCAGATGAGATACGGCACCTTCATAGAGCATTACGACCAGTTTTCCCTGACTTGCAGTCTTTACTCCTACTGATTTATAAGCGTTATATCCGCCGTAAGGATTTGTATATGCCATGATTCACCTCTGTTATATTCTGTTTTTAAGATTATCGGTTTTTTTTAATTCAGGTTTAGTTTTTTATCGAATTTATTTTGTAAAAATAGTTTCCACACAAGACAAAAAAATGCTTATATTGTATATTGATGATACTTTCGTTAGTGTAGGTGTGTATGAGCGAAAACAATAAAAAAGAAGATGATAACCGCAGGGAAAATGATCCGTATGATTTTTTTAAGCTGGATCCGGGTCCAGGCGGAAATAATAACGATAAAAAAACTCCTGACGGAAAGAAAAAGGTACCTTTCTGGGGAATTCTTCTTATAATTCTTGGAATTCTTGTAATCGTAAACCTTGTTTTTACGGACAGGGATGAAGGTAAGGAAGTTTCTTTCTCAGAATTCAGGTCTAAGATACTTTCAGGTGAAATTATAGAAATCGAGATGGGAGAAAATACTTTTGTAGGGTATACGGCAGAAGCTGCCTCGTCAAAGTCTGGCGGGGGTCTGTTTTCTGCTGCATCTTCCAGAGGAATATACAGGACGAGAGGTGTTTTAAGGGACAGTTTCCTTGATCAGCTTGATGCTCAGGGAGTTAAATATTCCTTCATAAAGCCTCAGAATAACTATTTCCTTCAGCTGCTTCTTAATCTTGCAGTTCCTTTCGGATTCCTTCTGCTTATGTATTTCTTCTTTTTCCGCAAGATGGGCGGCGGCGGTGTTGGCGGCATGTCTATCTTCGGTGGCGGCGGTAAGACTAAAGCTGTTGACGAAGGTAAAGTTAAAACTCGTTTTGCTGATGTAGCCGGTGTTGATGAAGCAAAGGAAGAACTTGTTGAAGTTGTAGATTTCCTTAAGGAACCAAAAAAATATACTGAAATCGGCGGTAAAATTCCTAAGGGTGTTCTTCTTGTCGGACCTCCGGGAACAGGTAAAACCCTTCTTGCCCGTGCAGTTGCAGGTGAGGCAGGTGTTCCGTTTTTCAGGATAAGCGGTTCTGATTTCGTGGAAATGTTTGTCGGTGTAGGTGCATCAAGAGTTCGTGATTTGTTCCGTGCTGCAAGGGAAAAGGCACCGTGCATTATTTTTATTGATGAACTTGATGCAATCGGTAAAAGCCGCGTAAATAATCTTGGCGGTAATGATGAACGGGAACAGACACTTAATCAGCTTCTTGTAGAAATGGATGGATTTGACAATGAGAAGGGGCTTATCCTTCTTGCGGCTACAAACCGTGCTGACATTCTGGATCCTGCTCTTTTAAGGCCTGGCCGTTTTGACAGACAGGTTCCGGTAGAGCGTCCTGACGTAAAGGGTCGTGAAGCAATTCTGAAGATTCATGCAAAGAATGTAAAACTTGATGATGATGTAGATTTCGTTTCCGTTGCTCATGGTACCTCAGGATTTGCAGGAGCTGATCTTGCAAACGTTATAAATGAGGCAGCCCTTCTGGCAGTTCGTAATGGACGTAAGAAGGTCTGCATGGAAGATCTTAACGAAGCTATTGATAAGGTAAGCATCGGTCTTAAGAAAAAGACTCGCCGTGATAACATTAAGGAACGCAGGCTTGTTGCATTCCATGAAACCGGGCATGCCCTTGTAGGAGCCTTTACGCCTGATTATCCTCCGGTAAATAAAATAACTGTAGTACCTCGCTCAAGGGGAGTAGGCGGTTTTACCCAGTACCGGGAGGAAGAAGAAAGGTTCTTCCGTACGAAGCGGGATATGCTTAATGAAATAGACACATGTCTTGGCGGACGTGCTGCTGAACAGATAATGCTGGGAGAAATTTCGACCGGTGCTTCAAATGACATTCAGAGGGCAACCGACATTATTCATGACATGATAACTGTCTACGGTATGAGTGAACGCTTCAAGAACGTTACTCTCGGAAAGAGGGGCGGCGGTTATGCTGCGGAGCCAACGCTTGTAAGGGAGTTCTCTGAAGAAACACAGAAGTATATTGATGATGAAATTGCTTCCATGATGGATGAGCGCTATAACTACGTTCTTAACCTTCTTGGAAAACATAAAGACCTTCTTGAGTATATTGCAAACCGTCTTCTTGAAATAGAGACGATGGACGGTAAGGAATTTTACGAGATTGTTAATGCAGAGAAAAACTGCGTTAAAACGGAGGTGTCAGCTGATTCCGGTGAGAAGAAGTCTGTACGCACAAAGAAAGTGTCGGCAGCTTCTGATGAACCGAAGAAAACTGTCCGCCGTACGAGAAAGGCTAAGACTGAGGAATGATTGTGAGCACTTACGGGCTTTGTGTCTGTAAGTGCTTTTTTTTATCAGGTATCATTCGGTGATTTATAAGAAATTTTACTTCCAAATGAAAAGTAAAATCTGTATAATTCATCGAAAATTATATAATTTTCATAAGGGGTCCATAAAATGGCTTACTTCTACGAAGAACCTTCGCACACTTTTGGTGAGTATCTCCTGGTTCCAGGTTATACTTCTGCAGACTGCATTCCGGATAATGTTTCCCTGAGAACGCCTGTTGTCCGCTTTAACAAAAAAGCAGGTGAACAGTCTCCTCTTTACATGAACATTCCGCTTACAAGCGCTGTAATGCAGTCAGTTTCTGATGATAAAATGGCAATTTCCCTTGCTAAGGAAGGGGGAATCAGTTTTATCTACGGATCCCAGACAATTCAGGATCAGGCAGCAATGGTTGCCCGTGTTAAGTCTTATAAGGCCGGTTTTGTTACTTCCGATTCAAATATCCGCCCGGATCAGACTCTTGAAGAAGTCGTTGCCCTTATAGAAAAAACAGGACATTCTACTATTGCCGTAACGGAAGACGGCTCTGCTCACGGAAAACTTGCCGGAATCATAACAGAAAGGGATTTCCGCATTGATCATGTTCCTGCCAATTCAAAAGTAAGTGAATACATGACACCGTTCAAGGATTTGATTACAGGTCAGGACGGTATTTCTTTAAGCGATGCAAATGATCTTATCTGGGCTCATAAAGTTAATCAGCTTCCTGTAATTGATAAAAATAACTGCCTTGTTTCAATGGTTTTCAGAAAGGATTTTGACAGCCATCAGACATATCCGAAGGAACTTCTTGACAGTCAGCACCGTTATATTGTTGGAGCCGGAATCAACACCCGTGATTACATGGAACGCGTGCCTGCTCTTCTTGAGGCCGGTGTTGATATCATGACCCTTGATTCTTCAGAAGGATTTTCTGAATGGCAGAGAAAGGCTCTTAACGATATTCATTCAAAATGGCCTGAAGCAAAGGTTGGTGCCGGTAATGTTGTTGATGCAGAAGGATTCCGTTTCCTTGCAGAAGCCGGTGCAGATTTCGTAAAGATAGGAATCGGCGGCGGTTCAATCTGTATTACAAGAGAACAGAAAGGTATCGGCCGCGGTCAGGCAACTGCTACTATTGAGGTAGCAAAAGCCCGTGATGAATACTATAAGGAAACCGGTATTTATGTTCCTATCTGCTCAGACGGTGGAATTGTACATGACTATCATATGACCCTTGCCCTTGCCATGGGTGCTGATTTTATCATGCTCGGACGTTATTTTGCACGCTTTGATGAATCTCCTACAAACAAACTTATCGTAAACGGTAATTACGTAAAAGAATACTGGGGAGAAGGAAGCAACCGTGCCCGTAACTGGCAGCGTTATGATCTTGGCGGTAAAAAAGGCATGGCTTTTGAAGAAGGCGTTGATTCATATGTTCCTTATGCAGGACATCTTCATGACGGTGTAAACATGAGTATGAGTAAGGTTATTCATACAATGTGTAACTGCGGTGCCCTTACTATTCCGGAACTTCAGGAAAAGGCAAAGATTACTCTTGTAAGTTCAACTACAATCAGTGAAGGTAGTGCACACGACGTTGTGGTAAAAAATACAAGCATTAATTCGTAATGCTTTATGAAATATATTTTTAAAACTGCTGCGGTTTGTGCCGTGGCAGAATTTCTGAACTTTCTTTCAGTTTTTATTTTTTACGAGACTTTACATCTTCCTCTTTTTATGGACACGATTTTTACAGTTGCAGTTGTGTTCTATGCAGGACTTGTTCCGGGCCTGATCGTTGCAGCAGGATATAATATTTTTGATTCATTCATAGCAGTTTTATACGGATATCCGTTCAGCGCTTTTACGATGCTTTTTTCTTTGTGCGGAATTTCAATCGCATTTATTACATGGCTTTTTGCCCGTAACAAAAGTGAATTTAAAATTTCACCGGCCATTACGTTTTTGTATCTTCTGCTGATTGTATTTATTACTTCGTTCTGTTCGGTTTTTATAAGCGGAATTATTGATTACTATAAATATACGCATTTCAATCTTCCGGATATGGTTGCGCCTGTTAAAAATTTTACGATGAGTTTTCTTTCTCAGAAATTCAGTCTTTTTGCAAGCTGCATTTTGGGGCAGGTTCCGGTTTCGTTTTCAGACAGGCTTATTACAACTTTTGCAGGCTTTGGAGTTTATAAACTTGCAGTCCGCTTTTTTGGAGAGATCAATAACTGATGAAAGAAGTTTTTAATATTGCCCGCTCGTATGCATCTGTTGAAGAAGAAGTTGAATGGCTTCGTTCGATTCTTCAAGGTTACACAACATTTTTTCTGATTTTTGATTTTGTGTTTTTTGCTGTAGCCGTTACTGCGATTATTCTTGCAATCAATTTTTTAAAATCGCGTGAGCAGTTTAAAAAAAGTCACAGCTATTTGCGTTATGTAATTCAGGGGCAGGAAGAAGAACGAAGCCGTATTTCACGTGAACTTCATGATACGGTTGCACAGGATTTGCGCTGGTGTAAAAATGTTCTTGAAAAACAGAATGCAGATGAATTAAAAAAAATTTCAGAAGTCGTTTCAAAAACTTTGAAAATGGTAAGAAGTTTGAGTTTGAATCTTGCGCCTCCAGATATTATAAAAAATGATTTTCATGCAAATGTTTTAAATTTGTGTCAGAATTTTTCGGAATTGAATAAAGTTGAATTCCGTCTTACAGTTATGTCTGAACTTGATACAAAATTTCTTTCTGCCGATGAAAATCTTAATCTTTATAGAATCGTTCAGGAAGCGCTTACAAATATTCAAAAGCATGCAGAGGCTTCTGAAGTTACGGTTTTAATCCGTAATGAACTTGACTATGAAGCAGAAGGGCTTTATGTTTTCATAACTGATGATGGAAAAGGATTTGATGTTTCTAAAGTAGAAGGCCGCGGTTCAGACTGCACTCACTTTGGAATAACCGGCATGAAAGAAAGAGCCGAACTGATTGGTGCACAATTAGAAATCAGTAGCGTTGCAGGTGAAGGTACCTGTATTCAGATTGTAAAACTGAAGGAATCTTTGTGATGAAAAAGATAAATTATTTTGTAACGGAAGATCACTCCCTTACAAATCTTGGAATAAGACAGTTCTTTATTAACTTTAAGGAATTTGAATGTGCGGGATTTGCTTCTACAAAAGAAGAGACATTTTCAAAACTAGAAAGTTTAAAAGGAAACCTTCAGCTTTTGATTCTTGATTTGAATCTTGGAAATGAAAGCGGACTTGATGTTTTGAAGGAAGTAAAAAAAATTATTCCCGGATTAAAAGTTCTCGTGTATTCAATGTTTACAAATCCCGGAATTGTTTCGCTTGCACTGGAATACGGTGCTGACGGTTTTGTCTGTAAGGACGGTTCTGAAGATGAACTTATAAAAGCAGCACGTGAAATTATAAACGGAAAACTTTTTATTCATCAGAATCTTGCAGCTTCACTTTACACATATTCAAATCTTTTGCAGAGTCTTACAAAACAGGAACAGACAATCTTTAAAAAAATCATTGAGCGTAAAAATAATTTTCAGATTTCAGAAGAATTAAATCTTTCCATCCGCAGTGTAGAAAATTATATGAGCCGCATTTATTCTAAACTCGGCTGCCGTGGTCACGAAGAAATAATCTCTCACTTTGGATAATTTCCTGCCATATCTCTAAAAATTTGTTTGTGAAATTTTCACAACTTTTCTGTGTGTTGATACTGACTACAAAAAAGAAATTGTCTTATATAATTCTCCGTAGAAAATTTATGTTTTTTTTTTATAAGGAGATTTTATGAAACATTTAAAAAAGGCAGTAAACTTTTTTTTATTGTTTTTAACTGCAGTTTTTATTTCATTTTTTGTGTCATGTTCGTCAGATGGAGACGGTAAAGGTTCGTATGAACCTTCTCCTGAGGGTGAGTATAAATGCCGGGTAACTTTTTACCCTGATGACGGTTCTGAGTATTTTGAACAGGAAGTTGTGCAAGGTGACTATGTTGTAGAACCAGAGTATGTGCCGCATAAAGCCGGTTATGTTTTTTTAGGCTGGGCTGAATGGGATATGGAAAAAAACTGTGTCAGTGATACGCTTTTTGATTTTAAGAATACTCCTGCTACAGACTTTTTTTTAATTTTATATGCAAAATGGAGAGTAAAAGATGGTACTTATAGAATAACTTTTGATTATAATGGCGGAACTAAGTATGATGAAACAAGTAAAGTTGTATCTGTTAAAGAAGATTATGCGTTACAGTACCTGCCTGATGAACCTGTAAAAAATTATTATTCTTTTGGCGGATGGTTTTTAAATCTTGGTGAAGAAAATGAATGTGAATTTACACTTGAAACAGTTATTACTGATGATATCACTGTAAAGGCAAAATGGATTGTAAAGGAATATGTTCTTGAATTTCTTTCTGACGGCACAGAAAATGCAGAAAAGGAAGATATTATTTTTACTGTAGAAAAGCCTGTTATAATTCCAGAATGTACATTCGAAGTTCCTGATAATCATTATTTTGCAGGCTGGTCTACAAGTGATTCAGGAACCAGAAGCAGTATAGGGTTTGGAGCTGGAAAAGAAGTAAAAGAACTTAGTGATCTAGACTACTGGGAAAATTATGACTGCACTTTAATAAAAATTTATGCGGTGTTCCTTCCGTATGTAAGTCATAATATTATTTATAATGATATTCCTTCTGATTCTGCTGCACCGTCCAGAACATCGTTCTTTGAAAATGAAGATGTTGAACTCGAACCAATTGAACGTTACGGTTATATTTTTATAGGATGGAGTGGGGGAATTGAAGGCTGGAAGGCTTATGAACAGACAGAAGATATTGTTCTTTCTCCAATCTGGAAACTTAAAAGTGAATATGAAGTAACAGTAGAAGACGCATTTGATGTAATTGAAAAATTGCCGGAGTGTAATATTTATACAATTAAAATTTCTGGTGAAATTACAGAAGACTTTCTGACAGAGTTTTCAAAAGCTGTAGTAGACAGTTCGAAGGTGTCAGAATTAAATCTTGATTTAAGAAAGGCAACCGGTTTAACAGTAATGGATCCTTCTATTTCAGATAATGTTATGCTTCAGAATAACAAAAAATTAGGCTCTCTTGTTCTTCCGGATGTACTTGAAGAGTTAGGTGGTTTTGCTCTTTATAACTGTTCAAATTTTAACAGTATAACAGTTCCTGAAAACTACAGGGGCAATTTTATTTCTGCATTAAAGTTTTCTTCTTCTCGTGTCCTTTCTAACATCATTGTTGATGAAAAAAATACAAGGTATGCTACTGTTGATGGAGTTCTTTATTCAAAAGATTTAAAAATTATTTATTTATGGCCTGCTGCAAAAGCAAAGCTTGAAATTGAGATTCCGGAAGGTGTTGAAGAAATAGACTCTTATGCATTCTGGAAATGTGTTGACCTTTATGAGGTAATTATTCCTTCTTCTGTTAAAAAGATTTGTAGCGATGCTTTTGGAGATTGTCATAACCTTTGTAAAGTTACTTTTAAAGATCCTTACAGCTGGTTTGAAACTGAAAACTTTAGCTATGATTATTATAACCAATGGAAATCTAGCGATTGTCTGACAAAAGAAGAACTGGAAAAAGCTGATAATTATCATGCAAAAAGTGATTTGGATTTATCTTTCCGCTTTCATAATAAATATCTTTATAAACATCAGATTGACGTAACTGCAGAAAATGCACTTTCTGAAATTACAAAGGATAAACTTGTTGCGACTGTAACTATAAAAGTACGCGGACGTATAACAACAGATTTCCTTAATGATTTAACGGCTTTAATTAGAGATTTTAACTTATCTAGTGTAAAAATTAATCTTGATTTAAGTGCAATAACCGGTATTACTGAATTAGAAGCTGTTTCGGGTAAAAGTCTGTTTGCCGGATGGGATATTACAGACGTAGTATTGCCTGCCGGAATAAAAACAATTAGTAAAAATGCTTTTTATCAATGCTGGAGACTTGAGCGAGTTGTTATTCCGTCGGAACTTGAAAGTATAGGGGAATTTGCATTCTTAGAGTGTAGGTTACTTAAAAATATTGAAATTCCTGACAGTGTAAAAGTTATAGAACAGGGAGCTTTTAAAGAAACTGGTCTGACTTCTTTTAACCTGCCGGCTTCTCTTGAAACTTTTTCGGGTAGTGCCTTGAATTACATGGATAACCTTGAATCGGTTTCTATCAGTTCTTCAGCAAAAAATTTTATTGTTAAGAATAATGCCGTTTATTCAGAGGATGAAAAAACTCTTGTTGCGTATCCGGTAACTGGAACTGAATTTACCATACCAAATGGAACTCAGATAATCGGTGAATATGCTTTTACAGATTCAAAAATTACTTCTATTGTTATTCCTTCAACTGTAAAAACTATAGGCCATGCAGCATTTTCTGAGTGCGAGTCTCTTACAAAAATTTTAATTCCAGCTTCTGTAACAGAAATTGGAGATTGGGCTTTTAGCTCTTCAGGTCTTACTGAAATTTCTTTCGAAGATCCTGAAAACTGGTATAAGCAAATGAATTTTGGGTCAGGTAGTGGTGATGGTACTCTGTCTGGCTGGCAAAACTTCGGAGATGTATCACCGGAAGATATTGTTAAAGCTGAAAAGTGGGATCAATCTGGTCTAGATGGTTTAAAACCGTACCGTCTTAGAAAACATGGAGTTGAATACTGATTTTTATAATGCATGATGCATTCTGCGTTATATAACTTTTTTTTAAGGAGTGTTTAAATGAAAATGAGTAAATCTGTAAAACTTTTTGCAATGTTGGTTGCAGCAGTTTTTTCAATGTCAAGTTGTAGAGGTAAAGAATCAGCTGGAAGTAAACCTGATTTTTCTAAACCGAATCCTGAATCAGATTTTGAATTTAGTCTGATAAGAAACGGTACCGCTATAAGCATTGATTACTATAGTGGAAAATCAAAAAATGTTGTTGTTCCGTCTGAAATACAGGGCTGCCCTGTTGTGAAGTTTGCTCCGGATGAATGGCCTGAAATAGAAAATCTTGTAATTTCAGAAGGTGTTGAAGTCGTTCGTGTTTATTCTGAAATATTGAAATATATAAAACTTCCTTCGTCGTTAAAGTTTATCACTCTTCGCTCTGATGTTCTTGAGTCTGTTGATATTCCTGAAGGCGTTTTGTTTGTTGATTTTGGACGTACACCTCTTAAATCAGTTAAACTTCCTGAAAGCCTTGTTGGTATAGCTGATCGTGCTTTTGAAAAGTCAAATCTTAAATCTATTACAATGCCTGAAGGATTAAAATATTTAGGAAATAAGGCCTTTGAGGATTGTGATAAACTTGAAGAAATAAATGTTCCGGAAGGATTCAATCCGTTCTTTGTATGTACTGATTCTTCCTGGTTTGGAATACACAGCGAAAAAACTTTTGAAGATGTCTTTACAGGTGAAAAAATAAAAAAGACTGTTGCACTTCAAAAACTGTTAAAACGTGAATTCAGGGATTATGAAAGCTCTGCTAATGATGAGTTTAAAGAATTCTATTATTCACAATACGAGTAGCCATAATCTGATAATGCTGAGTTTAAAAAATTCTATTATTCTTTTTGGGCTGACTAGATAATTTAATTTAATTGCAAAAGGCTGCCTGTAAAATTCAGCATATATGGAGGTTTTGACAGATTTAACCGCCATGTACTGAATTTTTCAGACAGCCTTTTTTTTAACGTTAGCGAATGACTTTATTTTATAAACTGCCCCTATGGTCAAATTGAGCGAAAAGTGGTAGGATTTGCCAAGTTGCAATTACCGGATAATAAGGCATAAAATGCATATTGGGAGTAAAAAATGAAAGTTGTAATTATCGGTGCACAATGGGGCGATGAAGGAAAAGGTAAGATTGTTGATTACCTTGCAGAAAATGCAAAGTACGTTGTACGTTATTCGGGCGGTCCAAATGCAGGACACACAATCGTAGTAGACGGAAAACAGTTTGCCCTCCATCAGGTACCAAGCGGAATCCTTTATTCAGATAAAAAAGTTTATCTTGGCGCAGGCATGGTTATTGATCCTGAGAAACTCTTTAAGGAACTGGATATGCTTAAAGAAAACGGAATCAATTGGGAAGGCCGTGTATTTATTTCTGACCGTGCACAGCTTATTCTTCCAAAGTACCGTCAGATGGATAAAGACCGGGATTCTCAGAGAAAGCGTCCAATCGGAACTACAGGAAGCGGTATCGGTATTGCCTATTCAGAAAAATCCCATAGAGACGGACTCCGTCTTGCAGACCTTGACTGGGAAGAAAAGATGGCAGAATTTGACGGCGAAGATAAGGAATATCTTGATAAATACAAGGATAAGCTTATTGAAATGCGCGTAGACCTTACAAAAGTAATGTGGGAAGTACGCAAAGAAAACATTCTTTTTGAAGGTGCCCAGGGTGCAATGCTTGATATTGATTCAGGAACTTATCCTTATGTATCTTCCGGAGCAAGCTGTGCTGCAGGTGCCGCAACTGGATGCGGAATCGGACCTCATGATCTTGATAAGATTCTCGGTGTATTTAAGGCTTATCAGACTCGTGTCGGAAACGGACCTATGCCTACTGAGTTTAACAACGAAAGTGAAGGCGAACTCTGCCAGTACGTACGTGATACAGGCCGTGAATATGGAGTAACAACAGGACGTGCCCGCCGCTGCGGTTACCTTGATCTTGTAGCTCTCCGCTATGCATGCCGTACAAACAGTCTTGACGGTCTTGTTCTTACTCACCTTGATATTTATGATGCAATGGAACAGATTGAAGCCTGTGTAGCTTATGACATTGACGGAAAAATCGTTACAGATTTCCCTGCAAATGTTGACCAGATGAACAGGGCAAAACCTATTCTTGAAAAATTCAAGGGATGGAAGAAACCTCTTAAAGAAATCAAGAGTTATAAAAAACTTCCTAAGGAAGCCCGTGACTATATCGAATTCATTGAAGAATATACGGGAGTACCTGTAACAATCGTTTCTGTAGGATATGAACGGGATGAAACCTTTATCCGTTCAAACCCATGGAAAAAATAAACAAATAAACCTGCTGTTTTTTAAGTTTTTATAAAAGGCTCCTGCCGTGAGGTGTCACGTAAAGTGCATTTAATGGCAGGAGTTTTTTTTATAATTCTTCAAGAAGCTCTTCGCTTTCTGTCTGCTGTGCCTTAAAAGAAGAATCTCTTTTTGCAATTATGACCGTTATGTCATCATCTATCTTGGAATCTTTTGTAAAGTCTTTTACGTGATCTTTTATTATGGAAAGAATCTCAGCTGATGTTTTATTACTGTTCTGTCTGACAATCTGCATCAGATCTCCGGTGCCGTACTGTTCACCCTTACTGTTGTTAAGTTCAGAAATTCCGTCCGTAAACAATACGAGTATATCCCCGTCTTTCATCGTAAAGTTTGACTGGGCAAAAGATACCTGTATTCCTGACATTCCTATTGCACCGTAATGGTCTTTCCCGTCATTGCCTTTAAGTTCGTAAATTTCTTTATTTTCCGCACTGTATTTAAGGGGGTAGGGATGCCCTGCATTGCCGAGTTCAGCCCTGCAGAAACCTCCTCTCCTGTCTTCATTAAACCGGCATAAAAGCCCGGTCATGTAATTCTGAATATCGCCCTTTTCTTTTATTATAAGAGTATTAATCTCTGAAAGAATTTTACTTGCCGGCACTTTATTCCTGAATCCTTTCTGGAAAACTCCTGAGATAATGTTTTTTGAAAGCATTGTAACAAGACTTGCAGAAAGACCGTGTCCTGAAACATCAAAAATCGAAAGGCCGTTGAGAACATTGTTATAAGTAAAGTAGTCGTAAAAATCTCCTGACACTTTTGAAAGCGGTTCATACCAGGTGTTTATATCCCAGTTTTTAAGATTCTGTGCAGGATGAGAAAAGAAGTTTTTCTGAACGATGGAAGCCATTTCCAGGTCCGTTACAAGACGTTTCTTGTCTTTTTCCAGCTGTTCATTCAGGTCGTTGAGCCTGTCATTGGCTGTTTTTAATTCACTGGTTCGTGAATCAACTTCTTCCTGAAGGTGATTTGTAAGCCTCTGGTTCCGTTTATAGGTTCTGGAGAATCTGATTGCCAGCATTATTATGAATATGATTGTTGTTACTGACCATCCGAAAATTGAATAATAGGGATAGACTTCACTTTCATCACTTTTACGTGCGATTACGTCGATTAAGGAAGCTGTTATAAAAGGAATCATGGCAAGAATGAAATACAGGGTCTGTGCCCGTCTTTCTTTTTTAATGAATAGTTTGATTATATAAATTATTGCGGTAAGAATCTGAATGAACAGCAGTGCAAGCATGTATGGTGCAATTTTAATAAGTCCGTTGTAGGAAGGTATGCCTGCTGTCAGCAGAGTCTGAAATGTAAGAATTGATATTCTGAAAATCCTTAAGGGAAGTGAGAAGCTTTTGTGATGAAAATCAACGGCAAATGCAGTTGCAAAATAAACCATAAAGTATACCGGAATGCACAGGGTAAACTTTGTAAACAGAAGGAATGGAATTATTCCTCCGGTATAAACAGGGAGTTCTGTTGCAAAGAATATGAGTACGAACATTGCGGTAAAAATATTCAGAAACGCAAAGTCTTTGAATTCCCTGAAGTCTTTCGCACTGAGGTAGAAGCACATGTACAGGATGAAAGTAAGCAAAAGTGAGCCGGTAAGGGGCATGTAGATTTTGGTATGATGAAAATTTATAACTTCAAAAGCAGGATAGGCAAATCTTGCCGGCTGTATGAATGAATGGCTGGAAATGCCGCTTTTTCCCTGAGCGTATATCTTTATTAAAATAGTATTCTGCCCTTCCTGTTTAAGCACGTTTAATGGAAAACTGAAAAAGTGAGCCTTGAATAATGTTGACTGCTCGTTTGGAGGAAAGTTTCCGTACTGCGAAATGAAGCTTCCGTTACAGTAAACCTGTCCGGCAAACCTGAGGTAGGGTATGACCAGACCCAGCGGCTGGTTCCTGAAGTATTCCGGGATTTCAAACTGCGCCATGACCCATACATACCGTGAACCCGGACCAAGAACATTCAGAAGGTTGGACGTTGATTTGTCTTCAAGTTTCTTAAAGTCTGCAAAATGTTTCATTGCATCACCGGGGGTAGAACCGGCATCTGCTTCCCAGTACCAGAATGAATCTCCGAGAGTAATCTTCGGCTCCTGATTAGGTTCGCAGGAACACAGGATAAAAAGTGACGCAATAAGCGACAGAATGTACAGTATTTTGTTATTTTTATTCTGCAGGCTTTTCATATAAACTATTTTATCACGGAAAAACAGTTTTTATAATTGAAGATTTGTTCTTTTTTACATAACTTTTCGTTTTTATTAAAAAAAAAGGGCTGTCCAAAAAGTTGTCATTCCGAACTCGTTTCGGAATCTATGCACTATATCTAGTGTAGATGCTGAATCAAGTTCAGCATGACAATACTTATTGGTCATCCCCTTTCTTCAAAAAGATGTATCAATAAAAATTAGTGATCTTTTCTTTCTGACTGACGTCTCTTGTTCAAGAGTTTGCGTTCAAGAGTTGTCTTTTTCTGGTGATTAGTAGCAGAAGGTTTAACGAAGTATTCGCGCTTTTTGTATTCGCGGATGATGCCTTCCTTTTCAACCATGCGCTTGAAACGTTTGATTGCCTTTTCAAGGTTCTCATTGTCGTCAACACTGATTGTAGCCATGTATATTCACCTCCTCTTTCCGGTAGTTCCGTAGAAAGTATGCCCATTTTACAGAAAAAAAAATAAAATTCCAAGGCTTTTTAGTTAAAAAATTTTGGTTTTACCGCTTTTTTTATGGTAAAAATAGTGAAGATAAAAAAAAATTACTTGTCTTTACTTTTGATTGAGCGTAAAATTAACCTTATGAGCAAGATAAAAGGATTAAAGGTGCCTGTATTCCTGGCATCTGATGACAATTATGCGCCGTTTCTGGCTGTTACGTTAAAATCAATTTTTGAACATGCATCTCCTGAAAACTTTTATGAGATAATAATTCTTTCAACAGACCTCTCAAAGGAAAATGAAGAAAAGATTATTGCCTTAAAGACAGACAATTCTTCAATCCGGTTTGTTTCAATGAAGGAACAGGTAGAAAAAATAAAGTCTATTTTTCCAATCAGGGATTATTATTCAATCGAAACCTATTACCGCATCTTTATTGCGGATTTGTTCCCTCAGTACGATAAGGTGGTTTATCTTGACTGTGACGTGGTAACTCTTGTTGATATCGCAGACATGTACCGCGTCCGTCTTGGAAACAAGCTGGTTGCTGCAGCTCATGAGGATGTTGCTGATATTCTTGAAATTTACCGTAAGTACATCCGTTATGCCCTTGACTGTAATCCGAAAAAATATTTCAGTGCCGGAATTCTTTTAATGAATACAAAACTTTTCAGAAAAGAACAGTTTGCAAAGAAATTCATTAACCTCATGTCAAAGTATACCTTCAGAATCACTCAGGATGAGGACTATCTCAATGTACTTTGTAAAGGAAGAATCCGTAAACTGGATTTGGGATGGAACAGGGGAGCATTCCCTCTCGGTTCTTTTGATGAAAAAGAACTGAAGATTATTCACTATAAGCTTAACTGGAAGCCGTGGAAGGTTGATGATGCCAGCTATCAGGAGCATTTCTGGAACTATGTGGAAAAAACTCCATATAAGGAAGAAATTCTTCGTAAGAAGAGTGAGTATACTGATGAAAGAAAACAGAAAGATGCTTCGGATTTCCAGAGGCTTCTCTGCTGGGTAGCAGAAGATGCAGAGGATCCTAATAATTACCGTAATGCAGAAGTTATGAAGGGATTCCGCAAGATTCGCCGTAATGTGCTTCATGTTATGGGAAAGGTTTCTTATGTAGGCCGTTTTTTCATGTATGTTGGCCGTTCTATTTTCCGTACTGCATAAGGTAAGAGGCTTGGTTTTATGGAACAGATAGAAAAGGATAAGGGAAGACTGGAAGTTCTTGCCAGAATTGAGGAATTCGAAAAGGCTGGCCGTTTTAACGAGGATGTTGAACAGGATCCTCCTACGATTCCCCTTACGCCGGATAAGGTAGATTATCTTGGGAAGAAGCTTTCGTCTAAAATAAAGACCAGGATAGTTAATGCCATAGCCCTGCATTTTATAAACAAGATGATTAAGCAGGGATGGCTTGTTATAAAAGAAGTCCGTGGAATTGAAAATTTCAGAAAAATTAAGGCTGGTGGGGCTGTTCTTACCTGTAATCATTTTAATGCCTTTGATAATTTTGCAGTTCTAAAAGCCCTTGAATATGAGCTTAAGCACAGGATTATGTATAAGGTAATCAGGGAAGGCAACTTTACGTCTTTCCCGGGGTTGTATGGCCTTATGTTCAGAAACTGCAATACCCTTCCGTTAAGTCAGAATAAAAGCACTATGCGCAAGTTTCTTGAAAGTGTTGATATCCTGCTGAAGAGGGGAGAAAAGATTCTTGTTTATGCGGAACAGGGAATGTGGTGGAATTATCGTAAGCCCCGTCCGCTTACAAACGGAGCCTTTCATTTTGCAGTAAAAAACAATGTTCCGGTGGTTCCGATCTTTATAACCATGACTGATTCTGACAGAATCGGTCCAGACGGCTTTCCTGTTCAGGAGTATACGATACATATAGGCGAAGCAATTTTTGCTGACAGTTCCAAATCTGCAAAGGATAATGTGGAACTGATGAAGCAGAAAAACTATGACGTATGGAAAAAGGTGTATGAAGATTTTTACGGAATACCTCTTTCCTATGAAAAATAGTTAATTTTCATCATGAATTCTGCCGATATTAGAAAGGTATGAAAATCGGCAGAATTTATTTTAATCATAAAAGACTTTTTCTTGTACTGGCACTGACAGTCACTGTTGCTGCCGTTCCTTTTTTTTCAGCATTTTCTCAGTCTTCTTCCGTGCATAAGGTTGCAAAGGGGGAAACTTTTTATTCAATAAGCAAAAAATACGGTATAACTGTAGATGAACTTTGTTCAGCAAACGGTATTACTAAAAATGACGTTCTTAAAGTAGGTCAGAGCCTTAAGATTCCTTCAGCAAAGACTTCGGGACAGGCTCCGGCACAGAGAAACTATGACATTTATACCGTTCAGAAAGGTGATACCCTTTATCATATTGCCAGAATCAATGGAATTACTGTTGATGAACTGAAGAAACTTAATTCTCTTTCAGATGCTTCTTCTTTGAAAGCTGGTGAAAAACTTAAGATTCCGTCTTCCGCAGCAGAGGTAAAAAATACTGTCCTGCCTGATCTTACTGCCAGTGATCCGAGAAATTATTCTTCCAAAAAGGGAGATTCCAGTCTTGTCTGGCCTGTAAAAAATCCTGTAGTTACTTACATGAAGGGAAAGGTCAGCGGGGTTCAGCTTACGGCCGTTAAAAACGAAAGTGTAACTGCCATACGGGCCGGAACTGTAATGTACGTTGGAAATTACCGGGGCTATGGTCAGGTAGTATTCATACAGGCTAAGTCAGGACATATTTATTCTTATTCAGGGCTTGGATCAATAAAGGTAAAGAAAGGAGACTATGTTGTCTTCGGAGACGTGCTTGGTACTGCCGGAATTGATTCCATAAAAGGAACTCCGCAGATCTGCCTTATGGTTTTCCTTAAGTCTCAGCCGGTTGATCCTGCAAAAGCTCCCCGCGGTTAATTCTTTAAAACAGACTGAGCTGGCTTTTTTCTTCCTGAGCCTGTTTGTAGTCTTTCTGTCTGGGTAGAGAATCTTCTACAATCCTCTTCAGAACTTCCATGCAGACTCTTGCATCGTCATCTGCCCTGTGTGCAGCTTTTACTTCTATATTGAACCTTTGAGCAAGAGACTGTAATTTGAATGTTCCCTTTATATTCATTGCAGTCAGGGACGGGTATGCCCATTTTGACAGGGGCAGGGTATCAATGCAGATGTTTTTCAGCGGTGCAAGACCCGATCTTATCAGGGCTGCATTCATGAAGTAGAGGTCAAAGGGGGCGTTATGAGCTGCAAGAAGAGTATAATCGTCCTCAATGTATTCAAGAAAAGCTTTTACTGCTGTCTCTTCTCCGGGACAGTCTTTAAGCATGTCATTTGTTATGTGAGTCAGTTCTTCCAGCTGAGCCGGTACGGGTACAGGGGGCTTTATGAGTATGTCAAAAGGTTCTCCTATTATTCCGTCACAGTTGAATTTTACGGCGCCTATTTCAATCATATAGCTGTCTGAGGCATGAAGCCCTGTTGTTTCCGTATCAAATGCTATGAAGGTTCTTCCGCAAAAAAATTCCCTGGCAAGAGTGTTGTATTTAGAAAAAATATGTATAGGAGGTCTTTCGTTCATTTTCCGTTTTATCCTGTAAAAAAAATATCCCGCAGTTATACAGCCACGGGATATTATTAAAATAAAAGTTCTATGAAGTTAATTCATTACTGAGCTGCATCAAGAACAGCCTTGATTTCTGCAGAAATCTTATTGCAAAGATCATCTGCTTCTTTTTTAGCTGCTGCAAGAGCTGCATCTGTTTTTTCTGCAACAGGAACAGTTGAATTGATATAGAACTTAATCTTTGGTTCAGTTCCTGAAGGGCGTGCACTTACGACTGTTCCACCTTCGAGGAAGAACTGAAGTACGTTGCTCTTTGGAAGGCTTACGCTTTCCTTTACAGAAGGGTTGAGAGGATCAAAAGAAACGCTTTCCTGTACGTCGCGGATCTTGAGAACTTTTTTTCCGCCTAAAGTTTTAAGACCTTCTGAGCGGAGTTTTGTCATGATTCCCTTCATGATTCCAGGGCCTGAAATTCCAGGGAAGTACTGGTTGATTGAAACATCCTGGTAAAGACCGTATTCCTTGTACATTTCGTTGAGGCGGTCAAGAAGTGACTTACCTTTGCTTGCCCAGTAGAGGGTCATTTCTGCACACATTGCAGCAGCACTTACACCGTCCTTGTCGCGGATCTGTGTTTCGATAAGGTATCCGTAGCTTTCTTCAAAACCGAAAACATAGTTTCCAGTTCCGTTCTTTTCCATCTGTCCTTCATCATAAGCAATCCATTTGAATCCTGTAAGGCATTCCTGGCTTCTTACACCGTAGTGAGCAGCAATCTTGTCAGTAAATGGAGATGTTACGATAGAGCGGATGAGAACAGGATCTGCCGGCATCTTGTTGAATTCTTTCTTTGAAAGAAGAACATAGTCTGCAAGAAGGGCTCCCATCTGGTTTCCTGTAACAAGTACGAAGTTTCCGTCTTTGTCAGGGAATGCTGAACCGAAACGGTCTGCATCCGGGTCAGTTGCCATTACAACGTCAGCCTTTTCTTTTTTAGCAAGGTCAAGTGCCATTTTAAGGGCTGGTGCTTCTTCAGGATTTGGTTTTTCTACTGTAGGGAAGTCACCGTTTCCTTCTCTCTGTTCAGGTACGGTAATAACGTTAAGTCCGAGGTCTCCAAGAACCTTTTCTACGTGCATTGCACCTGTTCCGTGGAGTGGTGTGTATACAACTTTTACAGAAGATGCTTTTTCTTTAATGAGTTCAGGACGGAAAAGCTGGCTCTTAACCATAGCCTGGAATTTTTCATCCATTTCTTTGTCCATGAGAACAATCTTTCCTTCCTTGATTGCCTGTTCACGGTCAATGAGTTTTACTTCTTTTACTGCATTAACTTCTGTGATAATGCCTTTGTCATGTGGTTCTACAACCTGGGCACCGTCATCCCAGTATGCCTTGTATCCGTTGTACTGAGGAGGATTATGGCTTGCTGTTACTACAACGCCAGACTTACAGCCCAGTGTGCGGATTGCAAAAGACAGTTCAGGAGTTGGTCTCATTCCTGTAAAGAGATATGCCCTGATACCGTTTGCTGCAAATACGCGTGCAGTGATATCTGAGAATTTGTCATGGTTGTGCCTTGAGTCGTAGGCAATAGCAACGCTTAAGGTTCCCTTTTTGTGTTCTTCAGGGAATGCCTTGATAAGATAGTTTGCAAGTCCCTGTGTTGCTTTAGAAATGTTAAGTGTGTTCATGCGGTTTGTTCCGCCGCCCATAACTCCGCGCAGACCGCCGGTTCCAAATTCAAGAGACTGATAGAAACGGTCTTCAAGTTCTTTCATGTCTTTTTTAGCAACAAGTTCTTCTACCTGTGAGCGGAATGAATCATCTTTTTCTTCCGCAATGTACTGCTGTGCTTTAGCAAGAATTTCCTGTTCGTTCATGTTTATCCTCTTTTGCTGTTAAAATGTGTACAAAAGTAACGGATGCCCGAAAATCTCAGAGCATCCGCCTAAAATATATCAGAATAAGTTAGTTTCTGCTACCACTTTTAAAAATTAAGTTTAAGGGCAGAACTCAGCGTGTTCCCTTGTCGTAAGGAATTCCTTCTGCCTTTGGAGCACGGGATTTCTTTGACGTAAGGGCAAGTACGATAAGCGAAATTATGTAAGGAAGCATCTGGAACGTTTCGCTTGGAAGATGGAGTACGTCAAGTGCCTTAAGGAGAATGTCAAAGCCTGAGTAGGTAAATGACAGTGCATAGAAGAAACCGAAGAGAAGGGCAGAACCTGCGATGTAGAGAGGTTTCCACTGACCGAAAATCATTACTGCAAGGGCAAGAAATCCTGCTCCCGTTACACCTGTTGAGAATTTCCATTCTGCAGAAGCTGAAGAAATGTATGTGATTCCTCCGATACCGCCAAGTGCTCCTGAAATGAGAACGCCTGCATAACGCATCTTGTAAACGTTGATACCTACGCTGTCTGCTGCCTGAGGATGTTCTCCGCAGGACCAGAGTCTTAAACCGAATCTTGTCTTGTACAGGATTACGGTTGCTGCTGCAAGTACCAGTACTGCAATTATGATGAACCAGTTGAATTTAAAAGAACCTATGCTGAGAAGAAGGGATTCCCTCTGCTCGTTGTACTTCAATATATCAGAAAAGTCCTGCTGCGGTTCGTTTGCAGTGCGGGCTGTATTGAATGAAGTTACGATAACGGTTGCTGCTGCAGTTGCAAGCATGTTGATGGCCGTTCCTACAAGTGTCTGGTCTGCCTTGAAGTTTATTGCAGCTACGGCAAGGAGAAGGGAAGAAATCATTCCGCAGAGGGCACTTACCAGAATCGTAAGGAGGACAATTACAAAAGGACTTGTTCCTGCCGAAATCTGAGAAAGCACGAAGGCTCCTCCCAGCGCACCGAATACCATTATTCCTTCAAGACCGATGTTGATTACGCCGGAGCGTTCAGAAAACATTCCGCCTAATGCTACAAGTATAAGAACAGAAGCAAAAATTAATGTGTACTGTATGATAAGGGCCATTATGCAGCCTCCTTACTTGAAGTTCTGTTTTTCTTTGCCGTAAATTTTGTAATTATGGTTTTGAATATAAGTACGAATGAGCAAAGATAGATGATTATTGAAGAAATCAAATCAGCAATATGTGGATTGTAGTAGGTTGTATCAAGGGCGGCACCTCCGGAAGTAATGTGCTGGATGAAGAATCCTGCGAAAATTGTTCCGATAGGGTTAAGGCCTCCAAGGAAGGCAACTGCAATACCGTTGAATCCCATTCCAGGAACAGCTGCGCTTGTTTCCCACTGCTGCATGTCCGTAAGGTAGTAAAGGCCTGCTGCCATGCCTGCAAGGGCACCTGAGATTGCCATTGTAATGATGATGTTTGTCTTTGCCTTCATGCCGGCATATTTTGCTGCGTTTTTATTGAATCCGGTAGCCCTGAGTTCATATCCGAAAGTAGTTTTTGTAAGGACGATAAGGATTGCTATGGCAACGATTATTGCCAGAGGAATTGCTATGGTTGCATAGCGGCAATTGAAAACCTTATCAAGTCCCATCTTCGGAAGAAGGGAATCAGGAGAAACGGCGGTAATATTGTAAGTAAGGGATTTTGAGCTGTTCATTACTGCCGGTCTTTTAAGGATAGTGTTGGTAATGTAAAGTCCGATCCAGTTAAGCATGATGCATGCAATTACTTCGTTTACGTTAAACATTGCCTTGAAGAATCCTGCCAGTGCGCCCCAGAGTGCTCCTGAAAGTATTGCAAAAATAAGGCACAGGTACCACGGCATGTGGAATCTTACGGCACAGGTAAGGGTAACTGCAATGGCAATACAGTACTGTCCGCCGGCACCGATGTTAAAAAGACCTGCTTTATAGGCAAAGAGAACTGAAAGTCCGCAGAGAATCAGCGGAACTGCCTGTACCAGGGTGTTTCCAAGATTTTCAAGAATCAGGTCCCCTGTTGGAAAATTAAGGAAGTTCAGAAGAATTGTCTGAATTCCTTCACCTGCGTGTTCTGCGTTAATGAACAGGAGTACGATAAATCCTGCCAGAATTCCCAAAAGGGCACAGAAAACGGCTGAAACTATTGATTTAAAGCTTTCGCTTTCTAAAATATTATTTTTCATTTGTCATTCCCCTGTCGTTTTGCACCTGACATGTAAAGTCCAAGTTCCTTGAATGTGATTTCTTCAGGCTTAAACTCTCCGTTGATTTCTCCTTCGTACATAACGAGGATTCTGTCTGCAAGGGCAAATACTTCTGAAAGTTCGTAAGAAACCAGAAGAACACCGGCTCCTCTGTCTCTGTCTGCTACAATCTGCTTGTGAATGTATTCGATGGCACCAACATCAAGACCGCGGGTTGGCTGTACTGCGATAAGAAGTTTGTGTTCCTTGTCAAGTTCGCGGGCTATGATTGCTTTCTGCTGGTTTCCTCCTGACATGGCACGGACAGTAGTTTTTGTTCCCTGACCTGATCTTACGTCAAACTGATTAATAAGGCGTTCTGCATATTCAGTAACAGCTTCCTTCTTTATAAAGCCTTTGTTCTGGAAGTCTTTCTGCCAGTAACGCTGAAGGACAATGTTCTGCTCAAGATTGTAGTCAAGAACAAGACCGTGCTTATGGCGGTCTTCCGGAATATGGCTCATTCCGTCAATGGAACGCTGCCTGATGGATTCTTTAGTAATGTCTTTTCCGCCGAGAATGATTGAGGTGTCGGCAGAGGCAAGAGGTTCAAGTCCTGTAAGTCCGTGAATGAACTCTGACTGTCCGTTTCCGTCAATACCTGCAATACATACGATTTCTCCTGAATGAACTTCAAGACTTACGTTTTTTACTGCAAGGGCATCATGGATGCGGCTCTTTACGCAGAGATTTTTAATTTCGAGTACAGTATCTCCCGGTTTTGCAGGGGCTTTATCTACCTGAAGCTGAACGTCACGGCCAACCATCATATGGCTTAAGTCATTTTCATTTGTATCTTTTATGTCTACGGTGCCGATGTATTTTCCCTTCCTGAGAACGGAACATCTGTCGGCAACCTGCATGATTTCTGCGAGTTTATGTGTGATGAAAAGAATTGATTTTCCTTCTGCTGCAAGATTTTTCATAATCTGCATGAGTTCTGTAATTTCCTGCGGAGTAAGAACTGCTGTAGGTTCATCAAAAATAAGTATTTCATTTTCCCTGTAGAGCATTTTAAGTATTTCTACGCGCTGCTGCATTCCTACAGGTATGTCTTCAATAATTGCATCCGGGTCAACAGAAAGCCCGTAGCGGTTGCTGAGTTCTATGATTTTTTCTCTGGCTTCTTTTCTTTTAAGAAAACCGTATTTTGCCGGTTCTGATCCGAGAATGATGTTGTCAAGTACTGAAAAGGTTTCCACAAGCTTGAAGTGCTGGTGAACCATTCCGATGCCGAGAGCCGTAGCATCATTAGGATTATTGATTTTTACTTCGACGCCGTCTTTTTTTATCTTTCCTTCTTCCGGCTGGTAAAGACCGAAAAGAACGCTCATAAGGGTTGATTTTCCGGCACCGTTCTCTCCCAGAAGGGCATGAATCTCACCTTTTTTTAACTGAAGCGTAATGTTGTCATTAGCAGTGATTCCGGGGAATCTTTTTGTAATGTTGAGCATTTCGATAATGAATTCACTCATGTTGTAGTCCTTTTTGGAAAAAAAATGTCATCACTCAGTTTTTGCTGAATGATGACATTTCTTCTATTTTTAAGATTTATTATTTAATGTTTCCGTATGTGTTGAATTTGATTGCAACAGAAGGTTCTTTTTCAATTTCAGCAGATACAGAAAGTTCACCTGTAAAGAGCTTTGTTACAAGTGCCTTGTAGTCATCTACAGAGAAGTTTTTCATAGACCATGTGTCTGTAGGAAGCTGAACGTAGTTGCTCTCGATGTTTGTAGAAGAAACAAGACCGAGGCTTGTAATCTGTCCGCCGTATACGTCATCCCATGTGTTGTTGAGGATTGCAGCAAGGTTTGCCTTTACTGTAGGTGCAAGACCCTTCATTGCAGAAGTGATGCACATTCCGTCTCCGTAAGTAGAGTTGATGAGGGCACTCTGGTCTGTATCTACACCGATGAGTTTTCCGCCAACATCTTTTGCAGCTTCACATGCTGATGTAAAGATTCCGCCGCCGCATGCAAATACAACCTGTACTCCGCGTGCTGTGTACCATGAATCCATTACACCCTTAATCTGAGCGTCACCGAAGAACTGGTTACCGTAAACATATTCAACAGTAACTTTGTCTGCTTTTCCGGCTTCAACAGCAGCCTGGTTTGCACCCTGAACAAATCCGTATCCGTAGCGGACTACAGCAGGTACTGCCATTCCGCCAAGGAATCCCAGGTGTTCGTATCCTTCTTTAACTGCAGCGTATCCAGCCATGTAGCCAGGAATCTGTTCGTCATATACTGCACAGAAAACGTTGCCAGGAAGTGTGTATCCTGCTTTTCCTGCAGCCTGTGCTGCACCTTCAATATCTCCCTTTGATACGTCAAGGGCGATGAATTTAATGTTAGGATATTTTTCTGCTCTTTCTACGATAGCTTCTGCAAAAAGGAATCCTGGAAGTACGATAGCCTTGATTTTTCCTTCTTTTGCAGCAAGATCAATTGAAGCAACACGTGCTGATGTTGTGTTTGCTGTTGGTTTGAAATACTTGAAAGTAAGGTTGTTTTCTTTTGCGAATTCCTTACATGCTTCATAAGTTGTCTGGTTGAATGACTGGTCTGTGATGTCTCCTGAGTCTGTAACCATACAGATGTCAGCTCCACCTTTTTTGGAATTACATGAAGTAAGTCCTGTAAATGCCGTGAGTGCTACTAAAGCAGCTGCAAGCAGTTTTTTCATGTTTGTTTTTCTCCTTCTTTGAATGTTTTTTTTTAGGATCCTGTGGTTTTTCAAAACCGCGTATCGATTATTATAAATCTAAGGTTTTTAAAACACAAGAAAAATATTCAATTTTAGTGAAGATTTTATATCAGTAGCGTCAAACTTTGAACTGATCAATCTCCTTTCCGATACGGTTAATTGATGCGTTCATTTCCGCAGAGATTCCCGTAAGGGCATTTCCTGTTTCTTCAATTTTTGTAGCACTTGCCGTAATGACGCCTACGGAATCATTGAGGTTTCCAGAGTTGTCCTTGAGTTTTGCTACTTCTGAGAGAATCTGGCGGCTTCCGGTACTCATTTCTCCGGCTGCTGCCTTTACGTTTGACGTGCTGTCACTCATTGTCTGTAGGGCATCAAGAACCTGTTTTGAACCTTCTGCCTGTTCTTCCATTGCGGATTTTATCTGCCTTACCAGTTCATCCGTTTCCTTTATGCTTGCAGAAACTGCCACGAAGGCTTCACTGGATTCAGAGGAAGAGGTTACTACAGTCTGAATTGACGACATGATTTTTTGAAGCTGGTCTCCGATGGTCTTTGACTGTGCGGAAGAGGTTTCGGAAAGTTTACGGATTTCATCTGCTACTACGGCAAAGCCTTTTCCTGCGTCTCCTGCGTGGGCTGCTTCTATGGCTGCGTTCATTGCAAGAAGGTTAGTCTGCTCTGCAATTGCAGAAATTGCTACGTTTGCCTCCTGAAGCATTGTTGATTGAGTTTCAATTTCGCTTATCTGCTCGTTTACAGTCTGCTGCTTTGAAGAACCGAGATTTGCCTTCTGCTGCAGGGAATTAAATTCCGAGGCCATCTTTTCGATGGAAGTATTTATTGCAGATATGTTGCCGATCATCTGTTCCGTTGCTGCGGAAGCCTGTGTAACTCCCGAAGACTGGTTTTGAATCATGTGTTCGAGAGACTGAATGTTTGAAGTTATTTCGGTAACAGCCGTGGCGGTTCCGTCTACGCTCTGGTTCTGGGTTCTTATGATTTCCTTAAGCTGGTTTATGCAGCCGAGTATTTCTTTGATGGAAGTTTCCGTGTCCTGAGTGCTTGCCTGAAGGTTTTCGTCTGCTGCAACAAGCTCTTTTTTTGAATCCTTTACCTGAGAGATTATTTCCTGCAGTTTCATTATGAATTTATTGAAGCCGATACCTACAGAACCGATTTCATCTGCATGTTTTATTTCTATTCTTTGGGTAAGATCTGCATTTCCGCTGGCAATGCCTGCAATGCTTTTTCCTACAGCCTTGAGGGGTCTGAAGGCTATAAGCATCAGGGATATTATTATTAAAAGTATAACGATGGCGATTATTATATTGCTTATTACAAGTATGTTTCTTATGCTGTTTGCAGATGCGTCAAGCTGTGGTTTTGGAATGCAGATTCCTACTGACCATCTGGTTTTGTTTACAGGAGCAAAGAAAATAACGTCAGATTCTCCCGGCATTACGAAACTGTTTACGAGTGCATTGCCTGTTTCTCCTGCAAGCATCCGTTTTGCTGCTGCATTTATGTCCAGATGACCGTCAATGCTGTCGTTAAGGAAGTTCTTCTGCATCTGAAGTTCACTGTCCGGGTGACACATTGCGGTTCCGTCTCCGGAAAGCATGAAGGCATAACCTTTTTCGCCAAGGGTAAAGGCATGTATTTCTGACTGAATTTTATCTATGGTTTTTACCCCGACAAACATACCGATTTTTTTACCGTCGGAAGAGTAAGCAGCTTTTGCTATCATTATTGATACTTTTCCAGTTGCTTTTGCAAAAGTTGGGTCTGCTATAAAATAATCGTCGCCTGACATTATGGCTTTGTAGTAGGCGCGGTCTGAGTTGTTACCCCGTTTACCGGAGTCATAGTAGGAATTTCCCTGAGCATCGATGAATAGTACATAGTCAATTTCTGGTGTGCGGCGGGGAGGTGTAGTAGCTAGCCATTGTGCAATTTCTTCCGGTGAAGTGTAATTATAAACTACATCAGCATTTGTATAGAATTCCATGTGGTTGATGTTTTCATCAATCCATGAAGTTACGTATTTTGCATAGGTCTGGGCAATCTGGGTAAGATCATTATCTGCGGTTTCTTTAGATGATTTGTTTACTTCGTATACAGAAAGTTCTACCAGCAGTACGAAAAGTGCAACTATTACGATACCTGTCGTTAAAACGATTTTTCTGATGATACTCTTCTTTTTAGGTTCCATAAAATCAGTTTCCTCCAGTTTTTTTGCTGTTTGTTTAATATTACTTTAATTTTACATTAGGAAACTGAATTTAGCAAAGAAAAACGTCAGGCCAGGTTTGAATCGGCTTTCTGCAGCAGCGCCCGTTCCCATTCAAGAAGGCTTGCTTCCGTCTGAGGACGATCTCCCTTTACGTCGCACAGTACTCTGAATACTTTTTCCGTTCCGCTGGGCCTCATCCATATAAAGGCTACAGGATTTCCGCTTTTGTCCTTAAACAGAACCTTAAGACCTCCGTTGCCGTTGTTCCATTCTGTGGCATTCCGGGTTTCTTTTGTGCCGTTGGTGGTGATACATTCATAACCTGCAATGGAATACTTTTCTAAAAGTTCCTGTTTCCTTGCATTCCATTCCTGCATGAATATTTTCTGGAATCTGAGTTTCAGGTGCCCCTTGTCTTCTGTCTTTACGTCAAGAACTGCCCGCTTTTCGCTTACTCCTGTAGTTGAATACTTAGGAAGGGTTTCAATTACATCAGAGAGGGTAAAGTCAGGCTTGTACTTGTTTTCCTGTCCCGACAGCCTGCACCATAAGTGAAAGATTCCTTCCTGAACACGGCCTTTTTTGTTTACCGTGTCCCGGATGCAGAGAAGCTTTACTGCTGCAAAAACAGTTGCGACCGGATCCCTTACGCAGGACGGCCAGGTGATGTTTCCTCCGTTTGAGCCTTCTCCTAAAATTCTGACGATGAAGCCTTCATTCCGCTTTTCCCGTGCAAGATTTACGACGTTTGCTTCTCCTACTTCTCCACGGAATACCTTTGCATCAAAGACTTTGCATATTTCTTCTATTCTCATGGAAGTCGGACAGTTTACTGCCACTGCAAGTTTTTTTGTCTTAGGATTTTTCCAGTATTCAAAGGCCAGTTCAGCCATAACGCACAGGGCAAATACTTCCTGGGCTGCAATTGGAACGGCTTTATCCTGTTTTTCATTCCAGTAGACCATATTTCCCCTGTCTCCGTCGCAGTCAGGCATATAGCCGAGAAGAGCTGCCGGGTTTCCGCTTTTCTGAAGTTCATTCATTTTTTCTGCGCACCATACAAGGTTTTCAGGTTCAGGAATTATTTCATGAACGATTTCACCTGGTTTAGCATTTATGGCTGTAAATCCCAGTGAACATTTCTGTACGAAGCTGCTGTCTATAGAAAGGGAACGGGCGCTTCCGTTCATGTCACAGACTATGGAAAGGGGGTTGTATTTTACGCATTCTTTCAGCAGAGAAAAGAATTCTTCCTGCTGTTTTTCTTTTTCCGTACCTGTTATTACCGTTTTAATGAATTTTTCATAGCTGGAAACGGCGAGTTTTTTAAATTCTTTGCTTTCCGTAAGTACTTTTGCATATTTTTTTTCATCAGTCAGGTTAAGCAGTTCTTCTGCATGGGGCTGGCAGTTTACGGTAAGAAGCTTTGACTTAAAGTCTTCCGCCAGAAGTTTTGCCTGTGATGCTTCCAGTACTCCTCCGTCATTCATTCCGAATTTTATTCCGTTGTGTCCTATGGGATTATGGCTTGCACTTATATAGATAAATCCGTCTGCATTTTTTGAATAGGCCATTATCTCCGGAGCTGCGGTAATGCCCAGATACTGGATTTTTACTTTATGGTACAGCATTGCCTTTATCATTGCCGTGGCCATCTGGTTACCGGTAGGACGGCTGTCCCTTCCCAGTACAATGACTGGTTTTGTTTTGCGGGTTTTATTCTGAACGTAGTTTACGAAAGACTCTGCTATAAGGGCACATAAAAATGTGTTTGTTTCTCCGATGTTTTCTCCAGAATCAAACTGGTCTCCTGATTCTGCAAATACTTTGCGCCAGCCTGATGCTGACAAAATCATATTGTGTTCCATAGTTTTTCAATTATACCGATTTTTTGTCATAAGTTCCATAAATTAAGGCGTCAGCCGTATTTATTAAAATTGAGTTTTCCTATAGATTGTTTCTTATGGAATATGAAGAACTTAAACAGCCTGAAGCAGGTGATGTAGTTGTTGTCGGTCTCAGTGGCGGTGTAGATTCAACCGTTACTGCAAAACTTCTGAAAGAAAGGGGATGCCGTGTCATAGGTGTAACCATGTCATTGTGGAAAAATGACATGCCCCAGCTCCCTGAGGAAGTAAAGCTTCATGACAGCTGCTATGGTCCCGGTGAAGAAGGTGATATAGAAGAGTGCCGCACTTTCTGTAATGAGCAGGGAATAGAGTATCATGTCATTGACGTGAAGGATGAATATCAGAAGGAAGTTCTGGATTATTTTAAGGCAGAATACCGTTCCGGAAGAACTCCTAATCCATGTATCAGATGCAACCGTTTTATAAAATTCGGTGCCCTTCTGGCAGGAATTTCAAAACTTGGCATTGAATATGATTATTTCTGTACGGGGCATTATGCAAAGACAGTACGGCCTCTTGAAGCAATCCGTACTGTTTACGGAAGTGATGCTGCAGATATTCCTGAAGGACAGTCCCGTCCTGTTCAGATTGCCGTTGCAATGGATATTTCCAAGGATCAGGCATATTTCCTTCACAGAATTCCTTCTTCTGTTCTGGAGAAAGTCCGTTTTCCTTTAAGCGGATATACAAAAAAAGAAGTGTTTCAGATGGCCCGTGACTGGAATCTTAAGGCTGCTGCCCGGGAAGAAAGTCAGGACTTCATGCCTCAGCCTTTTATTGATGTGCTTTTTTCAGACAAACCTTCCGTTCCGGGAGATTTTATAGACAGGGACGGACATGTTCTTGGACGTCATCGCGGAATAGAGCATTATACTGTTGGTCAGAGAAAAGGTCTGGGAATAAGTTCCGTACGCCCTCTTTATGTTGCAGAAATTGATGAAAAGGAAAATAAAATTGTTCTGGGACATGATGATGAACTGTTCTCTTCTGAGTTGATTGCGGAAGATCTTGTATGGGCCGGCAATTATAATCCTCTGTGTGCTTTTGAGGCTATGGTAAAAATAAGGCTTGCTTCCCGTCCCGTAAAGGCAAGGGTTGAGCCTTACGTTCCTGCTGATTTAGAAAACTTCAAGACTCCCTGCTGCAGGGTAGTGTTCGAAGAAAAGCAGAGGGCTGTAGCTCCGGGGCAGTCAGTTGTATTTTACAGTGACGGTGTTACTCTGGGCGGAGGCATTATCGCCCGTGCTTTAAGAATCCAGTAGTAAAATCAGTAAATATCCAGGGGGAAAAAGTAATTCTTATTCTCCCTGAGTATGTTTGTGATTGTAATTCCTACCGTGTTTTTTCCCGGTGTCAGCGGAATGCGTGCCAGAAGTTCCTTTGTTGAATCAGGATACAGTTCCTCTACGGAATAGTTTTTGTTTCCGCTGGTACAGAGTTTTCCGTTTTTTTCACACAGGGTTTCAAACTGAATGTGCTCTACTGCAGCTCCGTTTATGGAAACTGTTGTCTTTGCAGGAACAGCAGTTTTCTGTCTGTCTTTGTAAATGCTGTAGGTTCCGGACGGAAGCCTTTTTTCCGTTAAAGGATTGTGGTATATGCCGTTGTCATCCTTCAGGGTAATGTTTGTGGCATAAAGCGGCAGTTCAGTTCCTGTACGGGGCATTGGAATGCGGGGATTTACAGCGTTTGAGTTTTTTGTATCTAGTACCTGGAATTCAAGGCAGCTGAGGCCTTCCTGCCAGCCTGAGTTTCCGCTTTTTCCGATAAAAGTTCCCGGTTCTACTTTCTGCGGAAGGTCTTTCTGTAAACTGTCTTCATCAAGATTGCCGTAAATGCACATAAGGTCGTCATCGTGGGCAATGAATACTGCATTTCCCAGGGTAGATTCAAACCAGCCGTAGTCATTTGTGTGTTCCCTGACTGTAAGCAGGAGTTCACCGTTCTGTACTGCTTTTATGTCTGAAATATCGTTAAAAATAAGTGAAGTGCTTATTGTTCCGCCTCTGAGCTGACCGAAGTAAGAAAAAAAAGAATCTGCGGCCGTTTCATTCTGAGGCCAGTCAAAGGAAGAAAATTCTCCGAATACACCTGATGCTGCAAAACCGGCTGTAAGAACTGCCATTGATATTATTTTTTTCATAGTATTCCGCCTGTCTGTACTGTTTATTTTTTAGAAACTGTAAGTCTTGAAATCTTACTGTTTCTTCCGATGTAGAAATTTTTGCCCCGCACCTGAATGAATGCGCATTCTGCTTCAAAGGAGAACTGTGAAGCGATATGGTTGTATTTTTCAAGAACGGTAACCGTGTATTTGCTGTCATTTTTACTGAGTACAAATACAAGGGACTCAGAAGAAGATTCTTCAATTTGAATTACTCTTCCATTTATAGGAAGATGATAGGATTTTTCATCATCGTAGCTGTATACTCCGAGATGGTCTTTGTAGCTGTAGTAGACAGCCCTGTCATTGAGGGAGTATTTTACGATTACCTGTTCGGAGGATTCTGTTTCAAGATATTCATGAAAAACGATGCGGCTGTGTCCTTTGTCTTTTTTTGCCGTTACGAACCTCTGTCTGTCCCGTCCGCTGATGCATGAAACTGAGTTTCCGTCAGAAGAGATTCCTGCTCCTAAAATTATCTCATGCCTGCTTCCCTTTGGAGAAAACCTGTGGTTTACAGAACCGTCATTGTTGAAGGAAATGAGGGTGCCGTCTGCATAGCCTGCTACTGTTCCGCCTTTACTTGAACTGAAGGCTGTGATTGGAGCGTAGTTTTCAAATTTCCAGAGAGCTTTTCCGTCGGAACCGCATTTAACAAAAGAGGTGCCTCCCGGAAGAAAAACATATATCCGGTCTTTGTCAAAAAAAGGAAATCCAGAAAGTTCTATTGTTCCAGCTTTTGTGCCGTCTGCATTAAAAAAATCTGCAGAATTATTGTTGGTTCCGAATGCTGCATAATAAGAATCAGAAACTGCTGCTTTATATGGAAAAGGTATGTTGCGGACGATTGATCCGTCTTCTGTAAAATATCCTATGTTCTGTCCGAGCTTGAAGGGAATCAGCTCTTTTTTCTCAGTTTGAGCGGTTTCGTTTACATGAAAAATATCCTGTGTCCATTCAGGTATCAGATGAAGTTCTTTTCCCAGCGGCCGCATGGCGAATATTATGTAAAGTACGCAGAATGCCGTTACGCCGATGATGATTTTATTTTTATTTGATGGTTTCATGTGTCTGATATTAGTTTATAATTGTAAAAAAGAAAAGTTCTATATTATAAACGGATATTTTTTTATTCTTAACAGATGTAAACATTGACAAAAAACCGTAAAGTTTGCAAAATACGACAGACAAAAAAATTGAGGAAAATAATATTATGGAAGATGATATTCTTACTATAGAAGAAGTTGCAAAATATCTTCGTGTAAGCGAACGTACTGTTTATGACTGGGCTCAGAAAGGCGAAATTCCAAGCGGAAAGATTGGAACTGTATGGCGCTTTAAGAAAGCAGAAATCGAGCACTGGGTAAATCAGCGGCTTTCCGGTTCTGCCCGTCCGGAAGGAGAAATTAAAGTAAAGAATATTCTTTCTCCTGAACGTATTGTTTTTCTTAATCACGTTACAAAGCATGATGCTCTGGTTGAACTTTCAGATAATCTTGCTACTGCTCCTCAGATAAAGGACGGTAAGGAACTTCAGGCAGAAATCCTGAAGAGGGAAGATCTTGTTTCTACTGCAATCGGAAGGGGAATTGCCATTCCTCACGTAAGGCTCTCAAGTATAACTGATCTTGTGGTAAGCCTGGGTATCTCAAAATGTGACATCATGGATTTTTCAGCCCTTGACGATGTTCCGGTACGGATTGTTCTTATGATCGGAGCTGCCTATAACCA
Organism: Treponema rectale; assembly: GCF_014202035.1. Taxonomy (NCBI): domain Bacteria; kingdom Pseudomonadati; phylum Spirochaetota; class Spirochaetia; order Treponematales; family Treponemataceae; genus Treponema; species Treponema rectale. The sequence continues at coordinate 227,146 of NZ_JACHFR010000003.1, forward strand.
GCATAATTATTATCTTCAGACGCTGGCTTATTTTACGTCAAAACTTAAGGATCCTGCACTTAGGGAAGCTCTCCTGAAATCAGAGGATCCTGTAGAAGTTTATAACCTGCTTACAAAATAAGTTTTCTCAGAAAATATCTTAACCTAATAGAACAGAACCGGAATCCACTGTGACTGGTCTGTCATGTCGGAGGCTATTTTTCCCCATGAAAGGTCTTTTGCAGTTGTTTCTCCGGTAAGGTATTTTTTCTCACCTAAACTAAATCCGAATCCCGGGTGGTCTGAAACAAGACCCGCAACGGCATGATTGAATGAGGGGCTGACAAAAAGACAGCAGTCCATGTTCATTCCGTTCAGTAAAACGCACAGCAGCATTGCCCTTGTATCACAGTCACAGCCTTCTCCTGTCAAAGCCGCCGGAAGGGATGTAAAGTCAGCTTCGTTTTTTTCCCTTGAATATTCAAATCCCTGGGTCCAGTTAAGCAGTTTCTGTGCAAGATCGGTATTGTCGTTGCAGAATGGAGCCAGTTCTTTATAGATGTCGTAGGCAGGCTTTAGGAGCCTGGAACAGGAATCTCTGTAAATCATCCTGTAGTATCTCTGCCATGCCAGCTGCCATGCAGGGGAGGACTGATAGCAGAGAAGGGTGAAGTATTCTCTTTTTACAAGATAGTCTGCAGCTTCCATGTCGGTGGCATTCAGAATGGTTTTTATTTCAATTCCTTCTATATTTATGTCTGTTTCTTCGGTTTCTTCTGATTTAGGGTAGGCAAAGGCTGTCATGGCTCCGCATTCAAGACTGTTGTCTGCGCTTACGTAAAGGCTGTCCATAAAACTTCCCATGAAGGATGCGGTGTTTTCAAAGTTTTCTGAAGAACTCCAGATTAGGTATACGAAGGTTCCCTGACTGTCAGGAAGTGTTGTGCTTATTGCGAAACCTGAAGACTGAATGCCGAGCATGTTTCCTTCAAAGATGCTCATGGCAGAAATGCCTTCTCCCCAGTTGAAGTCGCCGGTTTGAGCAGAAAGTGAAAATTTTGTCATTATGTCCGTAAGAGCTTCTCTGTTGGAAGAAAAGCGGCCTTCCGGATAAATTCTTATGATTGCCGTGACAGGAACTACGGACGAAGAAAGCATGAAGTATTTTCCGTTTTCTCCGGTTTCTTTTACTCCGAATCCTTCCGGCAGATCCATGTAAACGGATGGTTTAAGGCCGGTGAAGTATGTTTTTCCGCAGAAAGCCGGGAGTGCAGTTAAAAGTATAAACAGAAACACGATTGTTCTTTTCATTCTTGTCATCAGTAAACCTCTTTATATATAATATCGGCACATGAAAGATTTTCCAGTAATTTTTGAAAATGATGAAATCCTTGTAGTCAACAAACCCTGCGGAACTGCGGTTCAGGGAGGAAAGGGAATAGCTCATCCTCTTGATGATGAACTTTCAGCCCGTTTAGGCTATAGAATTCATCTGGTACACCGCCTGGATAAAGAAACTTCCGGTCTCCTTATAGTGGCAAAGAATCCTGCTGCTGCTTCGAAATGGACTTCATTAATAGGAACAAAGGAAGTTAAAAAAGAATACATGTGTGTTTGCTGCGGTGAGGTAATCTGCAACGGAAAGCCTTCCCGAAAAGGAAAACTGGTTTCTAAAGTGGAGGCTCACGGCAGAATCCAGAATGCGGAACTTTTTTTTGAAGTAGTAAAATCGACTGAAATTAAGGTTCCTGAATCGGATGTCAGTATAAAATTAAACCTTGTTCATATAACATTGGGAACCGGCCGCATGCATCAGATCAGGATTCAGATGGCAAAAAGCGGTGCTCCTCTGGCTGCAGATGACCAGCATGGAAATTTCAAGATGAATAAACTGCTGAGAAAAGCCGGAATAAAAAAACTCCAGCTTGCCTGTGTCCGGCTTACTCTTCCTGTTGATGGAAAGCAGCTGCTTCTTCAGGCAGATTTGCCGGAACATTTCTATAAGTTTTCAGATTGATTTTTTACTGGAGTTGACATACTTTCTTCTAAATGTTAAGGTAAGTAACATTTTAATAAACTTTAAAGTGGAGCCCGAAAAAACGGCTCCTTTTTTTTAGTTTAATCACCACAGATGTTGCAGAGGTAAGGTTTGGAGTATATTTCACCTGAAAAAAATCCCTATTATAAGGAAAGCGCAGAGTGCGTTTTGTCAGCAGGTTTTGTTCTTGTTGAACTTCAGGTAGTACCGCAGAACGGTAATATTCATGTTACGGCAGTTATCTCGCCGTCAGATCCAAAAAAAGACATTGGTGTTGCAGACTGTTCTAAAGTGCATCATCTTTTAGGCCCGAAAATCCTTGAACTTTTGCAGAATAACGGTTCAGACGTAACGGAAGATAACCTCTACATGGAAGTATGTTCTCCGGGGCTTGACCGTAATATAAAGAATGCCTGGGAATTTTCAGTTTTTGCAGGCAGAAAAATCCGTGTCTGGGATAAGAATGTCAGTGACTGGGTGGCAGGAACTCTTCTTTCTTCCGACGAAAATCAACTTGTTTTGGAATCAGAGGACGGAACAAAAAAATCCGTTTCCTATGTAGATATTGCTAAGGCAAAATTTTTTAATTTATAAGGGGGCTTGATATGTCAGAAATGGCAGATGCAATCCGTGCACTGGCAGCAGAGAAAGGTCTCAGTGAGGATTCAATCAGGCAGACAGTAGAAAACACAATTAAAGCAGCTTACAAGAAAACTTTTGGTACTTCAGACAACTGTATCGTAAAATTTGCAGATGATATGTCAGACGTAACTGTTTATTCACGTAAGACTATCGTTGACGGTGTATATGACCCGTCTCAGGAAATCGAACTTGAAGAAGCCCTTAAGCTCAGCTCTGAATGTGAAATTGGTGACGAAATAGACATTCTTGTTGATCCTCATGATTTTGAGCGTTCTGCAGTTACTACAGGTAAGCAGATGGCTCATCAGGGATTTAACGAACGCTATAAGGATAATCTTTACAATGAATACAAAGATAAGGTTGGACAGATTATCATAGGTTACTATCAGCGTGAACGCAACGGAAATATCTTTGTCGATCTTGGAAAAGTTGAGGGAATGCTCCCGGTTAAATTTCAGAGTCCAAGGGAAACTTACAGCAAGAATGACCGCATTAAGGCTCTTATTGTTGACATTAAAAAGACAAATACTGGAATTCAGGTTATCCTCAGCCGTTCAGATCCTAAATTCGTACAGGATACTATTGAAAATGAAGTTCCTGAAATTTCAGAGGGAATCGTAAGCGTATACAAAGTTGTGCGTGAAGCCGGATACCGTTCTAAAATCGCAGTTTATTCAAACAAACTGGATGTAGATCCTGTAGGAGCCTGTGTAGGACCTAAAGGTGTGCGCATTCAGGCTGTTATCCGCGAACTTGAGGGTGAAAAAATCGATATCCTTAAGTATGACGAAGATCCTCATGTATTCATCAAGAATGCCCTTTCTCCTGCAGAAGTTACACAGGTTGTAATCCGTGATGCAGAAAAGAAGGAAGCTCTTGCAATTGTTCCGGAAAGTTCCTTCTCTCTTGCTATCGGTAAGCAGGGACAGAACGTTCGTCTTGCAAACCGCCTCTGTGACTGGCTTATTGACGTTAAAACGGAAGAACAGGCTGCTGAGCTTGACCTTACAGAATCAGATACACGCAAGGCTGCAGAATCCCTGTTTAATGATGCTGCGGATGATTCTTACGAAGAGGTTACAACTGTATCACAGCTTCCTGGTGTAGATCAGAAAATTGCCGCCCTTCTTAAGGATGCGGGAATTGATGATATTGAAAAGTTTATGGCAGCTGTTGAAGACGGTTCTGCAATAAAAGTTCAGGGTGTTAATGCTGATGATATTGAAGCAATCAATAAGATTATCAGTGAAAACGTTGAGTTTGAGGATGAAGAAGAAAAGACAGAAGATGCTGTTGTTGAATCATCTGAAGAAACTCAGGAAGAGGAAGGATATTTCTGTCCTGAATGTGGAGAAAGAATCACTTTGGATATGACACATTGTCCGAAGTGCGGTGCTGAATTTGTTTTTGAAGAGGAATAATAGAAAAACATGGCGGATGAATCAGAAAAAAAGCCAGAATTTGTGGTGATTAAAAAAGAAAAGAAACCGGAAACTCAGTCTGAAAAGAAGGTTGTCGTTGTAAAACGTAAGCCTGCTGCGCCTGAAAAGCAGAAAAAGGTTGCGGTAAGGGTTGTTGCAAAGAAGGCCCCTGAGACATCCGCTAAGCCGGAAGAAAAACCGGTTGCTGAAAAAACTAAGGAAACTGCAGTTCAGCAGACAGCACCAAAGGCTGCTGCTCCAGTTCAGGAAAAACCTGCAGAACGTAAGGTTGAGAATAATTCAGAACGTCCTCAGCAGCAGAACAAGCCTCAGAGACAGTCTTTTGAGATTAATTCTGCCCGTCCTAATGTTCGTGCCGGCAATTTAAGCGGTTCCGGCAGCAGGGGCGGATATGGTAATCGTTATAACAGCGGTTACGGAAATAATCGTGGTTCTGGATTTACAGGGGCTCAGGCTCGTGAAGGTTATCAGAACCGTGAGCGCTCCGGCGGATATAATAATAACCGTGGTGGAAACGGATTCAACGGAAACGGTGCAAACCGTCAGGGTGGATTCAATGGAAACCGTGGTGGAAACGGATTTAACGGAAACGGTGCAAACCGTCAGGGTGGATTTAACAATAATCGTCAGGGCGGCGGATTTAACCGTCAGGGCGGTGGATTTGGCGGAAGCCGTCCTGGATTCGGAGGTTCCCGTCCTGGATTTGGAGGCGGTTCGTCTTTTGTTCCTCCAGCTCCTATTCCTCAGGGAAAAACTCCTGCAAAGAAGCAGTTTAAGGGTAAAAAGCAGGATTATTCACAGCGCAAAGATAAAGAAGAATTCTTTGATGAGGAAGAACTTTATAAGAAAAAGAAGGAGAGTACTCCTGCAAATGTTGTACCTCCAACAATAGATATCATGGAAACCATTTCCGTATCTGATCTTGCCCGTAAGATGAACCTTAAGGCTGGCGAAATTATCGGAAAACTCATGTCCATGGGTATGATGGTTACCATTAACCAGTCTATAGATTCTGATACTGCAACGATTCTTGCAGAGGAATATAACTGTAAGGTTCACCTTATCAGCCTTTATGATGAAACTGTCATCGAAAGTGATAAGGGAAATGCAGAGGGGGAACGTTCCCGTCCTCCTATCGTTACCGTAATGGGTCATGTTGACCACGGTAAGACAAAGACTCTTGATGCAATTCGTAATGCAAACGTAGCAGCCGGAGAAGCAGGCGGTATTACTCAGAAAATCGGTGCTTACAGAGTATCAACTCCTAAGGGAGACATTACTTTCCTTGATACACCGGGACATGAAGCCTTTACAATGATGCGTGCCCGCGGAGCTCAGATTACGGATATTGTTATCCTTGTAGTTGCAGCAGATGATGGTGTAATGCCTCAGACTCTTGAAGCAATTAACCATGCAAAAGATGCAAAGGTTCCAATTATTGTTGCCGTAAACAAGATGGATAAACCGGATGCAAATCCTGAGCGCGTAATGACGCAGCTTTCTGAACACGGTCTTACTCCGGAAGCCTGGGGTGGAGATACTCAGTATGTAAATATTTCTGCACTTAAGCGGGAAGGTATAGATGAACTTCTTGATGCTGTACTCATTCAGGCAGAAATGCTTGAACTTAAGGCTCAGTATGATTGTCGTGCAGAAGGTAAGGTTATTGAATCCCGTATTGATCAGGGCCGTGGTGTTGTAGCATCTGTAATTATTGAACGGGGAACACTCAGAACAGGAGATCCGTTTGTAGCAGGTATTTATTCAGGCCGTGTACGTGCAATGTTTAATGATAAGGGACAGAAAATTACTGAGGCAGGACCATGTACTCCTGTAGAAGTTCTCGGTATTGAAAATATGCCTAATGCCGGTGATCCGTTCCAGGTTACGGAAAGTGAAAAAGATGCCCGTGCATTTGCTGCAAAACGTCAGGAACTTAAGCGCTTTGAAGATGCAAAGGCTGTCAAGAAAGTTACTCTTGATAATCTTTACTCTACAATTGAGGCCAGTGAAGTTAAGGAATTTAAGGTTATCATTAAAGCTGACCTTCAGGGTTCTGCAGAAGCACTTAAAGCATCCCTCGAGAAGCTGTCAACAAAAGAAATACGCCTTTCTGTAATTCATTCCAGTGCGGGTGCAATTAATGAAAGCGATGTAACTCTTGCGGCTGCTGACTCTAATGCAATCATCATCGGATTTAACGTACGTCCTACTCCAAAGGCAAAGGCTCTTGCAGAGCAGGAAAAGGTAGAAATCCGCAAATATAACATCATCTATAAGTGTGTTGAAGAAATTCAGCAGGCTATGGAAGGTATGCTTCAGCCGGATACAAAAGAAGAGGTTACCGGAACTATTGAAGTACTTAATACCTTTAAGGTTCCTAAGGTTGGTCTTATTGCCGGATGTATGGTACGGGACGGTATCGTTAAGAGAACAAGCTATGTTAACGTTATCCGTGACGGAGTCGTTGTATGTTCTGCAGCCAAAGTTTCTTCCCTCAAGCGTTTCAAGGACGATGCAAAGGAAGTTCGTGAAGGATTTGAGTGTGGTCTCGGTATTGAAAACTGGCAGGATATTCAGGTTGGCGATACTATCGAAGCATTTGAATATATTGAAGTTAAGCGTAAGCTTGGTCAGACTCTTGCTGAAGAACAGGCTGAAGCAGAAAAACACCAGGCTTCGGATTCCGGAGAATCTCAGGAAAATTAAATGGGACAGTACAGATTGTTGCGTCTGGGTGAACAGCTCAGACAGGAAATTTCACTTATGCTCCTCAGACATGAAATTAAGGATCCACGCGTAAGTGAATTTCTTTCCATTGATCGGGTTGAAGTTGCCGGTGACCTGGCTTATGCAAAGGTTTTTGTTTCTTCCTTTATGGATGACGCCTCTGTAAAACGTGGTGTTGCAGGTTTACAGAGTGCGGCCGGTTTTATTCAGTGTTCTATTGCAAAAAAACTTTCTGTTTATCGTTTTCCTCGCCTTACATTCGTTGCTGATTTCAGCATGAAAGAGGGTTATAAGATGGTTCAGAAGCTTAATGCTCTTGAAGCTGAATCTAAAGCCCGGGAAGACGAAGAAAATAATGGTTAGATAGCGGTTAAATGAAAAAAAATAAAAGGACTTCTGTAAAAGACGGGATTCTTCTTTATGCAAAGACTCCCGGTATTACAAGTTTCTCTTCATTATGGGATATAAAGCACGCTCTTGATACTGACAAAATCGGTCATACAGGAACGCTGGATTCTTTTGCAGAAGGACTTCTTGTTGTTTTAAGCGGTCATCTTACTCATCTTGTTCCTCATATTACTGGTTTTACAAAGACTTATCAGGCTGTGGTCTGTTTTGGTAAAGAAACAGATACTCTTGATCCTACAGGAACTGTAATGAAGACAGCTCCTTCTTTAACAAGAGAAGCTCTTGAAAATGTACTTCCGTCTTTTACTGGAGTGCAGCTTCAGGTTCCTCCAGTTTATTCAGCGCTCCATTCAGGCGGAAAACGTGCAAGTGATGTTGTCAGAAGCGGTGGGGAAGTAAAACTGGACAGCCGTCAGGTTTTTATTTATAAAAATGAACTTCTTGATTTCAGGGAAGCCGGGGATGACGGGCTTTCTTATGCGCTTTTAGAGATTACCTGTTCAAAAGGAACTTACATCAGGGCTCTTGCACGGGATATTGCTGCTGCTGCGGGTAGCTGTGCTTTTTTGTGTGCCCTCAGGCGTACTCAGGTGGGCCCGTTTTATCTTAAGGATGCGGCCTGTTATTCTGGATTTTGTGATTTTACTATTGATTACGGAATCGAAAATGCACGCCGCTGTTCTGAAATTAAAAATGAAAAACGTATTACTCCGGATTCAGTGTTTACTGACATCAGGAGCAGGTTTCTTGATTTTACTCCGGAAACCGCTTCTTTATGTGGTTTTGAAGTAAGTGAACTGAAAAAAGATGCAGAAAAATCTTACCTCAACGGACGTCCTCTTTCCGGCAGTATGTTCAGGAGAATAACAACAGGAGTGAGTGAACCTCCGTGTACCCTGAAGGATAAGGAAATTGCCGTTTTTTATTCCGACGGCATGTTTGCCGGCATGGTGCGGCTTAATCCTGATCACCGGCTTTTTTACGGGTTTGTTGTACCCCGTCAGAAAAAGAAGCTTAAGGTCTTTACCTGGAACGATATTGTGAAAGGGGAATTTCCTTTAAGCTGGCGGCAGAAAGGAACGGCATTGACTGTCGGTAATTTTGACGGAATGCATTCGGGACACCGGACTTTGATAGAAATGGTAAAGGATAGTTCCATTCCTGTAAAAGGAATCGTGACTTTTACAAATCCCGGTGAACTTGTAAAGAATAAAACGGGAGTTTATGAAGGTGACGTGATGACTCTTTCACAGAAACTCCGGTTCTGTTCTGAATCGGGCCTTGACTTTGCCGTAATCATTGACTTTTCTGACGATTTCAGTAGAATTAGCGGAGAAGATTTTGTCAGCACTTTAGTTTCTTTAGTAGGAATGAAGTATATGGCTGAGGGAATTGATTTCAGGTGCGGATTCCGTGGTCAGGCTGATTCTGCCGTGATAAAGGCTCTGTCAGAGAAATATGGATTTGAGTTCCGTTCTGTAGAGAAAGTCTGTCTGGAAGGACAGAGCATCAGTTCATCAAGAATACGCAGTGCTGTAAGGAAAGGTGATTTTGCATCGGTACAGAAAATGCTTTCAGGGTGTTTTGTGCTTGATCTTTCAGAAACTGAATTTACGCCTTCAAAGACAGTTTCTTCAGATCCCATGATGGAATGGTTTTCTGCCGCTGTAGTTTCCGGACAGGTTCTTCCTGAAAACGGAACTTATGAAGTTGCAGCCGTTTTGGGTGAAAATATTCTTCATACAATGCTTTCTGTTTCAGAAAACACTGTTGAGGTTCTTCTGCCTACAGAAAATACGGCAAAACGTTTGACTGAGGTAAAGTTTGTTTACAAACCTAATGTTACTTTGTGAAGAAAAAGCTGGGTAACATGGTAATTTATATAAAAGGAGTAAGTTATGGCACTTACAAAAGAAACATCTGCTTCAATCGTAAGCAAATTCGGTGCAAATGCAAATGACACCGGAAACACAAAAGTTCAGATTGCACTTATGACTGAACGTATCAAGCAGCTCACAGAACACTGCAAGGCTTTTCCAAAGGATACTAGCGCTCAGCGCGGTCTTCTTAAAGTTGTAGGTTCACGCAGAAAGCTTCTTAAGTACTATCAGCGTACAAACCTTGAAGGCTACAGAGCTCTTATTAAGGAACTTGGTATCCGTAAGTAAATTCTCCAAAGAAGGCGGCATTCTGATTGTGTAAAATCGTGCCGCCTTTTTAGTTAAGAAAACTGTCTTTTCCGGAAATTCCCGTAAAGCAGTTTTTTGTGACTTTGCTTCCATACTGAAGAAGAAAGGTGATTCCGGCTGTTCAAACGGAATAAACCTTGCGGCTATTTAGCTTATGCTGAGTACTGCAGAAAAAAAAAGAACAAAAAAAGAATTAAGGAAAATTTTATGGTACAGAGAGTAACCCGTAAAATCGGTGACCAGGAACTCATTCTTGAGACTGGTAAAATCGGAAAACAGGCAAACGGATGTGTATACGCACAGATTGGTGGTACTGCCGTAATTGCTACAGTTTGTGCTTCAAGTGAAGTTAAAGAAGGACTTGATTTTGTTCCTGTAACTGTTGAGTACAATGAAAAGTTTTATGCTGCCGGAAAAATCCCTGGCGGTTTTGTAAAAAGAGAAGGTCGTCCTAAGGATAAGGAAATCCTTGTAAGCCGTCTTATTGACCGTCCTATGCGTCCGCTTTTTGAGACAGCATTTGGTCGTGAGATTCAGATTGTTCCTACCTGTGTTTCTGTTGATGGTGTAAATCCACCGGATATTCTTGCAGTAATTGCTTCATCTGCTGCAGTTTCTATTTCAGACATTCCTTTCCACGGTCCTGTAGCAGGCTGCCGTGTTGGTTATATTGACGGTGAATATGTAATTAATCCTACATATGAACAGATGGAAAAAGTTCAGCTTGAAATCGTTGTTGCCGGAACAAAAGACGGTTTTACAATGGTAGAAGGCGGTGCAAATGAAGTTTCTGAAGAAGTAATGCTTGGTGCTCTTGAAAAGGCACAGGGCTTTATTACTGATATGTGTCTTCTTCAGGAAGAACTTGTAAAACTTGCAGGTAAGGAAAAACTTCCGCTTGCTCCTCTTAATGTTGAGCTTGCAAATGCAGATGCAATTAAGGCAGAGGCACTTCCTCTCATGCAGACTGCATGCTTCCTTAAGGGAAAGCAGGCCCGCGGTGATGCAGTAAAGGCTGTTAAGAATCAGATTGCAGAAAAGTATGCAGAACAGCTTGAGGATCCTGTACAGGCAAAACTCTTCAGTGCTCTTTTTGATGACATTCAGTATGATCTTCTCCGCTCAAGTATTCTTGAGAAAGGACTTCGTATTGACGGACGCGGAACTGAAGATATCCGTCCTATTACCTGCGAAATTAATGTTCTTCCTAGACCTCATGGTTCAGCACTTTTTACCCGTGGTGAGACACAGTCTCTTGCAGTTACGACACTTGGTACTGCAATGGATGAACAGGTATATGATGATATCGAAGGAGACAGAAGCGAAAACTTTATCCTTCATTATAATTTCCCACCATATTCAGTTGGTGAAGTAGGAAAACTTACGACAGGACGCCGTGAAATCGGTCATGGAAATCTTGCCCGCCGTTCTCTTGCACCTATGATTCCTAGCCGTTCAGAATTCCCTTATACAATTCGTGTTGTTTCTGAAATCATGGAATCTAACGGTTCTTCATCACAGGCTTCTACCTGCGGCGGATGTCTTTCACTCCTTGCAGCAGGCGTACCTATGAAGAAGATGGTTGCAGGTATTGCAATGGGTCTTATTACAGACGGTCCTCAGTACAAGAAGTATGCAATTCTTTCTGATATTCTTGGAGAAGAAGATCATCTTGGAGACATGGACTTTAAGGTAGCCGGAACTCATGACGGTATTACCGGATTCCAGATGGATATTAAAATTGCCGGTGTTTCTATGGATATCATGCGCAAGGCTCTTGCTCAGGCAAAACGCGGTCGCGAGCATATTCTTGGTATCATGGAAAAGTGTATCAACAAACCTCAGCCAATCAGTCCATATGCTCCAAAAATTGACACAATGAAGATTGCTGTTGATAAAATCGGTGCCCTCATCGGACCAGGCGGAAAGAATGTAAAGGCACTTTGCCAGCAGTATGGTGTTACGATTAATACTGAAGATGACGGAACTGTTACGATTTACGGTAAGACTGGAAATGCAACTGACGCTGCAAAGAAGGCAATTAAAGGTATTTGTGAAGATCCGGAACCAGGTACAATTTATCAGGGTACAGTAAAACGCATCATGGACTTTGGTGCATTTATTGAAATCCTTCCTGGAAAAGAAGGTCTTTGTCATATCTCTAAACTCAGCCGTCAGCGTGTAGAAAAAGTAACTGATGTTCTTAAGGAAGGTCAGAGTGTTCCTGTAAAACTTCTTGAAGTTGACAAGATGGGACGTCTTAATCTTTCTTATATTGATGCTGTTGAAGAACAGTCAAAATAATTTCTGAACTGATTTATCTTTAATCAGTGACAGGTAATGACGGTTTTTTGTCTGAGGACAGAAAACCGTCATTTTTTGTAAGGGGAGTGCTATGGGTGAGGCAATCGGAATTGGTCTTGATGTTCTTGGAGACTGGCATGTAATTTTTATTCTCATTTTAATGATTGTTTTCATTTCACTGGCTAATTATGTAATTAAGTATAAAAAGAAGCCCCGCATGCCTAAAGTAAAACCGGCTCCTGCTTCTGCTCCGGCTGCAGAGGGAGAAAAGAAACCTGAAGGTGAAGCTTCTGCAGAAAAAGAAGCAGCTGCTAAATAAAGTCTGATAATTAAAAATCTTTATAAAACATATTCCAAAGATTCTCCATTTTTAGTATAGTTAGCTAATGCTAATTTAAGTTAGTATTAGTTTATTTAAGGATGGCGAAAAATTGGATTTAGCTGATATTGATGAAAAAGGCAGGGGTATATTGTTTTATGGTGAAACAACTGTGGAAAAGTGTTTTGCCGTTAAAGGACAGTCAAATATTTATCTTCTTCAGACGACTATAGTTCAGCAGCATGAGAATCAGATTGGTCCTAAACCGGGTCAGTTTTATTTAATAAAAGGACAGAAATCAGATGTTCAGTATAACAGACCTATAAGTGTTTACAGATGTGAGGAAAAATTTAACAGGACAACTTCCAGAAGTGAGTATACGGTTCAGTTCATGATAATGGAAAAGGGCAGGGGTACTCAGGAATTATGTCACTTTACAGCCGGAGAAAAAATGAAGGTAATCGGTCCGCTTGGAACTCCCTGGCCTTCTCCTTCTGAAACAGTAGATTTTTCAAAAAATGAAATATGTATTGTCGGCGGAGGAATAGGAGTAGCTCCTGTTGCAAATCTTGCTTCTTCCCTTCCTGACGGCTCATACGATTTTTATGCCAGTTTTAAAAGCGGAAGTTATGGTCTTGAGCATATTCATCCTTTTAATCTTGTAATTACTACTGATGATGGTTCGGAGGGAATAAAAGGAATGCTTCCGGTTGCGTTTACAAAAGATGCTGTAAAAAAAGCCGGATATAAAGTTATTTATGCCTGCGGTCCGACTCCTGCACTGGCTTATGTAAAATCTGTTGCGGAAGAACTTGGCATTCAGTGCTATGTAAGCATGGAACACAGAATGCTCTGTGGTCTTGGGGCCTGTTTAGGCTGTACGATAGATACTTCCATAGGAAAAAAGAGGGTTTGTAAGGACGGACCTGTTTTTGATTCAAAAATAATAACATTTCCTAAACCTTCGTCTCGAAGAAAACCTCTGGAAGAAAACGAAGATCCGGATCTTACCGTTAATCTTGCCGGTATTACACTGAAGAACCCGGTAATTGCTACTGCAGGAACCTTTGCCTATGGCCAGAATTACCGCGGTGTTTCAGATGTGCGCTGGTGGGGTGCCATTACTTCAAAAGGAATAACCTATGAACCTAGAGCCGGTAACAGTGGTGAACGATGCCTTGAAGTTGTAGGCGGAAACATGAATTCCATAGGACTTCAGAATCCTGGTGTACCGTATTTTGTAGACAACCTTCTTTCTCCCATGCTTGAACTTGGTCCTGAGGTAATCGTAAATCTTGCCGGTAAAGATATAACTGAATATATAAACGGTGCAAGAATGCTTGATAAAACTGATGCAAAAATAATTGAACTTAACATCAGCTGTCCTAATGTGAGCGGAACTCCTTTCGGTATGGATCCGGAACTTGCATATTGGGCTGTAAAGCTTGTAAAGGAAGAAATTCATAAGCCGCTTTTTGTCAAACTTTCTCCAAATGCACCTGATATATGTGAAGTTGCAGAGTATTGTATAAATGCCGGAGCAGACGGACTTAGCCTCATAAATATGGTTCATGGAGTTGCGATAAATATTGAGGAAGGAAAGCCATTCTTTGAAAAGGTTCATGCAGGATGGAGCGGACCTGCACTGAAGCCTCTTGCGCTCAGAATGGTTTATGATGTCATTGCCAGAATAAATACTCTTCCTCCGGAAAAACGGGTTCCGGTAATCGGAATTGGAGGTATTTCTGACTGGAAAGATGCAGTTGAGTTTATTATGGCTGGTGCTGCGGCGGTCGGAGTCGGAGCTGCTAAGTTTACTAATCCTGATGTGGCTAAAGATATTACCGAAGGAATGAAAGCCTTTATGAAATCTCATGGTTACAGGAATCTTGCGCAGATGAGGGGAATTGCTCAGGTTGATAAAGGGGTGGTTTGATATGGCAGCCGTACTGTTTTTTTGATGCAAAACTGCCCTTTTTTATAAGGCCTGAATCTTCCAGCTGAACGAGGACTTCAAGCACATCATCAGAATGCCATGAATTTATTCTGCTGCTGACGTTATTTCTGTTCAGTTCATTGGTAAGGGCATTTAATAAAGCATCTTTTTTCAGGAGAAAGTTTTTTTTCCGGATAAAATGCATGACGGCAGCGGCATCTGCTGCAAAATAAGCCGGGTGTCTGCTGCTACATATGTCACATCCTTCACAGAAGGCCTGTTCTCCTCCTAAAGCGTCAAGCAGGACCTGTCTTCTGCAGCTTCTGCTTTCTGCAAATTTTTTCATGATTGATTTACGGCTTCCTTTTTCATGTTTTCCGTATTTTACGGAATCTTTCCAGTTCCACAGGAGAATGGCCTTTGCCGTACTTCCGTCTCTTCCTCCGCGGCCTGCTTCCTGAATGTAGCTTTCAGCAGTAGGACTTGCTTCCAGATGAATTACGGTCCTGATGTCTTTTTTATCGATACCCATTCCAAATGCGCAGGTACAACATAATACGCCGTCTTTTTTCGGGTAAAACCATTTTTCAGTACGGTCTTTTTCTTCCTTAGTCATTCCCGCGTGATAAAACCGTACGTTTTCATAGCCCAGAACAGGAGCAAGTTCTCTTGCCATATCTTCAGATTTTCTTCTTGTGCCGCAGAATATTATGAGGGGCCCGGGCTCTTTTATGGCAAGGGAAAATGCAGCCCTTTTTTTGTTCCAGGCATTTATGACGCTGTAGTGTATGTTCGGTCTGTCAGAACAGCTCCTTATTATGCGTGCATTACCGTCAAAAAGTATTTCTGAAATTCTTGCAAGAACTTCAGGAGAGGCTGTTGCTGTAAAGGCTGTTACGCATTTTGGGTTCAGTTCTTTTATAATGCTTCCTAAAGTCAGATAGGACGGACGGAATGAGTCTCCCCATTCGCTGACGCAGTGGGCTTCATCTATTGCAATATGGGCTATTGGAGTTTTTTTCAATTCTTCAATCAGTTTCTTGTCCTGGAGAACTTCAGGGTTTGCAAGAATTACTTTTGCTTTGCTGCGTATCATCTGAAGGTTGTTGAGCCGTTCCCCGACGCTTTGTCCGCCTTTGAGTACTGCGCTGACAATTCCTGCGTCATCCATTCTGCGCTTCTGGTCCGACATCAGTGCGATAAGCGGATACAGTATGAGGGTAGGTCCTTTAAGAAGCAGTGCCGGAACGAGAAAACATAAAGATTTTCCGGCTCCTGTAGGCAGAAGGACAATCTGGTTTGGGGGAGGAAAATCTTCTTCTGTATCATTTTCCGGAATATTATTTATTTTATTGCGGCACCCGGCCTGTTCTGCTGCATCCATTATGTTTGCAATTACAATGCGCTGCCACGGGTACAGGTAGTTTATTTTAAATGCTTTTCTTGCGGCATTCAGTACCGGGTCATCAACTGGTTCATCCTGCTGCGACATTTTTGTTTCTTTGTAGATTTCCTGATTTTCCATATATAATATATTTTCACTGTTTTTTCAAAATCACCACTTTATTAAAAAAATATTTCTGCCAGGGGTTGTTTCTGAGACATTTATATATGAAGATTTCGTCAACAAAGGCTTTAATTACGTTGTCTTTTGTAGAAATTTATGCGATAATTATTTTATTATGGAAACACGTAATATTTTTGAAAATCTTTCTTGTATTGATCACCGTTATTCACTTTCAGAAGCTTCTGTTTTTGAAGGCCTGTCAAAATATATTTCAGAAGAGGCAAGTATCCGCTCCTGTGCAAAGTGTGAGGCAGCCCTTGTTAAGGCACACCTTAAGATGCGCGGAAATCTTACTGACGCAGCCGTAAAGAAACTTGATGAGGTTGCTGAAAATATTGATCCTCAGGAAGTTTATGCTGAGGAAGAAAAGACAAAGCATAATATCCGTGCTCTGGTTAACGTTATGAAGACAAAAGTTGACTCAGAAATCGGACCTCTCATTCATCTTGGTGCAACATCCGTTGATATTCTTGATACAGCCCTCAGCTGCCGCATGCGTGATGTAACTAAAAACGTTGTTCTTCCTGAACTTAAAACTCTTGAAAAGTATTTGTGTGAAATAGCTGAAAGGGAATGTGCTACTCCTCAGGTTGGACGTACTCACGGTCAGCATGCCGTTCCTATTACATTCGGATGGAGTATCGCTGAATTTGTAAGCCGCCTCGGAAAATCAATTCTCCGCATTGAAGAGCTTTCAAATCAGCTTGTCGGTAAGCTTGCAGGCCCTGTAGGTTCTTATAACGGTCCGTCGATGATTGTAAAGGATCCTGAAGAACTTGAAAGAATGTATGTCGGATTCCTTGGACTTCAGCCTTCAGAATATTCCAACCAGCTGGTTGAACCGGAATATGTACTACGTCTTCTTCTCGAGATGAATGTTGCGTTCGGAATAATTGCAAACCTTGCAGATGATCTCCGTAATCTGCAGCGTTCTGAAATCGGTGAGGTTTTTGAATATTTCGCTGCCACACAGGTAGGTTCTTCCACAATGCCACAGAAACGTAATCCCTGGAACAGTGAGCACGTTAAGTCTCTGTGGAAGGCTATGTGTCCCCGTGTAATTACATTTTATATGGATCAGATTTCTGAACATCAGAGGGATCTTACAAATTCAGCAAGCCAGCGTTTTATTTCGGATTATGTTTCAGGATTTACAATGGCCGTTGCCCGCATGAACAGTGTAGTAAAGGGACTGCAGGCAGATAAGGAAGGAATGGCCCGTAATCTTGAAAATGCCGGTGGAAAAGTAAAGGGTGGCGTTCTTGCTGAACCTGCTTATATCCTTCTTGGAGAAGCCGGATATAATGACGGTCATGAAATTATCCGTAAGATTACTCTTGAGGCTGAGCAGAGCGGAAAAACCTTCTTTGAAGTTCTTAAGACTCACGAAAAAGAATTTAAGGATATTACAGCACAGCTTGAAAAACTTGGAGTAGAAAATCCTGCAAATTTCTTTGAGCATCCTTCAAATTACTGCGGACTTGCTGCGGTTAAGTCAAAGAGGCTTGCTCAGAAATATGCAGAACTTATGAAATAGGAATTTATGTCACTGGACGGATTTTATACTGCTGCACTTATAGGATGCGGACGCATCGGTTTCTCTCTCGGTCACGACGAAAAGCGTGAACAGCCTGCAAGTCATACAATGGCTTTGCTTGATAATCCGCGCATTAAGATTGTTGCAGGGTGTGATAAAAACCCTGAGAATCTTGCTGCGTGGCATGAGGAAGTCCCCTATGCCCAGGTTTATGAAAACTCTGCATCCCTTTATCAGCATCATCATCCGGATATTGTCATCGTAGCAGTAAATGAGGCTTATCACCTTGAGGAAGCTGTTGCGGCTATAGAAGCAGAACCTAAGCTTTTGATTCTGGAAAAACCTGTTGCCCTTAATCTGGAGGAAGCTTTCAAGATTAAGGAAATTGCAGAAAGTAAAAAGGTTCCTGTCCTGATTAATCACGAAAGACGTTTTTCTGAAGATTATATTACTGCAAAAAACTATATGCCTGGTATCGGTCCTATTATAAACATAAGGGCAACTCTTTCTTCGTCAATGGCTGTTTATGACCAGAACGAAGAAAGCAGCGGAGCTTATTCCCTTATACATGACGGTACTCATCTCAGTGATATAGTTCTTTATTTTCTGGAAGATCTTAATTCTCCTTCGACGACCATAGAAACACTTACGTCTCTTACTGTGCCGTCTGGAGAGCAGGTTTCTTCTCCTAATGATTCTCTTATCAAAAAGGATGAGAAGCAGAAAAAGATTATTGTAAATACCCTTTTGAAAAGACCGGTTCTTACCGGAGTTGTCAGGGATGAAAATGGAGTTGTGCGTCAGGTTTGTGCTCATTATATTACTCACGGCTGTCCTGATGTAGAGCTTCTGTTTGTCGGCCGTTCAAAGTATTTTGGTTTTGAGATAGAAATAAACGGAACGGACGGAAGAATTTGTATTGGAAACGGTTACTGTAAGTTATATAAGGCGGAAGAGTCCAATCTGTATTCTGACCTTTTTTCGCTGAGATGTGATAAGTCAGCAAAGATTCCTGTTAAAACCAGGTATTTTTCTAATATGGTTCAGAATGCCATAGATTTTCTTGATGAAAAGGAAAACCTTAAGTCTACGCTGCAGACCGGAATAAATGCTCTTGCAATTCTTGAAGAAATTCGCAAACTACTAAAGGGTTGATTTTTGATTGTACGTGGGAGTTAAAAATGAATAAAAAGATCATTATGCTTTTAGGCGGTATTTTTTTCTGGGCAGCCGGAATATGTTCTGCCCAGATTCAGACTGCCAGTGAATTTTTTAAAACGCTGAGTGATTATTATGCTACATTTAATGATTATGAGGCTGATCTGACTATGGAAGTTGCCGGTCAGGAAATGAAAGGCAAGGTAAGTTTCAAGAAGCCTGAAATGGTTCGGATTGATTTTTCTGATCCGGCAGAGCAGGTATTCGTATACAATGGTGATAATCTCGTCATATATCTTCCTGGAAATTCTGCAATTCTTGAGCAGCATACAGAAGGAAATCTTGCAAAATCAATGACGGGTCTCGGTCTTCTTAAGCGTTATTATACTGTTGCCTATGAAAGCGGTCCTGAGGCTGTTCCTTTTGAGGAAGGCAGCGAGGATATGGTTATAAACCTAGTTATGTACCGCCGTTCTACATCGGAGGTGTTTTCTTCAATAAGGATGTCTGTAGGTGCGGAAGATAATCTTATCAGGCGCGTTGAAGCCAAGACTACGGCAGGAGCTGTTTACAGTATTTCTTTTGATAATTATAACATAAATACAAAAATGTCCGACCAGCGCTTCATTTATGATCCGCCTTCTTCTGCAAATAATTATAAAAACTTTTTGCTTTCAGAGTAGACGGGGATTGAAATGGAAAGTTACGGTCTTATTTTAAGGAATGCCAGAGAGGCAAAAAATCTTGATGTAGAAACTATAGCAAGAGAAACTTCTGTTTCCAGAACTTATCTCCTTGCCATGGAAAATGAAAAGGAAGATGAGTTTCCGGATGGTCCGTATATTACCGGGTTTTTGCGTATTTATTGTGAATATCTTGATGTTGATGCAGAAAATGTAATCCGTCTTTATGAATCAAAAAAACTTCAGGAGACTCCGGTTCCGGTTCAACTGCTGGAAAGAAAGGCACCCCGGTTCATTAAACCTCTTGTAATTGTTACATCTTCTGTTATTGTTCTCGGACTTGCCATATGGCTTTTAGTGGGAGTTTTCAGAATTCCTCAGAAAATTAATGAACGTAACCGTAAAAACAACCTTTCGGAAGAAAACCGTACCTATCGTATAGGCTCTGAGGTTACTCAGGTAAGGCTTAAGAAGGGGGATCAGATTCTTATTCCTTCCAGTGAAGGCGAAGATAAGAATATCGTTATAACGGTTTCTGATACTTTAGGAAAACTTTCTCTTTCTACACCGGTTGGACTCCAGATTCTTGAATTTACTGATGACAGAAAGATTGATCTTAATGGAGATGGTAAACTTTTCTTCTGCATATACCTCAGTGACATCAGCAGAAAGAAGGATTACGGTGCTGAGGTCCGCATGTTTATGAGTGCGGAAGACGGAAGTATTATTGCTCCGAATACGACTGAGATTTCAGCAGTAGAAACTTCTACAAAGGCAGATATTCTCCGCCGTACAGTCATTCATGAAAGCAACAGACCTTATCCGTTTACAGTAGAAGTTACTTTCCGCGGTTCCTGCATGTTCAGGCGTAAGGTTGATTCTTCTTCTTACGAGGAATCCTACTATCACAGTTCTGAACAGATTACGGAGCGTCCTAATAATGCAATAAGGCTCTGGATGAGCAATTCCAATGCTGTCAACATCAGGCTTACTGCTGATACGTCCCGATATGATCTCGAAGTTGGACGTGCAGGTGAAGTTAAGGCTGAAGATATTAAATGGGTTCATGATAGTGATGGAATGTACCGCATTGTCGTGATGGAACTTGACTGATAGTTTTGTGGAATTTTTATGAATAAAACTTTTTTCCTTGATCAGCATGGCTGTGCAAAGAATCAGGTCGATGGTGAACTTATTATAACCCGACTTGAAAAAATGGGGCTTACCCGTGTAGAGGATGCAGCAGAAGCTGACCTTATAATAATTAATTCCTGCGGGTTTATAGAAAGTGCAAAAAAAGAAAGCCTGGATTCTCTTATGGGAGCAAGAACTGCTTATCCTGATGCAAAGATAATTCTTGCAGGCTGTCTTGCTGAACGTTACGCTGAGCTTTTTAAAACGGAACTTCCTGAAGCAGACGGAATTTTTGGTAACGGAAATATTGATTTAATTGATTCTGCGGTAAAGGAACTTTTTGACGGAAAACGGCCTGTGGTAAAACCTGCTCAGAAGGGAGTCTGTTCCGGAGACAGAGATACCTATCTTAATTTTAAGGGCAGTGCATACGTTAAGATTACAGAGGGCTGTAATAACCGCTGTACTTTTTGTGCCATTCCTATTATCAGGGGAGAACTAAGATCAAGAAATGCTGATGAAATCGTAAAAGAAATGCAGCAGCTGTCTGATTCCGGCATTCATGAGATAAATCTTATCGGACAGGATCTTGCGGCTTACGGTACCGGTGCAACGGACGACGGCTTTACTCTTCCTGAACTGATAAAGAAAATTTCTAAAGAAGTAAAAGGCAATATCTGGATTCGTCTTCTTTATATTCATCCTGATCATTTTGTTCCTGAAATCCTGGATGAGATGAAAAAGGATTCCAGGTTTCTTCCATATTTTGACATTCCGTTTCAAAGCGGAGATTCTGATGTAATTCATGCAATGAACAGAAAGGGCTCATCTCAGGAATACATCCGTCTTGTAAAAAAGATTCGTGAAGTTTTTCCTCAGAGTGCAGTAAGGACTACCTTTTTGACAGGTTTTCCGGGAGAAACTGAGAAGGCAGCAGAAAATACCTGTGATTTCCTGAAAGCTATAGAAAGTGACTGGTCCGGCTGTTTTACTTACAGCAGGGAAGATGATACGCCTGCAGCCCGAATGAAAAATACTGTCCCAAAAAAAGTTGCAGTACAGAGGGAGCACCGCCTTCAGGAAATTCAGTCAGAAATTACAGAACGCCGCTTAAAGGAACGTACCGGTAAAATTTATGATGTTCTTGTTGAAGAGATTGTAGAAAATCAGTCTGGCGGAGATGACGGGCTTGCAATAGGAAGGGCCTGGTTCCAGGCTCCTGAAATAGATGGAAGTGTTGTAATCCGTTATGATCTTGACGACAGTAAGGCTGTATCCGAAATTGTTCCGGGGGCGCTTGTTAAGGTTAAGGTTTTTGCTTCTTCACAGGTAGATGTAGACGGAGAATATTGTGGCAGCTGATTACCTTGAAGTATTGAATGAGCAGCAGAGGGCAGCTGTTGAACATGACGGCAAATCCCTGCTGATACTTGCAGGTGCAGGTTCAGGAAAAACCAGGGTTATTACTACAAAGATCGCATATCTTATTTCTCAGAAAAATGTTAATCCATTTTCAATTCTTGCAGTAACTTTTACAAAAAAGGCTGCTGCAGAAATGAAAGAAAGGGCTCAGCTGCTTGAAGAAAGAAGCCGCTTCTGTCAGATACGTACATTTCATTCCTGGGGGGCGTATTTTCTGAGGAAGTATCCTGCATTTGCCGGTGTTGCACCTGATTTTACCGTGTATGATGATGAAGATATGGTAACTCTTCTGATGAAGGCTGTTCCATCCCTAAAAAAAAAGGATGCTTCTCATTATGTAAAAAAGATTTCACTGGCAAAGGATTACTGTATTCTTCCTGACAGTGACGAACTTTTTACAGTAGATTCTGATTCAAGATTTCAGGAAATTTATACTGCCTATCAGGAGCGCCTGCGTCAGACGGGAAATGTAGATTTCGGTGATCTTATTCTTCTTCCATATATAGTTCTTAAGGAAAATGAAAAAATACGCAGACAGGTTCATGACCGTTATAAAGTCATAATGGTGGATGAATATCAGGATTCTAACGTTGCTCAGTTTAACCTGTTAAAAATGCTGAGCGGTTCTGATGAAAATACCGGTACTTATGTTTGTGTTGTCGGCGATGATGACCAGAGCATCTATAAGTTCCGCGGGGCAGAAGTCAGGAATATTCTGAATTTTCAGAAAGATTTTGAGGGAACAGATCTTATTCGTCTTGAAACAAATTACCGTTCTACTCAGGAAATTCTTGACTGTGCTGATTCTGTAGTAAAAAACAATCATCAGAGAATCGGAAAAACTCTCGTCAGTTACCGGGGTAAGGGTATGCAGCCGGCACTTGTTTTTTTGCCGGGGCAGGATGATGAAACGGAGTTCTGCAGTGAGCTTATAAGTCAGTCAGTTGAAAAAGGCGGTTCGTATTCTGACTGGGCAATCCTTTATAGAACTAATGCCCAGTCCCTTGGTTTTGAAACAGAATTTCTTCACAGAAAAATTCCTTATGAAGTAGTCGGCTCCTTAAAATTCTATGAGCGTGAAGAAATAAAGGATGCTCTTTCCTGGATAAGTTTTATTGCCAATCCGAGGGATGAGATTGCATTTCGAAGAATAATAAATAAGCCTGTAAGGGGAATCGGACCTGGAACTCAGGATAAGATTCTTTCTGCTGCCATCGGAAAGAATATTGCAGAAACTCTCTGCAGTGTAGAAATGTCAAAAAAAGCCAGAAGCGGAGCAGAAGCATTTAAGGCAGTTTATGATGAACTTCTGGCGTTGATTCCTCAGCCGGAAGAAACGGAACAGTCAAACGCTTCTCTTGCTCAGTCTGCAATGGGAGTTTTTGATGACGAAAAAGAAGCTGAAACAGCTGAAGGTCAGAAAGAAGATGGAAGTGACGGATTCAGGCTTTCTTCTTTTGTAGAGGCCGTCATAAAAAAAACAGGGCTTGAGGATTTTCATGCGGCTCAGGACGAAATCGGCGGTACTCAGAAAGTATTAAACCTTCAGGAACTTGTTAACTCTGCCGTCTTGTATGAATGTAACAGAAAGGGACTTCTGGAATTTCTTGACCATATCAGTCTTGACCGTACTCTTGAGACTCAGGAAGAACTTTCAGGAGAAAAGCAGGACAGGGTAACTCTTATAACGATTCATAATACAAAAGGTCTGGAGTTTCCTAAGGTAATAATTACCGGAATGGAAAATGAGATATTTCCTCGTATGCCTGACAATGGAGAAGAACTGGAGGAGGAACGCCGTCTTTTCTATGTAGGTATTACCCGTGCAAAAAATGAACTGTATTTTACCAGTTGTTCTGTAAGACGGCTTTATGGAAGAACAAATGCCATGTCGCCCAGTGTTTTCTTAAAAGAACTTGATGAGAATAAAATAAGGATTCTGGGGCAGAAACCCCGTTCCTTTTCTTCTGGTGCAGCAGGGGGTGATCCTGTTGCTGAAAAATATTCTGTAGGTACCAGGGTTTATCATGATGACTGGGGTTACGGTCAGATTGTCAGGGGAGCGTATTCAGAAACTTCAGATGATGATGAAAGGGAATGGGTTATAAGCGTCAGCTTTGATACCGGCGGAATAAAAAAGTTTCTTCCTAAGTATCAGGGCAGTTCCCTTATAGTCTGTAGTGATGACTGATTTTTAATTTCTTACCGGATTATAAGAAAATAATTCCGAATACTGCACTCAGTACAACAATAAAGACCGGATGAAGCTTTGTTCTGTAAAGAATTACAAGACAAAGTTCGTAAAGGGCTATGGCCTTCCAGTTTAAAAGAATATCCAGCGCAGAACGCGGAGAGTTTGTGACGGCCTGTATAAAATCACAGGTTGTCTTAAAACTTTGAGTGTTTATTATGCTCAGTGAAAGGACCTGAATAAGTGCAACCAGAACCATTCCTGTTGTTGCCGGACGCAGGAAACTGAATATGTTTTGTGTCAGAGGTTTTTCCTGAAATTTTGAAAAAAAACGTGCAATGAGCATTGTTACTATCAGGGAAGGAAGAACTTCTCCAAAAGTTGTAATAATGCCGCCTATCGGTCCGTAAAGTTCCGTACCGATGTAGGTAGCAAGGTTTATTCCAATGGGTCCCGGAGTACTCTCTGAAATGGCAAGCATGCTGTAGAATTTTTCTGCAGAAAGAAGGTGATACTGTTCTACCAGAGCCTGCTGCATGAACGTTGCTGCAACAAGACCGCCTCCTACGGCAAAGAGCCCGATATAAAAAAATATGAAAAAAAGATGTATGAGGGTCATTTACTGGTCTTCCTGAAAAAATAGAAAAGTGTTCCTGCAAGGGAAGCAGTGAGGATTACTGCTATGGTATGGCATTTAAAAAAGTATATTGACGAAAACGCAGCCAGAAAAACAATTGCGCTGTACCATTTTTTTATTGTTTTTTTGCAGAGGTTTATTACAGAGTAGGTAAGGAGAGCTGCAACTGCAACATTTATTCCTTTTAAAGCTTTCTGAACCCAGACAATTGATTCAAAGCTGGAGATGAATTCTGCAATTATTGTTATGATGATAATTGAAGGTGATATCATTCCTAAAGTTGCTGCAATTCCTCCTGCCATACCTTTTTTTTTGAAACCTACAAAGGTTGCTACGTTTACAGCAATGATTCCCGGAGTAGACTGTCCGATGGCATAGTAGTCAAGAATTTCTTCATTTGTAACCCAGGATTTTTTTTCTACAAGTTCCCGTTCCAGAATAGGCAGCATTGCAAGTCCGCCTCCAAAGGTTATGGAGCCTATCTTAAAGAAAGTAATATAAAGTTCCAATAAGTCTTTTAACATGAAAAGAATTATAGCTTTTAGTCTTGAATTTGTACAACATTAACTTTTCGGTATTCCGGTGTAAATCATATAAAATACGGATAAAAAAATCCCGGCCTCTTCTGAAGAAAAGACCGGGAAAGTGTTCTATTCAGCTGAATGCTGCAGAAACCTTTTTATGAAATTACTTTCTCTTAAGGTATTTTACGCTGTCAAGAGCAACTGCTGCGATGATGATAAGACCTTTGAAGATGAACTGAAGGTTCGTATCAATCTGAAGGAATGTAAGACAGTATGTAAGGCTTGTGAAGATGATTACACCGATTGCAGCTCCGCCGATTTTACCGATACCGCCGTTGAAAGAGATACCTCCTACTACACAGGCAGCGATGGCATCCATTTCGTATCCCTGTCCTGTACCTGCACTTGCATTTGCACGGAATGCTTCAAGGAAGGCACCACATCCGTAGAAAATACCTGCCATGATGAAGATAAGGAGGGTTGTCTTGAATACACTGATACCTGAAACTGCTGCAGCTTCTGCATTTCCTCCGACTGCATACATGTTTTTTCCGAAAGTTGTTTTGTTCCAGATAAACCATGCTACGATTACGGCAATGATTGCAGGAATGATAAGTTTAGGAATAGTTACCAGTTCTCCGTTTATTACGCCTAAAATCCATCTTCCACCGATAAGGTCTTTTACAGAAGGATCAATACCTCCTACAGGAGTTCCTGATGTTCCGAAGAAGAGGAGACCGTAGATGATGAGCTGAGTTGCAAGTGTAGAAATGAACGGGTGAATCTTAAGCTTTGCCGTAAAGAATCCTGCAAATACGCTGAATGCTACGCAGAGTGTAATGCTGAGGAAGAGGGCAAGGAAAAGACGTCCGCCCATAGGAAGGGAAGTAAAATCCCATGGTCCGATGTTGAAGAATTTAACGATGTTTTTTCCAGGATGAAGAATAAGTCCCGTGATTACGGAACCCATGGCAACCATACGTCCGACGCTAAGGTCTGTACCTGCAATAAGGATAAGTCCTGCAACGCCGAGGGCATAGAACATACGGGTAGAAGACTGTTCGAGAATGTTGAAGATGTTAGGAAGTGTAAGAAGGTTTCCTGAACCCTTTAACGGTGCGTAGATGATACAGATGATGAAGAACAGTGCAATGGCAAGGTAAAGTCCGTTATCAAGAAGGAATTTTGAGAACTTGAAGTTATAAACGTAGTTCTTGAAGCTGAGGGCAATATCTTCCTTAAAACTTGTCTTACCGTTGCGGATTGTACGGTTTTCCTGTACGTGATCCGTAAAGGCCTGTTTTTTTACATCCTTGCAGCGGTCGATTTCTGTCTGAGTGTGGTTTTTAGCATCAAACAGGGCTGATTTAAGTTCGTATGCTGCAGTATTTTTTTCCTGTTCTGTCGTGCAGGCAGCAATGCGGGCTGCAAATTCAGAACGGATTCTGGCTGTGGTTTCTGCATTTGCTTTTTTTGCTTCCGCAATTTTTTTGTCTTCTTCTGCGTTTACCTGTGCAACATATTTTTCAGAAAGGGCGTTTGCATATGCAAGGGCGCAGGCTGTAAGTTCTTTGTCTGCTCCGGCATTTGCAGCGGCAATTTTTTCTGCCTGAACAATAAGCTCGTTCTGTTCTGCAATGAAGGTATTTCTTTCTTCTGCAGAAAGCATTTTGTTCTTCTTTGCAGCAGCAATTTTCTGCTTAAGCTCAGTAATTTTGTTTACACCGTCATTTCTGAGAAAATCAAGGGCTTCGTGAAGCTTTTTGAGTGTTTCGTCTTCAGAAAAGGACGGAACTGTCTGTGCAGACTTAAGTTCGGCAAGCTTTTCGCCTGTCATTTTTTTAAGTTCTTCGATATTAATGTCTGTCATAGTTTTCCTCTTGGATTAAAGATATTTTGCAGAGAGACGGAGGAGTGCTTCCTGATCCGTATCTTTTGTATCAACGATTCCTGCAAGCCTGTGGTTTGACATTACTGCAATTCTGTTTGTAATTCCCAGAATTTCAGGCATTTCGCTGGAAACGACGATAATTGTTTTTCCTTCTTTTGCCATCTGAATGATGAGCTGGTAAATTTCGTATTTTGCACCTACGTCAATACCGCGGGTCGGTTCATCAAGCAGGAATACGTCAGGTTCCCTTTCCATCCATTTTCCGATGATTACTTTCTGCTGGTTTCCGCCTGAAAGTGAACTGATGAGCTCGTCTGCAGATACACATTTTGTGTGCATTCTCTTGATTTCGCGGTTTGCTGCATCGTACATCTTTCTCTTTGAGAGAATACCGTTGGTTTTGTAAGAATCAAGGTTTGTAATGGTTGTATTGAATTCAATGGTTGCCTTTCCGAACATACCGTTGAACTTTCTTTCTTCAGTTACAAGGGCAAAATTGTAATCCATTGCATCTTTACTTGACTTAAAGCGGAGTTTTTTACCGTTAAGGATGATTTCTCCGGATGCAATTGTTCTGATTCCGAATATGCTCTCAAGAAGTTCACTTCTTCCGGCTCCTACAAGACCGTAGAGACCGAATATTTCTCCTTTCTTTACCTTGAAGGAAATGTCATCGAGACGAGGCTCATATTTTGTAGAGAGGTTTTTAATTTCCAGATAGTCTTCACCAGGAGTGTTGTCCACATCAGGGAAGCGCTTGTCAAGGGAACGTCCAACCATGGCTGTAATGAGCTTGTTCATGTCAGTATCTTTTGTTGGAGAAGTGTAAACCATGCTTCCGTCACGGAGAACTGAAACTTCATCACAGATACGGAAGATCTCGTCCATCTTATGGGAAATATATACAAATGAAACACCTTTTGCCTTAAGGGAGTTTACTATTGAAAAGAGCTTTTCAACTTCCGGCTCCGTAAGAGAAGATGTAGGTTCGTCTAATACAATTATTTTTGCGTTGTAAGAAACTGCCTTTGCAATTTCTACCATCTGTCTCTGAGAAACAGACATTGTCCTCATTATTGTCTGCGGGTTAACGCTCATGCTTAATGATGAGAACAGGGACATGCTTTCCTTGAACATTTTCTGTTCGTCAATAATGCCGAATTTTACCGGATATCTTCCAAGGAAGAGGTTGTCCATTACGGTTCTGTCAAGACACTGGTTAAGTTCCTGATGAACCATTGCCACACCGTTTTCAAGTGCTTCTTTAGGGCTGATAAAATTGACAGGCCTTCCGTCTAATGTAATCTGGCCTTCATCCTTTGCATAAATACCGAAAAGGCATTTCATCATTGTAGACTTTCCGGCTCCGTTTTCGCCCATAAGTCCCATTACGCTGCCTTTCTTGATAGAAAGATTTATTCCGTTTAAAACTTTATTTTTAGCAAAGGATTTCGACATATTTTTTATTTCAAGTACTGTATCACTCATAAATCTCAATCCTGTTTTTATATTGAAAAAAATCCGGTCTGATGCGTCGGGGGCACCAGACCGGTAAAAGCTTCAGATATTAGTACTTAAGCTTGTCTGTATAGTCAGATGCAGAGTTTGTCTTAACCATGTTGATTGCGTAAGCATCGAAGTTGTTGAGGTTTGTAAACTTGTCGAGACATGAAGCTTCGTTCTGTCCGTCACCCTGTACGTATGTTACGTCAAGGTTAAGGAGTGGAGCGTAGTATCTGAGAGCCGGGAGGTATGAAGAAGAAAGGAAGTTGTCAGCAGAGTTGTAGATTGTAAGGAGAACCTTCTTCTTTTCTGCATTTGTCTGTTTGATTCCAGGGTCACGTTTTCCTTCCTTAAACTGTTCCCAGTTGTCCTTGTTTACAGCAACGTTAAGAGCTTTTACAGCTTTTGTATCAGCTTCGTATGTGAGTTCTGCAGAGATTTTGTTTCCATAGCGGTCAGCTTCGAAGATACCTTTTCTGTAAGCAGCTTCTCCCTTTTCTCCGTCAAGAAGGTTGCGGATAACCTGAAGTGTTGCTGTAGCCTGAGCGTCTGTGTTCTGTGATACTGTACCAGTAAGGCGTCCCTGTCCGATAGCTTCGATTGCGTCTGCATTTGCATCATAACCGAAAATTGGAAGTCCTGCAGGATAGTTTGAAGCCTGGAGACATCCCATAGCCATACCGTCGTTATTTGAGATAACCATATCGAGTTCCGGCATGTCAGCCCATTTACCCATAGCGTCTGTAGCAGCGTTTGCATTCCATGTAGAACCGTCTGTTCCAGTCATGAATTTTCCTTCAAGTTCAACTACTTTGAGGGTCTTGTTTCCTACTTTTACGCTACCGATTTTTGTGTTTCCTGAATCATATGAACCTGCCCATGTCTGGAGAGCTTCACGAATACCTCTTGTACGAGCCTTTGAGTCGTTGTGGCCTGCGTCACCCATGCAGAGTACGTAACCGATTTTTCCGTCTCCGTTGCGGTCGATTTTTGCAGGATCAGCGCTTGCAAGGTAGTCTGTAATGAGTTTTCCCTGAACTGCACCGCCGCCGGCAGCATCAAAACCTACGTAGTAAGTCTTGTCGTTCCAGTTCATTGCTGTCATGTCGATTTTATTGCTGGTAGGATCTGAAGGCTGTCTGTTAAAGAATACCAAAGGTTTGTCTTTGTTGAGAGATCCGCCTTTAGAACATCCTGTGAATGCTGAGGCTGCCATTACCAGTGCTGTTGCAGCGAGAAGTGACTTTTTCATTATTGTTTCCTCCTGAATAATGAATAGTGTATTTTTTGTGATAACAGTTTTGATTTTTTTAAGGGTATTTTCAGATAAATTTAAGATTAACCAAAGTCTATCATCCCACCCGAAAAAAAATTGTCAAAAACTGATGTTTGAAGTATAAGTCCAGTTTAAGAAAACTGTCAAATTTTTTTATGCAAAAATTGTGAAATTTTTTGTGTAATTTTAATGTAATTTTTAAAGGTTGTTTTAAAAATACTTTTTTTATTAGAGATTTATTTATTTTCTGGTTTTGAAAATACTGCAGAGTCATGATAGAATGGTCAAAAATTACTGGAGTTTAAAATGTTTATTAAAATCGCTCTCCTTTTAGTGTTTTTCGCTGTGTTTATTTTTGTAGGCATAAAATGCCGGTCTGTCAGCAGGAATGTATCAGGATATGTTCTTGGCGGACGTACTGTTGGTCCGTGGCTTACGGCCTTTGCCTATGGAACTTCTTACTTCTCTGCGGTTATATTCGTAGGCTACGCAGGACAGTTCGGATGGACTTTCGGTATTGCTTCCACCTGGATAGGTCTGGGAAATGCCTTTATAGGTTCCTTTATGGCATGGGCTGTTCTGGGACGCCGTACCCGTATCATGACCCAGCATCTTAATTCAAGGACGATGAGTGACTTTTTTGGAAAAAGATACGGTTCGTCTGCCCTTAAGACTGCTTCTTCTGCCATAACTTTTCTGTTTCTGATTCCGTATACGGCTTCTCTTTTCAACGGACTTTCCCGTCTGTTCCGCATGGCGTTCAGCGTTGACTATGCAGTCTGCGTAATCGTCATGGCACTTCTTACGGCTGTTTACGTAATAGTCGGCGGCTATATGGCTACTGCAGTAAATGATTTTATTCAGGGTATCGTAATGCTTGCCGGAATTGTTGCTGTAATCCTTGCAGTTCTTTCAAGAAACGGCGGATTTATGGCAAGCCTTACGGCAATGTCTGAGATTCAGTCAGAAACCGTATCGATGAAGGGGGCTTTCGTTTCTTTCTTTGGTCCTGATCCTCTTTATCTGCTTGTGGTCGTACTGCTTACTTCTCTTGGAACCTGGGGACTTCCTCAGATGGTCGGAAAATTCTATGCAATCAAGAATGAGGAATCTATAAAAATCGGTACCGTAATTTCTACTTTTTTTGCTGTCGTCGTTGCAGGAGGCTGTTACTTCCTCGGAGGTTTCGGGCGTCTTTTTGCCGAGCCGGCTTCCGTTCTGTCCCAGGGATATGATTCAATCGTTCCATCCATGCTTTCCGGTCTCGGAGATGTACTTATTGCCGTGGTTCTTATCCTTGTGCTTTCGGCTTCCATGAGTACCCTTTCTTCCCTTGTACTGACTTCCAGTTCCACCCTTACGCTGGATTTCATTAATTCCTTTAGAAAGAAACCGTCTTCAGAAAAAAAAGACATGCTGACCATGCGTTTCTTTGTTGCCGTATTCATTGCTGTTTCTGCAATAATTGCAATTGTTCAGGCTAAGAGTAGCGTTACCTTCATTGCCCAGCTTATGGGAATTTCCTGGGGTGCACTTTCGGGAGCTTTTCTTGCTCCGTTTATGTATGGACTTTACTGGAAGAAGGCTTCTAAAGCTTCTGTTGCAGTATCCTTTTCATTTTCAGTGGTAGTAATGCTTTGTCAGCTCTGTATTTCTCTGAAGCTTTTCTCTGCCGGAAACGGAATTGCAGGCTTTATATTTAAGAATTCTCTTTATTCCGGTGTGTTCTGCATGCTTTCAGGACTTGTAATTGTTCCTTTTGTAAGTCTTTTTACCAGAAAGACTGTGCCTGAGGGGACGGATGAAATGTTCAGCTGCTATGATGCAAAAGTTCTTGTTCCTGTAAAGGATGTTCTTACGGATTCTGCTGAATGAAAACTGCCTGTGAATAGAATTTGAAGCCTGGCCTGTGCCGGAACTGAGTATGTACCGGTGCAGGCCGTGCTTTTCCCTGCCGTGAACGCTCTTCCACAAGAAAGATAATTTCTTTATAATGCCTGTTTATGAGTGAAACAAAATCAGTTAATGAAGATACGCTTGAAGCTTTGCTGTATCTTTCCCGTCTTTCTCCGGAAAGTACGAATATGGAAATCCTTAAAAAACAGGTAGACGAAATCGTCGGATATTTTGACATTCTTTCCAAATACGATGATTCTGAAAATCCTTATGACGCATATCCTACTACAGAGGCTGACCGTCTTCGTGAAGATGAAGTTGTTCCGGGCCTTGAAATGCATGATGTAAAGAATATCAACAAGGGAAATTTTGTTGACGGATATTTCCAGGTTCCTAAAGTTTTGGGTGAGGGTGCGTGATGTATTATACAATAAAAGAAACTGTCGAAGCTCTTAAAAAGGGTGAAGTTACCAGTGCTCAGTTAGTAAAGAATTCAGTGGAGACTTTTGAGGCAGACAAGGCTGGTGAACGTCCCCTTAATGCATTTCTTGAAATGTATGAAGATGCCCTTTCCAAGGCAGAGGCCGCTGATAAAGAAATTGAAGAGGCCCGCGCTTCCGGAACTGTTGATGCTCTTTATGAAAAAAAGCCTCTTTTAGGTGTTCCTTTTGCAAATAAAGATAATATCAGCTGCAGGGGTAACAGGCTTACCTGCGGTTCAAAACTTCTTGACGGATATGTGGCTCCATACAGTGCTACGGTTATTTCCCGCCTGGAAAATGCAGGTGCAGTACCTCTCGGACGCTGTAATCAGGATGAATTTGCAATGGGTTCCTCAACGGAATATTCTTCCTACGGTGCAACCCGCAATCCTATAAACCGTGACTATGTATCAGGCGGTTCTTCCGGCGGGTCGGCTGCTGCAGTTGCCGCAAACCAGGCGCTTTTTTCTCTGGGAACGGAAACTGGCGGTTCTGTACGTCTTCCTGCAAGTTACTGCGGACTTTACGGACTGAAACCGACATACGGCGTTCTCAGCCGCTGGGGAGTAGTTGCATACGGTTCTTCCCTTGACCAGGTGGGTATCATGGGACATACTCCGGAAGATATTGCCCTTCCGTTAAGTGCTATGTGCGGTGCAGATATGTACGACGATACCAGTGCAGACCTTCCCGGATCAGATTCACTCAGAACCCTTAAGCCTTACGGTGATTTTTCTTCACTTAAGATTGCAATTCCAAAGCAGTTCCTTGAAACTAAGGGACTTGATCCTGATGTAGGTGCTGTATTTGATTCAACAAAAAAATGGTTTGAAGAAAAGGGTGCCGTTATTGAAGTTGTGGACCTTCCTGTCCTTGAAGCTTCCATTGCAAGTTATTATGTAATTGCCCTTTCAGAAGCTGCCTCTAATTTAAGCCGTTTTGACGGAATCCGTTACGGCCGCAGGGTAGACAATGGTAACGGTTATGATGAACTTTACAAGGATACCCGCAGTGAGGGCTTTGGTCCTGAAGTAAAGCGCCGCATTATAATAGGAAACTATGTTCTGTCAGAACAGTTCTCCGGATCTACCTATAAAAAAGGTATGAGCGTACGTGCCCGCATTCAGAAAGAAGTTGCAGCCTTGTATGAAAAGTATGATCTTATTCTCTGTCCTACATGTCCGACACCGGCATTTAAGCTTGGCCAGAAAGTAGATGATCCTCTTGAAATGTACCTTAGTGACATGTATACGGTTTTTGTAAACCTTGCCCGTATTCCTTCAATTAATGTTCCTGCAGGACGTGCAGCCGGAACAGACGGTATGCCTGTGGGAATGCAGTTTGCCGGGCCTATGTTCAGTGAGGCAAAACTTTTACAGCTTGCCCTTGCCTGGGAAAATGATCACAAAGGCTGCGGTGTACCGGTTAAGGAGTAATTGAATGGCTATCGATAAATATGAAATAGTAATCGGCTGTGAAATTCATACACAGCTTTTAACAAAAACAAAGGCATTCTGTGCCTGTGAAAACCGCTACGGCGGAATGCCTAATACCCGTGTCTGTCCTGTCTGCCTTGGTCTTCCGGGAGCTATGCCGCGTATCAGCAAAGGTTATGTTGAACTGGGAGCAGTTGCCGGACATGCTTTGAACTGTAACATTGCACGCTTTACTAAATTTGACCGCAAGCACTATTTTTATCCTGACCTTACTAAGGGATATCAGATTACTCAGTATGATATTCCTCTCTGTACTGACGGTCACGTTGACCTTCCTATGCATAAACTTCCTAAGGAACAGCAGTTTGGCGGAGAAAAGTGCAGGCCTAAGAATTTTGTCGGAGATGACTGCATTATAGAAAACGGAAAATACCGTCGTGTTCGTGTAGAACGCATTCACCTTGAGGAAGACGTAGGTAAATCACTTCACCTTCAGGGTACTCATTCTTACATTGACTATAATCGTTCCGGAACTCCTCTTATAGAAATCGTTACAAAACCGGATATGACTTCTCCTGAAGAAGCAGCTCTTTTTATGGAGACGGTTCAGGAAATCCTCCGTTATGTAAAAGTAACAAACGGAAACCTTGAAGAAGGAAACATGCGCTGTGATGCAAACATCAACCTGAATGTCTGGGAAGATGGAAAACTCTATCATACGCCTATTTCAGAAATAAAGAACCTTAACTCCTTCCAGAAAATTAAGGACGCCTGTTCCTATGAAGCTCAGCGTCAGCTTAAAGAGTTTCAGGAAGACCGTCAGCCGTTTAATCCTGGATTTAAGGTTACTATGGGTTGGGATGATGATAAAAAGTGTACTGTCGTTCAGCGTACGAAGAACTCTTTTGTAGATTACCGCTTTGTTGTTGAACCGGACATCAAGCCGTTCAGCGTAAGTGAGGAACTTATCAGCCGTGCCCTTGAAAAGGTTGGAGAACTTCCGGAGGCAAAACGTACGCGTCTGAAGAAGGAATACGGCCTCAGTGATTTTGATGTGGAAACTCTTACTCAGACCCGTGATCTGGCTGTATGGTTTGAAGAGGCTGCAAAGAATGCAAAGGATGTTAAGAAAGTTGCAAACTGGATTCTTGCAGAACTTCTTGCTGTTCTTAATGAAAAGAAAGAGACTATAAATGACGTTACGATAACACCGGCTCATATTACGGAACTGGTAAATGCCATTGCAGATAAAAAGATTTCCAATGCGCAGGGAAAAACTGTATTTGCAAAGATGCTTGAAACCAACAAAATGCCTTCCGTAATCATTAAGGAAGAAGGCATGGAAACCGTAAGTGATGCAGGTGCAATTGAAAGTATTGTAGATAAGGTTATTGCTGATAATCCGAAAGCAGTATCTGACTATAAGGGCGGAAAAACGAATGTAGTAGGCTGGCTTATGGGACAGGTAATGAAAGCTTCCGGTGGAAAAGTAAATCCTAAGGCTGCTACGGAACTTGTTGCAAAGAAGCTTGCTTCCATGTAAAGAGTTTTTTGTTGAATTACAGACGGAACCGGTATGATGAAAAAAAAACATCTGCTTTTTCTTTTTCTCATGTCATTTGCATGTTCAGTTTTTTCATATGATGTCTATGATTTTTATGATTATGAAGAATCTGAATATGTAGATGATTATGGTTTTTCCGAAGATATGGACTTCGGCTCTGTAATTTCGCGGGAAGAGAATTCCGGTAAAAATCTTTCTGATGAAGAGTCAGCTGCTGATGACGAAGAAACTGTTTCTGAATGGGAACAGCCTTCTTTAGAGGATTATTATGGTAGAGATTTTTCATCTGTTCAGCAGTATTATCGTGCCAGAGTCACGGAGCAGAAGGTTAATGTAAGAAAGCAGCCGTCAACTTCATCAGAAAAGGTAAAGGTAGTTTATAAAGATGACGTTGTTTTTGTCCGGGGCTTTGATGATGAGCGTCAGAATGTAGACGGTCCCGGTTACTGGGTCATGATAAGTGATTCAGAAAGAGGTGATCTTTCCGGCTGGATTTATTCAAAATATCTTGATATTGATCATAACCTTTATTCCGGCAGGTTTTCTTATATCCGCACGGAGAAACACGAGTCAGGTTTTGAGAGCCTGGTGCTGAAACTTTCGCGCTGTTATGAAAATGCCGTGTATGTAGATGTTGTATTAAAGCGTAATGAAGGACAGGATTTCTGTACTTTTACCTGGGGTCCTGCAAATCCGCAGTTTAAATATTATGATCCTGTCGGTACTTTTGTATTGAATGAAGAATCAGGAATTATAAAACATGTTTCCTATAACGGAGGCAATTACGATTCCTTGTGGTCCTGTTTTACTGATGATATGGAATTTATGATTCAGGACGCCGGAAAATCTTCTACGGCCAGGGCTCTTAATGTTTATGAAACTTCTTCAGGTCAGCTTATTTTTTCTGGAAATTATTATAAGGATATTTTTCTTGAAGAAGATTCGATTGTTGTCGCTGAAATATATAATTCATGGAATATAGGAAACGGTTATATTTCAAAAGAATCAATAAAAAAAGCAGAAGAGTTTAAGGAAAGTCTGTCTGCTGAAAATCTGAAAAAAGGCGAGATTCTTGTTTTGTACAGGCTTAACCTTAAAACGACGAAGATGGAATATATCAGGTGTGTCCTGTCTGTAAAGCAGAAGGCTGCATTTTAAATAGGATGAAAATATGGATAGAACAGATTTTCTTTTTGGAGAGTTAAAATCACGTTTTGGAACCGTAAAGCGTGCCAGGGGAAATTTTCTTTATACAGCTTCAGGAGTCCGTCTTACTGATCTTTACAGGGAAGGGGGAAGGGCTGTTTTAGGATGGCCTTCACAGGAAAGTGCCGTTACAGTTTTCAAGAACGTTTTGAGCAGGGGTATTACCGGAAGTTATATTACTGATTTTACTTATGCTCTTGATAAGGCTGTAAGCATGCTTTTTAATTCTTCAAGGCGCTGCATTGCTTTTTCTTTTAAGGAAGATGCATGTGCTTTTGCAGAAGAAAAATTTTCTGATTCTTTTGTATGGTTCCGTCCATGGAATACGGATGTTTCAGTTGCAGAAAAATCCTGTATTCTTTTTGAGCCTGTTTTTCCATGGGCAGAGAATACTGTACTGGCGTGCATTGATTCAGACTGGAAAGGATTTGAGGGGGCTGTAACGGAACGTTCAGTCCAGCTCAGTGCTCCTTTGTGTGCTGCTGTAACTCGTTCTGTCTATAATCTTATAAAAGCCCTTCAGGTTTATGAAGAAAAAAACTGGTTTTTATATGATACGGTGCTTAATCCTTACTTTACCAGAAAAGGTCCCTGGCTTTATTCTAAAATTCCGGAAGATTCTTATGATGAATTTGTCCTGCACTGTCTTGACTGTCATATAGTTGTAAGTCCTGATCCGGATGTTCTTTCTGCTGTGCCTTTCGGTGTTCAGAAAGGAGTATTTGACCTTCTTAAGAAAAATCCTTTCGGGAGACGTTAATGGAAAGTGCTGATCTTGCATTGTACGTAATAAAGCTTATTGCCGGCGGTCTTACGGCTTTTACTGCAGTACTGCTGTGGAGTAAGACCAGGGATGGTTCCTGGATGGCCATGCTCGGAGCTATTGTAATTAATTATGCCGGAATAGTTTATGATTTGCTTTCAGAGTTTAAGATAATTGGTTCTGACCGGATAATGATAGGAGGGCTGCCTCTTACTTCACTTTTTTTTGCGGTCGTTCCTTCCTGTCTTTTTATGACAGGAATGATTTTGATGCTTATACGTAAATTACGCTGATTTGTTCTGATAAAAAATATTTTTGCTGAAAATCTGTTTTTTTAGTGTTATAATGTACCCGGAGCCTGTTTCAAAAAAAATTACGGGCTTCAGGGAGTTTTTTTATGGCAAACAAAAAACAAGTTGCTTTATTTTGGACAATTCTTAACCTGGCTGTAGGCTGTTTCCTTGCCATTGGTGGAATTTATGCCCTTCAGGGTGGCGGGGATCCTGCTGTAGATGCTTTAAAGTCAATTATTGAGAACCGCAGCGTAGAAAATGTTGTAGTTCTTGCATTTGGCGTTATTGAACTTCTTTCAGGCCTTTTTATAATCATCCAGACTTTCATCGGTGATCGTTTCGGTAAGTTTGGTTCCATCCTTAAACTTGTGATTGTTATTGTATGGATTGTAGCAATTGTACTTGGTGATTTCTTCGGCCCTTCCGGTCTCTTTAAGGTAAAGGACATTCTTGCGTGGGTATACAGATTTGCACAGCACCTCATCGTTCTCTGTGCCCTTCTTGTAACAAGAGACTGATTTATCCTGCGGTAAAACCCGGGCTTTAAAGGAGTAAAAAATATGGCAAAGAAAGTAAAGCTTCCGCTTTTTTATCTTATCGGCATGGCTCTTGTTGTTGTAGGATTTATCCTTCCTATGTTCAAGTATGGTCCTCTTGAAACAACAGGATTTGATTTTATTAATTTTAAGGATTTCGGGCTTTCTACAGTCTGTGCACTTATGATTTTTGTTGGTGCCGTATGTGGAGTTGTTCTGTGCTTTATTAACGTAAAGAATGCAGATCTTCTCAAGCTTGTTGTTCTTCTTGTAAGCATTGCAGGATTTGTCATTCTTGCTGTTTCTTCCCAGAAAAACGGGCTTAACCGCTTTTTGGCAAAGGGATTTATAAAGACTGCTTATATAGGTTTCTATATGGTAGTTGCAGGCTGGGTTGTGGCTCTGGCAGGATATTTCGTTAAGAAATAATTCCGGTTGAAAAATAAACCTTAAATGGTTAAAAGGTCTGCTGTAGTTTTTTACGGCGGACCTTTTTTATTGAGGGAATAGTACAAACCCTCAAAACGCTGTTGTTAAGGTTTTAAGTGTGAGCTTGCCCTGACTCTTATATGAATCTGGAAAAGTCTGACTGTTCAAGGGCAGGCTTCAGGTTTTCGGTATAGAACCTGTCTTCTATGATCCTTTTTCCTGCCGTGTGGCCGATCATTCTGTCTGCCCTTACTTTTTCTCCATGAAAGTCACTTCCTGCTGTTACTATCATTCCAAGAACTCCGGCAATTTTTTCCAGTCGTTCTGCTTCTGCAACTCTTACTCCGGGATGCCAGGCTTCAAGTCCCTGAACGCCGCAGTTTCTTATACGTTTTATAGTCTCGTCCATTTTTCCCCATGAAATGTACATGCTCATAGGATGTGCCTGAACCGGAATTCCTCCTGATTCTTTTATTGCAATACAGGATTCTTCAAGATCTGCACCGGTTCGTTCTGTGTAGCACGGTCTGCCTTTTGCAAAATATCTGTCAAAGGCTTCCTGCCTGTTTTTTACTATTCCTTTTTTTACCATGCAGTCTGCAAAATGAGGACGTCCTATCATTGCCGTGTTGAAGTTCTGCATTACTTCCTCGACTGTTATCTGTGCTCCCTGGGCCCTGAGTTTTTCTGCCATTTTTATATTGCGGCTGAGCCTTTCTTCTTCAAGAAATTTTTCGATTTCCTTCAGTTTTGCTGAAGGTGATTTTATTCCCAGCCCCAGCAGATGAAATTCTCCCGTGGGCCATTGAATATTAAGTTCTATTCCAGGGATAAATGTAAAATCCGTTCCTTCTTCTCTTACTAAGCCTGCTTCTCTTGAAGCTTCTTCCAGTCCTGCTGTCGTATCATGGTCCGTCAGTGCAAGAACTGATATTCCTTTTGAAACTGCATATCGTATAAGCTCAGACGGGGTTTTTGTTCCGTCGGAAGCTGTTGAGTGAGTGTGTAAATCAATCATTTTAAAAATAATAGCATATTTTGGATTTTTGTGATATAATATGAAAATAAAACTCAATTAAAAGTAGTTTGTGAGGTACACAATTAATGCCTAAGGCTGTTTCTTATGCACAGGGAGCGATAATTTTTTTCTCAGGAGACAGGGATGATCACATTTACATTGTTCAATCCGGGCTTATTTTAAATCAGGAAGTTGATATAGAAACAGGGCAGCAGATTACGGAAAAGCTCAAGCCTGGTGAATTTTTTGGTGTAAAAAGTACTCTTGCACGTATGCCTCATATGGTAACGGCTTATGCTGCTACGGACTCTGTTGTTATAGTTATGTCCCTCCAGGAATTTGAAAAACTTTTTGCAAATAAACGGGATGTTACGGAGAAAATGCTCCGGGTTTTCAGTAAGACGCTGAGGGAAATTCACCATAAAATGCAGTCAATCCTTCATAATGATGCAGTTGCCATACCTCAGGATGTGGGAATGATGATGGTGGCAAAAGCTTTCTATGATGATGATGAGTTTTTCAGCTGTGCAAGTGTTCTTACAAGACTTCTGGAAAAAATGCCTGATGCAGGTAATAAGGAAGCTGCAGAAAAACTGCTTGCTGATGCAAAAGTGAAGGCGGAACAGGATGCTCACAATAAGCAGACTGCTGTTTCTTCCGTTGATACTTCGGATGATGCATCTCTTAAACAGTTCTCGGCACCGATTTTCCAGCGCTTTACAAAAGAATTCAAGAAGGGAGAGGTTATAGTTACTGAGTTTGAACCTGGAGAAACCTTCTATCTTATTAAGTCTGGTGACGTTCAGATTGTAAAATGCATAACAGGTCAGAATAAAAATCTGGATATTCTTCACAAGGGAGAATTCTTTGGAGAAATGGCAATTCTTGATAAATCTCCAAGAACTGCTACCTGCGTTGCTCATACAGATGTTTCACTTCTGGAATTCAATAAAGAAAATTTTGCTTCTCTTGTTTTAGGAAATCCTCATCTTGTAATGAATCTTCTTAAGCTTTTCTGTAAGCGTATTTATGACCAGCAGCGTTCGATTAAAATTATTCTTATAAAGGAGATAAATGTCCGGATCTGTGATGTTTTTCTTATGTATGATGAGCGTATTGTATCTCCTGAATCAGAACTTATGAATCAGCGCCGTACTTTTAATATTACTGTAAACGATATTGCTCATTGGGCTGGAATTTCAGTAGCAACAGCTAAGGAAGAACTTAATAAACTTGCTGCAAAAGACAAAATACAGCTTTTTGACGGATATATTAATATAATGAATATTCGTGACATGAAGAGGGTTGTAGATTCTTACTATTCAAATCTGTCTCAGAAAAGCTGAAAGCAGATAAAACCATTTGAATAAGTTTTAAATATCTGCTATATTCTTTTTACATTTTATGCCGTCTTAGCTCAGTTGGTAGAGCAGCTGATTCGTAATCAGCAGGTCAACAGTTCGATTCTGTTAAACGGCTTTTCTAAAACAGTGTATAAACTGTATGCATTCATTTAGGGTCCTGGTAATGAACGTTGTTTATTATCAGGACCTTTTCTTTATGGCTGCCGTCTATGGCTGTCAGCTGCCTTTTTTTAACATCCGTATGTTTGTTCTGCTTCAGCAGTAATACGGTTGTATGTATCATAAAAACTCAGGTTGTTTTTTC
The DNA here is from genome assembly GCF_014202035.1 of Treponema rectale. NCBI lineage: Bacteria > Pseudomonadati > Spirochaetota > Spirochaetia > Treponematales > Treponemataceae > Treponema > Treponema rectale. Next base: position 267,947 of record NZ_JACHFR010000003.1, read on the forward strand.
TTGCGGTTTCTGCAACATCTTCGTATTCAGGGACAAGACGTATTTTTTCCGGTGCAATTATTTTTTTTACTCTTACCGGACCGAAGGATGTATTTACCGTAAGCATTTCCCTTTCAAGAACGGTTCTGTTCAGAAGCTGACGCCTTATGCCGATTGTGCTCGTATGGGTAAAAATAAGTGTTTCCATGAGTTTTCTGTCTTCTATGCTGCAGATGACCTCAAGTGTGTATCCCGGCCTGTTTTTTTTCATAAAGCAGGGAATGCAGTGAACTTCTTTTGCGTTGTTTTTTAAAAGCTCATCCATGACGAAGCCTATTGTTTCCGGGGTGCTGTCATCAATGTCCGTTTCAAGTTTATATACGGAATCCTCTTTTTGGGAAGGTTCTATAATCATTACTCTGAGTATTGACGGAATCGTATGGTTTCTTTTGCCTGCTCCCAGACCTGTTTTTTTTATGATGAATGTTTCCGGAAGTTCAGTGTCAGTACGGACGGCTGCCGCTATTGCTGCTCCTGTTGGCGTTACCAGTTCTCCCTGGACGTTTGTGATGCAGAGGGGAAGGGAATGTTCTTCTGCAATGTATGTTGTTGCAGGAACAGGGACTGGAAGTATTCCATGCATGCATCTTACAGTTCCACAGCCTTCAGAAATTGATTTTATGCAGACTCTGTCGGCTTTAAGGTCATCCATGCATACTGCAAAGGAAATGATGTCAACGATGGAGTCAATTCCTCCTGTTTCGTGAAAGTGAACCAGCTCTGGAGATGTTCCGTGGGCTTTAGCCTCTGCCGAAGCAATTATGCTGAATATTTTTTTTGCAAGAACTTTTGCATTTTGAGGAATGCCGCTGTCTTCTATAATCTCATTTATTTTTGCAAGGGAAGTATGGTGATGATGTTCTTCGTGTTCATGATGATGGTGTTCATGTTCATGATGGTGTTCCTCGTGCTGATGTTCAGAGGAATTATGAAGATGCCCGTAAAGATATTCCATGTCATGATCAAGGCCTGAGTCTTTGCTGTCAAGGATTACGTTAAAGTCCGTGCATTCGATTCCGCTTTTTTTTACTTTTGAAATCTGAATTTTATATCCTTCAAGCTTTACTGTAGAAAGTGCTTCCCTGAGTTTTGCTTCGCTTGCACCTGCATCAAGAAGTGCTGCTACTGCCATGTCTCCGCTTATACCGCTGCTGCATTCAAAATACAGTTGTTTCATTTGTTCCCCCTGACTGCAAGCCGGTTGATCTGTGTTGCAATATAGCCGGCTCCGTATCCATTATCGATGTTGACGACACTTATTCCGTTTGCACAGGAATTTATCATTGTAAGAAGGGCACTTAATCCTTCAAAGGCTGCTCCGTATCCGGTTGATACAGGAACGGCAATTACCGGTACTTTTACAAGACCTCCGATAACGCTGGCAAGAGCTCCTTCCATTCCCGCAACGGCAATAACGGCATTTGCCTTCTGTATTTCGTCCTTGCAGGCCATAAGCCGGTGTATTCCGCTTACTCCTATGTCGTAAAACCGGTTTACCTGACAGCCAAAATATTCTGCAGTTTGTGCTGCTTCTTCTGCAACCGGAATGTCAGCGGTTCCTGCAGAACAGACTGCAACAAGTCCTTCAGGAGTTTCTTTGTCTTTCTGAATTTTAAGAATCCTGCTGGTTTTATCGTAAGTGCATTCAGAAAACTGCTGCCGCAGGGTTTCGTATTGCTCTTCTGATGCCCTCGTGCCCATGACGGTACCGTTGTTTTTGTAAAGGGCTGTAAATATCTGAAGAACCTGTTCTGAGGTTTTACCCTGGCAGTATACAACTTCGTTGAAGCCTGTTCTATTTTTCCTGCCGGTATCAAGTTTTGCAAAGCTTGAATTTTCTTTTTCCAGACTTATGAAGCCTTCCATGTGTCAGTCCTGTTTAATTAAATTGACTACCGCATATTCACAGTTTCGTTCTGTCCTGAATGAATATCCCCAGCCTGCAATTCCAGATGTAACGATTACAGAAAAATTTCCGTCGGTATATTTTCCGTAGGTAAAGCTGCCTGCTACATCCATTATTCTTCCTACAGGAAAAATCTGACCGGCGTGGGTGTGCCCGCTTAAAAGAAGGTCTGCACCTGCTTTTTTAACGGCAGAAACATCTTTAGGCTGATGGTCGGCCACAATTATAAAACTGTTCCTGCTGAAGCCTTCGAGAATTTCATTGATTGAACTGCGTTTTTCCATACGGTCCATAGAAAAATCTTCCCTTCCTGCAAGGACAAGATCCTTATCAATAAGAACTGCATAGTCCTGAAGGATTCTTATTCCGTTTTCAGTGATTGCTTCATCCAGTTCTTCCCGGGAGAAAGCCGGAGAAGATGTATACAGCTGTCTGTCGTGGTTTCCGTAGACATAATATATTCCATATTTTGCCTTCAGGCTGCCGAGGATTTTAAATACATTAAGCATTTCTTTTTTTGAAGTATTTTCATCCGTAATGTCACCGTCAAGTATAATCAGGTCTGCATTTTCACTGTTGATTTTATCAATGGTGTTTATAAAAACTTTAGTATCCTGAATGGTTGCCCAGTGCATGTCTGAAATAAGGAGAACTTTATAATCCCGTAAAAGTTTAGGAGAAGTGACGGTATATTCAGTTCTTATTATTCTGTGCATGTTGAACCATGCAATTGTGCTGACGATGATCAGCAGTACGGCCGGAATGATGCATAAAATTCTTATGCCGTGAAGTATTCTTAAAAGAGAAGGTTTTCTGTTCCTGCAAAAATGTTTGACCGGAAGGTGAATTATGTCAACTGCAAGAGTGAATGCAAGAAAATGCATTACATAAATAAGCACATGAGTTTTAAGGTTAAAACTTAAGCAGAGAATTGTAAACGTCAGGGCTGCAGTTATTATTTTTATGGACTTCTGCAGTACTGGAAGATTGAAGAACTTCATTATCCTGAAAATGATGATGAAGATATAGACTCCCATTATGAGAGCAAGTATTCCTGCTGCTACTAAAAGACCTGCCATAGCTGCCTCCCTGGTTTCTGTCAGAAAATATTTTTTACATTGTCCTTAAACTTGTTTCCTCTGTCAAATTCATTGGAGAACATTCCGAAGGAAGTGCATCCCGGTGAAAATACAACAGGAAGGTACTGGTTTTCATGGGCTGAACCATAAACATGTGAAGCATTTTTTGACATGAGGGAAGTTTTAAGTATTCCCAGCAGAACTTCAAGAGAATCAAAAGGACCTGTATATTTAATTTTTCTTTCGTCAAGAAGAGGAATAAGTTTGTCTGTTCCCGTTCCTGACAGAAGATAGATTTCTTTTGGAATGTATTTTGTTGAGTTTTCTCCGTGGAGGGTTTTTGCAAGAGGTAAAAAGTCAAGGTTTTTATCCGTGCCGCCGGTGATTAAAACTACGCTTTGATTGAAGGACTGGCTTGCGGCTGCTGCTGCTTCCGGAACAGTGGCACAGCTGTCGTTGTAAAAAATGATTCTGCGGGAATCCACCGGACAGGTCCATTCATGAAATCTTTCAAGCCTGTGGGGAATTCCTTTCCAGTTTCCAAGAATGCTGATAATCTGTTCCGGTGCTACTCCCATAAGGTGAAGAACAAGGCTTGCATTGAGGACGTTTATCCTCATGTGGTCTCCCGGAACAAAAAGTTCATCCATTATTTTTTCTTCAGAAAGATTATGAGTTTTTGCATACGTGCTCTTAAGTTCGTCACAGAGCCGGGCAATTCCCTCTGTTTTTCCTGAAGGAAGTTTTCTCTGGTATACTCCTTCAAAAGAATTGCCTGGAACGGAAGTTGAGTAGCGGAGTATCTTTGCTTTTGATTCTGAAGCAAAAAGATCTCCCCAGCATCTGCAGCCGGGTTTTGGAGAAAGGGAATCCTTAAGGTAATCGTCTTCATCTCCGTCTAAAATTGTAAAATCCTTTTCATCCTGGTCAGCATAAATCAGTTTTTTATCATCTACATAACTGTCCATGTCAGAATACCAGTTCTGATGGTCCGGAACTATTTTTGTTATGACTGCAATTTTTGGCTTAAGGGCTTTTCTTCCCCTTAAATCTGCCAGCTGCCATGAGGAAAGTTCAAGTACAACCGGAGTAGTGCCGTCGGTCTGTTCAAGAAAAGTCAGCGGACTTACAGTGATGTTTCCTCCAAGAAAGCTTTTAAATCCTGCTGTCCTGAGTCCGTAATCTATTGCACTTACAGTACTTGATTTACCTTTGCTTCCTGTGACTGCAATTATCGGAGCTTTGGTAAAGTGAAGGAATATGCTTATGTCTGTTTCTATATGGGAAGCAGCTGCGAGATATTTATTTCCTTCAAATTTTACGCCTGGATTTTTTATTACACAGTCTGCATTTTCAAAATCCTCAATGCGGTGTTCACCAAGAACATATTTCAGATTCTGAAGGGGAAGTTTTGAATCGCTGTTGATTGAGTCAATAGTCGGCTTGAGCTGCTGTTCTGATTTCATGTCAGTGACTGTAACGATTGCCCCGTGTTTAAGGAAAAACCTGACGCAGGCTTCTCCTCCGCCGTTAAGTCCCAGTCCCATTACTGTTACGTGTTTTCCGCGGATATCTTCCAGGGTGCTGAATGTACAGCCTTCAGGATATACATGATGTGTCATAAAAAAATCTCCTTTGAATAGTAGTTGCAGCTTTAAGAATTCAATATCAAAAAATCAGCAGTCCCACCATGCAGCTGCACTTTGATCTGCAAGCTGAAGCAGCAGGACAAGAGGATTCTGCAGAAAGTTTGAGTAATTCAACCGTTCCAGTTCACTTAAATCACTGAATCCCATGTGGCGGCTTACGGCTTCAATTACGTTCCGCCTGTTTATCATCGACGGAACTGTTTTCAGCATTATAAGGACGGATTCGTTTCCGTGTCCCAGATTCCTCATTTCCGGTTTTACTTTAAATACCGGTTTTTTTGTCCAGTTGCCGTTTATGTCCTTTGTGTTGTGGAATTCAACTTTATAACTGCCGACTTTGCAGAAATCATGGCAGACTGCACTTAAAAATACGTCTTCTGCCGTATACGGGAATGTGCTTCCTGGAACTGATGCAAGGGGAGAAGAAAGAAAGCTTTCTGCTACCGGTACTGCAAATCTAAGTGCCTGAAGGGTAACCATAAGCGTGTGAACGCATAAGCCTGAATCCCAGTTTCCGTGAAACTTTGTTGAAGCCGGTGCCTTAAAAAAATCCGTTGCGGCCAGGTATTCTTTAAGGGAACTGCATTCTCCGCTGTCTGACATGATGAATTCTGCCATCTTGAAGTAGCATTCCTTTACTTTTGAAATGTCAAAGTTTTTCGGACCGCGGATACATTCAGAAGTTTCAAAAATTTCAATCAGGCTGTGTATCTGGGATTTCAGGAGATCAAGTTCTTCTTTCATAAAAAATCCTTATGTACGGGAGGTGCAGAGACGTTCCTTTTCTTTGAAGGCGTGCAGGGCTTCTTCAAGAAGATAGTCGATTAATTTTGTGTATTCCAGTCCTGCTGCTGAACACATTTTCGGGAACATGCTTATGGAAGTAAATCCCGGAAGGGTGTTGATTTCGTTCAGGTATGTATCTCCAGTATCTCTGTCGATAAAAAAGTCTACCCGGCTGAGGCCAGAGGCGTTAACTGCTGCATAGGCTTTTTTTGCAGTAGTCCGTATGTATTCAAGTTTATCTTCATCAAGAAGGGCAGGTATCTTTAATTCCGCACCGTCAGGATCATTATACTTTGCATCGTAGTCGTAGAAAGTGTGTTTTGGAACGATTTCTCCCGGACCGTAAGCCTTGAGTACAGTACAGTCAGCTGAAGAATCTTCCGTAATGGAGTTGCCTGTAACGGAACATTCAACTTCTCTTGCGTTAATTGCTTTTTCTACAAGAACCTTGTTGTCCCAGTTGAAAGCTTCCATGAGGGCTGCGTTAAGCTCACGCCTGTCATTTGCCTTTGATGCACCGTCGCTGGAACCTGCAGAGCACGGCTTTACGAAAAGCGGAAATCCGTATTCCTGTATGGCTTTTTCTATTAAACCGTCATAGCGCTTTGAATCATTTACGTCTGATCTTGTAAGGCAGATTCCCGGTACGACAGGAAGTCCTGCTGCTTTCCATAGAATCTTTGTTGTGTCTTTGTCCATTGATGCAGCGCTGGCAAGTACTCCGCAGCCTACATATGGAATTCCTGCCATTTCAAAAAGTCCCTGAATTGTTCCGTCTTCAGAATAAGTTCCGTGCATTACCGGAAAAACTGCGTCACATGGAATGAAGGAGCCGCATGCGTAGAAGATACTGTTCCTGCTGTTTCCTGGAAAAATGGAAACTGCGTTTTTTTCATCGGCATGAACGGAAAGTTTTGCGTCAGGATTGTTTCTTAATTCATTAAAGACGCTGTCATTTTCAAGATACCATTTTCCGTCTTTTGCAATGGAAATCATTTTTACGCTGTGTTCTGAACTGATAGCCCTGGCAACGCTGGCACAGGAAAGCAGGGAAATTTCATGTTCTCCAGATTTTCCGCCGTAGATTAAAATTATATTCATTTTTTTATTCCTTAATAAATTATGTTGAACAGATTATAACGGAAACACCGTTGTTTGTTTAGTTTAAGCATTACTTCTGAGAGAGAAGTTCCTGCAGCGCTTTTTTTGCTTCTGCAATTTCATCATACGGGACAGGCTTGTCTTTGTAGATGATGGAATTTTCATGACTCTTTCCTAAAAGAAGAATTATGTCGTCATTTCCGGCATCCTTTAATGCCAGACGTATGGCAGCTTTTCTATCCGGTACAAGGAAGAGGTCTTTGCCTTCTGTCTTTCCGGCTTTTTTTGCTCCGGAAGCAATCTGGTTTAAGATTTCCATGCTGTCTTCAAAACGCGGGTCTTCATCTGTAAGAATAACCCTGTCACAGAATCTGCCTGCGATTTCTCCCTGAAGGGGACGTTTTTTTACATCCCTTTCTCCTCCTGAACCGAATACGCAGGTCATTTTTCCGGTGCAGCGTTTTCTTACCGGAGGAAATATGGTTTCGAAGGATGAAGGGGTATGGGCGTAGTCAACTATGACTTCAAAAGGCTGTCCTTCATCTATTACGGTCATGCGGCCTTTTACTGGAGTAAAGGACTCGAGGCTTGGAACAAGATCTTCAAGGGTGCATTCCGTAGAAAGGGCAACTGCAAGAAGGGCTGCCATAATGTTGTAGGCATTGAAGGCTCCCGGAAGAGGGCATTTTACATGTACGGTCCTGTTTTTGTCTGCCAGATCATGGGTGTTTTCAAATCTGTAAATCGTAAAGGTAAGGCCGTATCTTGCACTTGCAATGTTTCTGGCTGCAAGGTATGCAATGTCAGAAGGAACCGGAGGAAGAGGCTGTGCGTTGATTTCTTCACCGGCTGATTTTCCGGCTTTGCCTTCTGTCGTAAAACCGAATGTTTTTTTAGTTGTTGCTTTCTTAAAGTATACTGCGGCAGGGTCTTCCAGATTTACTATGCCGAAACTTGGTACCGTAACTTTTTTCCCGGCAATGATTTTTTCGTGGTCATGCTTATCAAGGGCTCTGAACAGGTTAGCCTTGTCACTTTTGTACTGCTCGTAGGTTCCGTGGAATTCAAGATGCTCAAGGGTTACGTTCATAAATACGGCAACATCAAAAAGTACGTCTCCCAGACGGTTTGTTCTTGTGCTCAGTCCGTGGGAAGAACTTTCGACTACGGCATGGGTACATCCGTTTTCAAGCATTTCGTAAAGTTCCCGCTGTACTATCGGAGCTTCCGGTGTAGTCTGATGCTGGGGATTGTCAATGGCATCCTCTCCAAGTGAGTACTGAACTGTAGATATGAATCCGGCTTTTATTCCCCTTGCCCTGAGAAGCTGCCAGATGAATGCAACGGTTGAGGATTTTCCTTCTGTCCCGGTTACGCCGTATATTACAAGCTTTTTTGAAGGATAGTCATAGAATGCTGCAGAAACCGGACTCATGGCAAAGCGGCTTGATTCAACTTTGAGGAACACTGTCTGCTGTTTTGAGGAAGCAGTAGCTGCTGCAATTGCATTTTTTTCTTCTTCAGAAAATTCTCCTTCAAATACAACTGCACAGGCTCCGTTTTTAACGGCGTCAGCAATGAATTTATTTCCTGTAGTATGAGTTCCCGGAAGTGCAAAGAACAGGCTTCCCGGTTTTACCTGCCGGCTGTCAAAGGCCAGTGAAGAAATGCAGGCTGCCTGTGCGGATTTAAGTGCAGTACCCGGAGCAAGTTCTGTTTTTCCGTCTTCTGCAACGATGGTATTTTCAAATGTATTAAGCAAATCAGATAAATATTTTTTCATGATAATATGGATTTTACTTTTTTTATCTTATTTAAACAACTGTTCTTTTGCGCTATGATAAAAAAATGCAGCAGAAATCCAATAAGATTGATATGACTGAAGGAAGCGTTTTTTTTAAACTTGCAGCTTTTTCGGTTCCCCTTATTTTTTCCAGCGTACTCCAGCTTCTGTTTAATGCGGCAGATGTAATTGTTGTAGGGCGTTTTGCCGGAAAAAATGCTCTTGCTGCCGTAGGTTCCACAGGTTCCCTCATAAATCTTCTCGTAAATCTTTTTATTGGGCTTTCAATCGGTGCGAACGTAACTGCTGCAAGATTTTTTGGAGCAGGACAGAAGGACAGGGTATCAGATACTGTTCATACTTCCATGGTTTTAAGCCTGTTTTCCGGTCTGCTGCTGACTTTTGCAGGAGTATTCCTTTCAAAGACAATTCTCATCTGGATGGATTCACCTGAAAATGTCCTGGATCTTTCTTCACTGTATCTGCGCATTTATTTTGGCGGAATAATTCCTACAATTATTTATAACTTTGGAAGTGCTCTTTTAAGGGCAAAAGGTGATACAAAGCGTCCTCTGTATTTTCTTTTTATAGCCGGAATAATAAATGTAATCCTGAATCTTTTTTTTGTCATAGTATGCCGGATGAGTGTTGCGGGAGTTGCCCTTGCTACTGTTATAAGTCAGGGAATTGCAGCTTTTCTTGTCGTTATGTGTCTCGTAAAGGAAAATGATGAATTTCATCTGGATTTCAGCCGTCTCAGAGTGAATTTTCCCATTATGACCCAGATAGTAAAAATCGGTCTTCCTGCCGGATTTCAGGGAATCGTTTTTTCCCTTTCCAATGTCATAATACAGCGTGCCGTAAATTCCTTCGGAGACATTACTGTTGCCGGAAACTCTGCAGCTGCAAATATCGAAGGCTTCGTTTATATAGCGATGAACGGTTTTTCCCAGGGAACCCTCACTTTTGTTTCCCAGAATATGGGAAAGCAGGATTTTGCCCGGATAAAAAAAGTGACGCGGGTATCTCTTCTTACTGTTTTTTTTATAGGATTCATATTTGGAAATACGGTTTTTCTTCTCGGAAAGATTCTCATAGGCTTTTACAATACAAATTCCCTGGTAATACATGAAGGCGTCATCCGTCTTAAAGTCATATGTACGACTTATGCCCTGTGCGGAATCATGGATGTAACGGGAAGTATTATCCGGGGAATGGGACATTCCGTCATGCCTATGGCGGTTTCAATGCTTGGAGCCTGCGGAAGCCGAATCCTGTGGATTGCAACGATATTCAAAATACCTGAATTCCACAGCTGCTTTGTGGTTTTTCTTTCGTATCCAATTTCCTGGTTCCTTACTTTTGCCGTACATTTTATTGTTTTTCTTTTTGTTTACAGAAAAGAGAAGGCTGTCTGTAAAAAAAGACTTGAGAAACTTTGAAAACAGCTGTTTTTTCAGGAAATTTCATTTTTGTATATTCTTTAAATTGTTTTTGATTTTTAAGAATTCCCGGTGTATAATTTAATCAAGTTCGGATGAACCTCTCGTGCGGATGTGTTTTTCCGATTTATAAAAAATATTTAAGGGAGAAAAACGATATGACAAAATCAATTTCAGCACAGGGATTTTCTTTAAAAAAAGATCAGTCGGATTTAATTGAATCAAAGCTTCAGCGCATAGCTTATGCTGATAATCTCATTGTTGACCTTATTATGCACGTTAAGGAAGACAAAAAGTATTATTTTGATGTAACGATTAACTTCCGCTGGGGTGCAAATGCTCATGTAACAAGTGACGACTTTGACTTTGCTGCAGCCGTTAATAAACTGATGGACATTCTTGACACCAAAATCAAAAAGGAAAAGGATAAGATTCAGGAAAAGAAATAATATTCTTCCTGCATTTATATTGCCGGAATCATCTGCTGTAGGATGATTCAATATTAAGTTTAGCCCGGTATTTAGCCACAGTGCGCCGGGCTATTTTTATTCCCTGCTGATTGAGTATTTTCGTAAGAGTCTGGTCGCTGGGTTTTTTAATGTCATTGCGGTGAAGTTCAATAACTTTTTTAAGGGCAAACATCACCTGGTCCTGACTGAGGGAGTTTTTATCATCAGGATTTTTTGATACGGCATTTGTGAAAAACTGCTTTATGGGAATCAGGCCAAAACTGCACTGAATGTATTTTGTTCCTGCCATACGGCTTATGGTGGCTTCATGCAGGTTGAGGAGCTTTGCAAGATCTTTCTGGGACAGTGGATGAAGGTTTCCGGGACCGTGTCTGAAAAAATCCATCTGTTTTTTTACAATATAGCAGCAGGCAGTCAGCAGTGTGCTTTTTCTGTATTTAAGGCTGTCAAGAAATTCTTTGGCTTTCTTTATGCTTTCTTTTATATCTTTTGAGTCTTTATTTTTCAGGTTCGGATCTATGTAGATTTCAGGTTCAGTTTCTGCTCCGACTTTTATTTTAAAGCAGCCGCTGTCATTTTTTATTATTCCCCTGGCAAAATCATCATGTGCCGTATACTCATTGCTTTCCGTTATGGTTACATCTGCGCTGATATAGTTTGTTCCTTCCGTTGAATAGGCGGCACCGGGGTAGGGATTAAGTTTCTGTATGAATGCCACGGCTTCCTTTACTTCTTCCTCAGTTGCGTTGAAGTTTTCGTAGAAGGCTTTTGACTTTTCATCAAGGGCAAACAGTTTTTTTTGCGTACGGGCAAATTTATTAAGTTTTTCGCATATCAGTTTTATGTTAAGCGGATCAAGAAAAGAAAAGTGTCCGTCCAGAATAAAAAGAGCCATCCTGTTTGGTTCCGGTTTGTCCTTTGCCTGTACCAGAAGGCTTTCTTCAAAGTTTTTTGTACATGTTCCTACAGGATCAAGGTGCTGGATGATGTCGGTTACTTTCTTCAGCATTTCCCTGTTCTGAAGGGGATCTTTTTTATCAAGAAAGTTCATGCTGTTGTAAACCATGAATCCCTTGTTGTCTAAATGATGAATCAGCCGGGATGCAAGCTGGTGTTCGCTTTTTGAAAGCTTGATGAGGTTCAGCTGGCTCATGAGGTGATGCTGCAGGCTTTCCCTGAAATCTTCTTTTGATTCAAGAAGTTTAATGTTGTTGTCAGATTCTATTTCTGAAGCGTGAGAAACTATTGATGAAGAGCGTATTTCTGACCGGCGGAAATTTTTTATGATGAGGGCAGGGTTTTCTTCTGCGGCTCTGTACATTTCTTTTTCAAGGTCTTCAGCTGACATGGAAAGAATTTTCAGGGACTGAATCTGTTTCTGTGAGAGAATCTGCTGCTGCTTTAACTGCTGACTTAAACCTTGAGTTAATTTCATACACTAAATATGGAATAAATTTTTTGACATGTAAAGGGAATTTCGGCATACTTTCAGTTATGAAAAATTTTGAAGAATTCGGCGTAAAAGTTCCTGAGATTCTCCTTCCTAAAAATAAGGACCTCAGTTCATGGAGTGTGATTGCCTGTGATCAGTATACACAGGATGAAGAATACTGGAAGCGGGTTGAAAATGCTGTTTCAGGAAAACCTTCTGCTCTGAATCTTATTCTTCCTGAAGTATATCTTTCTTCTCCTGACAGACAGAAAAGAATAGAAAAAATCCGTTCAACAATGAAAGACTACATTAACGGTGATGTGTTCGATGAAGGGGATGAATGTTTCATTTATGTAGAGCGCAAAACCGGTTACGGAAGAATCAGGCACGGTCTTGTATGTGCGATAGATCTTGACTGTTATGAATGGAAACCTTTCAGTAAAGCCCTTATCCGTGCAACAGAGGCTACTATCGTAGACCGTATTCCGCCAAGAAAAGAAATAAGAAAAAATGCACCTCTGGAACTTCCTCATATAATGCTTCTTGTTAATGATCCTGAGCACATTCTTGTAGAAGCTGCAGGTAAAGAAGCAAAAGAATCAGAACCTGTTTATGACGGCGACCTTATGCTTGATTCCGGTCATATTACCGGATGGAAAATTAAGGATAAGAATCTTGATAAAGTTCATGAAGCCCTTGAGTCATTAAAAAAAGCCGGTACTCAGAAAGATTCAAGCGTATTCCTCTTTGCTGTGGGAGACGGAAATCATTCTCTTGCCACTGCAAAGGCTGTATGGGATGAATACAGGCAGGAATGCATGAAGGCTGGTGTTCCGGAAAGCGAAATAAATAAAAGCCCGGTTCGCTATGCTCTTGTAGAAATTGTAAACATTTATGATACAGGACTTACGTTTGAACCTATTCACCGCGTTCTGTTTAATGTATCTGCAGAGGAACTTTGTACTGCAGTAAAGTCTTCTTTAGGCGGAACTGTCATTCACTGTAATGACGGTGCTGAACTTGAGAAGAAGGTTCGTGAATCTAAAGCTGGTTTCGGTTTTGTCAGCTGCAGTGAGGGAAGGGACAGTTATATTTTCCTTGATACTTCTGTAACGGAACTTGCGGTAAGCCGCTTCCAGCCTGTTGTAGATGAATTTATTGCTTCAAAGAAAGCTGCCGGTTTTAATGTAGACATTGACTATATTCACGGAAGTGACGAAGTATTCCGTCTTGGAAAGAAGGCAGATACCGTATCAGTTCTTCTTCCTCCTGTAGCTAAAGATACATTCTTTGCCACAATAGGAACTACCGGACCTCTTCCGAGAAAAAGCTTCAGTATGGGTGAAGCAAGTGAAAAACGTTTTTACCTTGAATGCCGCAGGCTTTTCTCTTAGGAAAAGTTTTCTCTAATTCGCAGAACTGTTTTTCAGAGAGTTTTTTACTATTCTGAGAATATTCCAGCCGAACTTTTCTGTCTTGCTTTTTCCGATTCCATAGCAGTTCAGAAGTTCGGCTTCTTTTTTCGGCTTGTTTTCTGCAATTGAAAATAATGTTCTGTCTCCGAATATTACATAGGGCGGAACATTAAGTTCTTCCGCAACTTTTTTTCTCCATTTTCTGAGTTCCTGTTCAATGAGGAGGCTTTCTTCATCATCGGTTTTAAACTCTGAAGACGGTTTTTTAATGAGTATGAATTTGTTTTTAGGAATTTTCTTCTCTCCGGAAAAGTGTACCGGCAGAAAAATTTCATCTCTGTTTTTTAAGGCTGCCCGTCCTTCTTCCGTAACATAAAGTACCTGATATTCACTGGATCTGAAAACATATCCTCTTTCTATAAGACAGGAGGCCAGTTCATTCCAGTCATTCCGGCTTAATTCCCTTCCGATTCCGTAGGTAGAAATTCTGTTGTGTCCGTTTTCATAGATGCGCTGGTTTTTGGACCCGGTAAGCACGTCTGTTATATATCCTGTTCCAAAACGCTCCCCCGTGCGGAGAATGCATGAAAGAAATTTCCAGGCAGGTTCCGTAACGTTTTTTTCTTCTCCCGGACCTTCCGTGCATATGTCGCAGCAGCATTTATTTTCTTCTTCCGGAATGTAGCTTTCTCCGAAGTATTCCATCAGTATCTTCCGGCGGCAGGTTCTGCTTTCTGCAAAGCGTATCATCGTTTTGAGAAGTTCTTCGCTTCCTTCTGACGATGAGTTTTCTTCCATAAACCAGCGTATTTTATGAACGTCTCCCTGACTGAAGAGAAGAAGGGCTGATGAAGGCAATCCGTCCCTTCCGGCTCTTCCTATTTCCTGATAATACTGTTCGATGGACCGGGGCATGTCATAATGAATTACGTAGCGGACATCCGGTTTGTTTATTCCCATTCCGAAGGCTACGGTAGCAACCATTACATTTACTTTATCCCTGATGAAATCTTCCTGACTTGCAGTTCTCTGTGCATCACTCATACCGCCGTGGTAGCAGGAGGCAGTGATTCCTGAGGCGTTCAGTTTTTCACAAAGGTCTTCCACCTGCTTTCTTGAAAAACAGTAAATTATTCCGCTCTGTCCTTCGTGCTCCCTTATGTACGTAACCGTCTGCTCAAGGGCATTTATTTTACGCCGGACTTCAAGGTAAATGTTTTTTCTGTTGAAGGAAGATATGAGTATCTCCGGATTATCCAGCTCAAGAAGCCTTACGATATCCTGACGTACCCGGGCTGTAGCCGTTGCAGTCAGGGCCAGACAGACTGCTTTTGGAAACTGTTTTCTTATTTTTGCTATTTCAAGATAGTCAGGCCTGAAGTCGTGTCCCCATTCAGAGATGCAGTGTGCTTCATCAATGGTAATGCAGTTTATTTCCTTTGAACTGGAGTGCAGAAGTTCCTGCATTTTTTCACTGGAAAACCGTTCCGGTGCAACATATAAAAGGGAAAGTTCTCCTTTTTTTATTCTGGAACAGGTCTTTACATATTCATCGTAATCCTGACTGGAGTTAAGAAATGCGGCTTTTATTCCAAGTTCTTTCAGCTGAGAAACCTGATCCTGCATCAGTGCTATAAGGGGAGAAATTACAACTGTCAGCCCTCCGTATATCAGAGCCGGAATCTGATAGCACAGGGATTTGCCTCCTCCTGTAGGCATTACGGCAAGAGTATCCCTTCCTTCGAGAATGTTTGAGATGACGTTTTTTTGAAGCGGCCTGAATGATTCGTATCCGAATGTTGTTTTTAAAACTGCTGCTGCTTTTCTCAGAAGTTCTGAATCCGGCTGTGTGTCGGAAGCTGTATCCATAAAAAATAATCCTGCCTGTCTTGAAATCTTTCTGAATGTTTCCAGAAGACAATTATATTGAAAATCATCCATTTCTAAAACCTCAATTCCTCCTGAATGATGATGGGGGGTTACTTGCAAAAGTTAAGGTATTTTGCTATATTAACCCTGCATGCCGCCTTGGTGGAATGGTAGACACGAAAGACTCAAAATCTTTTGCGCGCGAGCGTGTCTGAGTTCAAGTCTCAGAGGCGGTAAAACAGTAACAGTCATCCGTTTTCCGGATGGCTGTTTTTTTTGGAAAATAATAGAAAGAAAGTCGAGCTTGCTTTCTATTATTTTACAGCATTCCTGCAATAAGGTTTTCATTTTTTCGAAGCAGGACGGCTTCTTTCATACATTCTCCGTTTATTGTCTTAAGCCCTTTCATGTCTGCTATTGTCCTTGAAACTTTAAGGCAGCCCGCAGCGGCTCTTGGAGAGAACTCATATTTTTCAGCTGCCTCGTCAAGGAGTTTTTTTGCTTCATTGTCAGTTATGCAGATTTTTTCGATGTCGGAAGGCAGCAGCCTGCTGTTTCTTTTTCCCTGCCGCTGCCGCTGTATGCTTACGGCCAGTGCGATTTCTTCCCTTAGTTCATCGGTTGTTCTTGAAGGTCCGGAACTTTGTCTTTCCGGATCGACTCTAATCCGTATGTCTACCCGGTCAAGAAGGGGTGCGGAAAATTTCTTCCAGTACTGTTCTACGGAACGGGCAGAGCACAGACATATTTTTTCTTTAGAGCCAAAATTCCCGCAGGGGCATGGATTTGCAGACATCAGAAGCTGAAAGTCGGCCGGGTAAACTGTCGTTCTTCCTGCTCTGCTGATAGTTATGGTTCTGCTCTCAAGAGGTACCCTGAGCATCTGTAATACGGATGACTTGAATTCAGAAGCTTCATCAAGAAAAAGTACTCCGTTATGAGCCAGAGAAATTTCTCCAGGTCTGCACTGGCTTCCTCCTCCGCACATTCCTTCTATGCTTGCAGTCTGATGAGGCTGACGGAATACAGGTTTTCTTATTATCGAACTGCCTTTACTCAGCAGTCCCGCAATGGAATGGATTCTCGTTACAGAGGCTGATTCTTCAGGAGTAAGGAGGGGCAGCAGGGCACTGAACTTTTGCAGCGAAAGGGTTTTTCCGCAGCCTGGTGCTCCATAGGCAAGAAGATTGTGTCCTCCTGCGGCAGCAATCTGTACGGCTCTTATGAGTTCTTTCTGGTTTTTTATTTCTCCGTATTCAAATCCCTTTTCTACCGGTGCAAAAAGAATGCCGTGCTTTTCTATCATTCCTTCTTCAGAAACAAGAAGTGAATTAAGGTTTCTGATCTGTTTTTTTGAACTGAAAAGTTCTGCATTACTCAATGCGCTGAAAGCTTCAGTAAGATTTTTTGCACCGAATACTTTCATGTTGCCTGCAGCTCTTGCTTCTTCTGCGTTTTCATAGGGAACTATGCACATTTTTATTCCTGAAGAAGCTGCCGTGGCTGCAGCTGCATGTACGGCCCTTACGGGTCTGAGATTTCCGTTAAGTTCCAGTTCCCCCATGACCATAATGTTTTCTTCTATAAATTTGAAATCATTTTTTTTACTCTGAATGAGAACAGCCAGTGCAAGCGGAAGATCAAAACCTGCACCTTCTTTTTTCAGATCAGAGGGCGAAAGACTTATGAGAACCCGTTCACAGGGAAAATCAAACCCTGAGTTGATGACAGCACTCCTCATTCTTTCTCTTGATTCCCGGACGGCTCCGTCTGCCAGCCCCACAATGTCAACAGCCGGTATTCCCCGGCGCAAGTCGACTTCAACTGTAACAAGTGAACCTTCAAATCCGAATGGAGAAAAAGTATAAATGCATATTTCTGATTCCATAAAACCTCCCGTGCGGAAACTTCTGAATATAATCAGGCAAATTCCCGGCATTTTTTCAGACAATCCAAAAAACTGATAAAAAGTTTTTTTGAACTTCCCTATATATATTTGAACTGAATTTTTAAAATCACCATTTTCTGCAGGATTTTTTTTAGGAATTTGAATTTTTTTTATTTATGGGCTACAAATATTTCATGAAAAAAATACTTCTTCTGTGCCGGGTTGTAGATAATTACGGTGACATAGGTTTTGTATACAGACTGTCCAGATCACTTTCAGAACTGTATCCTGAAGATTATGAACTTACTCTTGCGGTAAGCAATCTTGATTCCTTTTCAAAACTTTGTCCTTCCGTATCTCCTGATAAAAGCATTCAGAAATGCTGCGGCTGGAATATACTTGACTGGAATGCCTCAGAAAAAGCATCCGGCTTTATCAGTAAAAATTTTCCCGATGTTATTCTTGAATGTTTTCAGTGCGGACGTCCTGAGTGGCTTGATGAGCTTCTCTTTGATTCAGAAAACAGAAAATGCCTTATCGTAAACGTTGAGTATCTGACGGCAGAAGAGTGGGCTGATGATTTTCATCTGCTTAAAAGCGGAACAAGAAGCAGTTCCGTAAAGAAAATAAATTTCATGCCTGGCTTTACTGATAAAACAGGGGGACTTGTACTGGATTCTTCATTTACTGAAAACCTCAGCTCTGCATCTGCTGCCTTAAATAAAATTGAAGGACTTATTCCTCAAGAGTCCTTCAGTGCAATAAAAACTTCTTCAGATTTTAATGTGCTTGTCTTTAACTATAAAAGAGATTTTTCCGTTCTTGCCGCTGCCCTTGAAAAGTTTTCTGCAGTGATAAAAAAGAATGTAAGGATTTTTGCAGCTCCCGGACTTAGTTTTGATTCTGTCGTGGAAGCTGCCGCGGGGTTAAGTCACGTAAAGATTCAGAAACTTCCATATATGTGTCAGACTTCCTGGGATGCCCTTTTATGTCTCATGGATTTTAATTTCATCAGGGGGGAAGATTCTTTCAGCAGGGCAGCTTTATGCGGAAAACCTTTTGTCTGGGACATCTATCCTCAGGAAGGACAGTTTCATCTTGTAAAACTGGAAGCCTTTCTTTTAAGGTTAAAGCCTTATTTTTCAGACGGACAGCTTTTTAAGCGGTTCAGAAGATTTGTACTGGGCTATAATCTTAAGCTTCATGATGAGATTTGCAGTGAAGCTCTTGATGCAGTTACTCCTGAGGAATATAAATGCCTTGAAGACAAAGACTTTGCTGTAAATGAACTTCTTTATCTTTTTGATGAATATTCAGCTTTGAAGGATGCTTTTTCTGAATTTGCCGGAGCTGCTGTTTCCAACGGAAATCTCACCGTACATCTTAATGAAGTGTTGAAAAATTACTTCTAATTGTATATAATAAGTACATATTTTTTTAGGGGACGTGTTTTATGATTACAACAAATGAAATCAGAGTAGGCTCGGCTTTCATGTTCGAAGGCTCACCTTTTATCGTTCAGCGTATGCTCGGACAGAAATCAGGTCGTGCAGGTATCACTGTAAAACTTCGTGTAAAGAATATTGTTACAGGCGGAACACAGGACCTTGGTCTTGACGCCGGAGAAAAATTTGATGAAGTAGACCTTGAAGAAAAGAAAGTTAAGCTTTCATATATTGATGGTGACGACTATCACTTCATGGATCAGGAAACATATGATGACATTTCTCTTTCTAAGGAAGACCTTGGAGACAATGCCGGTTATGTTTCTCCTGATGATGATTATGAAGTTTCAATTACTTTCTATGAAGGAAAAGCAGTTGGTGTTAATCCTCCAATTAAAGTAACACGCACAATTACTTATTGTGAACCTGGAATTAAGGGAGATACTTCTGGAAAATCCCTTAAGCCTGCTACTCTCGATACTGGTATCGAAGTAAAGGTTCCATTGTTCTGCAATACAGACGACCGCATCGTTATCGATACACGTGACGGTTCATTTGTAGAACGTGCAAAGGACTAATGATTGACGGTGTTTTTACAGGCTTGTCATACCGGGAGTTTTTCTAGTATGATTCAGGCCGGTTAAAAATACCGGATACGATCCCGTAGCTCATTTTGGATAGAGCGTCTGCCTCCTAAGCAGAAGGTGGCGAGTTCGAACCCCGCCGGGGTCATATAAAACCTGCTTTTCTATTAAGAAGGGCAGGTTTTTCTTTTTTAAAGCTTTATTTTTTTTCATTTTTTTATGAGATTCTGTTTCATTATTCTGTAAACCTATATACTAAAATGACAAAATTTGTCATAATGTCAGAATAAATAAACCGACGGAGGCTTATATGAAAAATTATTTTGATTTGACCGGACAAGTTGCTGTAGTAACAGGCTGTTCTACAGGTCTTGGCGTTCAGATGGCAAAAGCACTTGCAAATCAGGGGGCTAAAATCGTTGCAATGGCACGCAGAAAGGATAAGATTGAAGCTGTAGCAAAAGAAATTGCTGATACATACAAAGTTGAAACCCTTGCCGTTCAGTGTGATATTACTGATACAGACAGGGTTAATGCTGCTGTAGATGAAGTTCTTGCTAAATTCGGTCGCATTGATATTGTTATCAACAATGCAGGAACCGGTGCTGTTGCTCCTGCAGAAGACATTACTGATGACCAGTTCAATGGAGAAATGAATGTTGATCTTTTCGGAACCTTCAAGGTTGCCCGTGCAGTTGCAAAGAAAGCAATGATTCCTGCAAAGTACGGCCGCGTAATCAATATCGCTTCAATGTATGGTCTTGTAGGAAACAAGATTGCAGGTTCAGCTCCATATCATGCAGCAAAAGGCGGTGTTGTAAACCTTACCCGTGCCCTTGCAGCAGAATGGGGTAAATACAATATTACTGTAAACTCAATCTGCCCTGGATATTTTTACACACCTCTTACAAAAGAAACTCTTGATTCAGATTTCTTCCAGCAGAATGCAAAGACAATGATTCCTATGGAACGCTATGGAAACGAAGGTGAACTTGACAGTGCCGCAGTATTCCTTGCAAGTCCGGCTTCAACTTATGTTACAGGCGTAAATCTTCCGGTAGACGGCGGATATACCTGCATGTAATAAAAAAAGAATAAGCCGTGCATAAACCGTCCCTGTCATATATTGAAGTATGACTGCGGACGGTTTTTTGTTTTTAGTATGAAAAAAAAGTTTTAAAGTTTTAAGAAAGTGCTTTATAATTTTTTAAGCAGGTTCTGGAATGCAGGCCTTTAATCAAATGCCTTTCAGGGGGTTAATCATGAAGCACTGTATAATTGTAAAATTCAATCCGGATATTTCGATGAAGATAGAAAATTCCTTCATCATGCAGATAAAAAAGCTTTTTGATGAATGTCTTGAAATTGAAGGCATTCATTCCGTAAAGGTGTTCCGCAACTGTAATAATATGGACGGCAGGTCTGATATTATGATTCAGATTGATATGGATAAGTCGGCTCTGGACGCTTATGACAAAAGTGATGCCCATCTTATGTGGAAGGCAGAATACGGAAGGTTCATAGCATCAAAGTCTGTAATTGATTATGAAGAGGAAAAGCCTGTAAATCCGAAGCACTGAAGTCCGGTTCACTGCGGTTAGAATTGTATAAAATGCGTAAAAGTTTTATATTGTCTCTAAGATTTTTTTTATCAGGGTATATATATGAAACTTACTTGTGGTATTGTTGGACTTCCTAATGTAGGAAAGTCTACTATTTTTAGTGCGCTTACAAAGGCTCCGGCTGAAGCTGCAAATTATCCTTTCTGTACGATTGATCCTAATACAGGCGTTGTTGATCTTCCGGATGAACGTCTTGATTTTATGGCAAGTGTTTTTCAGCCTAAGAAGAAGATTCCTGCATCCGTTGATTTTGTTGATATCGCAGGACTTATAAAAGGTGCTTCAAAGGGAGAAGGTCTTGGAAACCAGTTCCTTGCTAATATTCGTGAAACTGCAGTAATTGCTCATGTAGTACGCTGTTTTGATAATCCTGACATTCAGCATGTTCGTGAGGATGCAAAAACAGATGCTCCTATTGATCCTGAAAGCGATATTCTTACTATTGACTTTGAGCTTGCACAGGCTGATCTTGATACAATCAACAAGCGTGCAGAAAAAATTACTAAACAGATTCGTGCCCTGGGAAAAGATGAAGAAAAACGTCTTGCACCTTATTTCAGTGCAGTAGAAAAAATAAAGCCTCTCCTTACGGAAGGTAAGTGTGCCCGCATGGCAGATCTTACTGATGAAGAAAAAACTGCTGTATATGACCTTCATCTTCTGACAATCAAGCCTCAGGTATTTGTATGCAATATTGATGAAGACACTATTTCTGAAGGAACAAACAAGTATGTAGAAACCGTAAAAAAGATTGCTGATGAGACAAAATCAGAAGTAATCGTTATCTGCGGAAAGTTTGAGTCAGACCTTTCAGATATTACTGATGAAAATGACCGCAAGGAATTTATGGATGCCGTTGGACTTAAAGAAAGCGGACTTTCTGTACTTGCACGCCATGTATATCATCTTATGGGCCTCAGGACTTTCTTTACAGGCGGACCGGATGAATGCCGTGCATGGACCATTCATGCCGGAGACAAGGCTCCCCAGGCTGCAGGTGTAATTCATACAGACTTTGAGAAAGGATTCATTAAGGCAGAAGCTTATACAGTTGACGATCTCCGTCAGTACGGAAGTGAGGCTGAGATTAAGGCTGCAGGCAAGTACCGTCAGGAAGGAAAGGACTATGTGGTTCAGGACGGCGATGTCCTCTTCTTTAAGTTTAACGTAACGAAATAATTTTTTTACTTTCGTATTTATGGGCTGATACTCTCTGCAGTTATCAGCCTTTTTTTATAGATATTTTATTTAAAAGTATTGACTAAAAATTAGAGTTAGCGTATAGTAACCACAGTTAGATAAAACTAACTACTAACCTCGAAATTAAGCGGGTGTATGTTCGTATTCTCCTTACACAGCCACAAAAGAAACTCTCATACACCTGCTTTTTTTTTAACGGATGACGGAATGAGTTTTGATAAAGTGGTATTGCATCTTGCTTCTCCTGCCCTCTGCGGAATAAAACCCTCCTGCCTGTTTTCCATGGATGAACAGACCTGCCGGCGGGAGTTTTCAAGAATAAAAGAATGGAATAAAAAACTTTCTGAAGTGGGAAGACGTCTTGTTGTTCTTAAGACTTTGTGTACTTTCCTGATTTTTGCTTATGATGAAAAACTTCTTGAAAAAACTGTATGTAATTTGAACTGCATTAAATATCTTGAATCAAAAGATTATCCTGTAACTGAAGGAACGGAAAAACTTCTCCATGAACTGTTCAGACGGCTCTGCAGTAATTCTTCAAAGGGGTTTCCTCATGAAGTAGGACTGTTTCTCGGGTATCCTCTGGAAGACGTCCTTGCCTTTGAGCGTTACGGCGGAAGGGGATGCAAGTATACCGGCTGCTGGTCAGTTTATGGAGATGTTGAGAGCGCCTGCCGGAAAATGAATGAATATAAAAGATGTTCCTCTGAATGCTGTGAACTTTTTGATAAGGGTTATAACGTGGTGGATATCAGCACGAAATATAAGACAAACATATTGAAGGAGGTTTGCTGAATGAAAAAAGCAGTCATTTATGCAAGCACTACAGGTAACACTGAAGCTATGGCAAATGCCGTTGCAGAGGGTGTAAAAGAAAGCGGCGCAGAACTTGTTTTTGCACAGGCTTCAGAGGCAGATGCGGCAGAAGTTGCATCCTGTGATGTAATAATTCTGGGAAGTCCTGCAATGGGTGATGAAGTTCTGGAAGACTCTATGGAAGATTTTTATGCCGGACTTGAACCGTCACTTTCTTCAAAGAAAGTTGCAGTATTCGGAAGCTATGACTGGGGTGACGGTCAGTGGCTCAGAACCTGGACTGAACGTCTTTCTGCAGCCGGTGCAGTTGTTCTTAACGGAGAAGGTTTGAAAGCACAGCTTACTCCAGATGAAGCTGCTCTTGCAGAGTGTAAGGAACTGGGAAAAATCAGCTGAAAAAAAATGAAGCCCGGCAGTAAAAAATAAAAGCAGTAGTTTTATTGCCGGACTTCGTGACAGTACCTTGTCAGGGCTAAAAAGTTTTTTTCTTCCTAAAAAACTTTTATAATCAGTAAGAAATCTTACGATTTTAAGCAGTTGTAAAAAAAATCAGTTCAGCGTGTAAACGCTGTCTCCGTCATTATAGATTCCGTCTTTTATCTGAATCACTGCAGATAATGCGCAGGCTTCCAGTCCGGAACCGTTGTCAATTTTTTCAAAATAAATGTTTAATTCTGAAGTTTTTCCGGCAGTTCCGGAATATGATCCCTTTGCAATTGTTTTTGAATCACAGCTGCAGGACCAGTTTCCGTCATTGTAAAAAGTGTAGCTTGTAGTACCGTCAGTAAGAACGGCAGAAGCTTCTTCTGAACTCTGACCGCTGCAGGAAAATGCAGAAATGCACAAAGCAGTCAAAAAAACTGCTGCAGTAGCTTTAAGAAATTTTTTCATGTAAGTCCTCCTTATAAAGATTCATCCCGGGCTAGAAATTTGTTTCATAAACAAGTTCTGCCAGATCTGCCGTTGCAAAATCCATAATTACAGTACCGTAGCGGCCTGATGCATCGGAAAGGTATGAAGAAAGCTTGCTGTTGATTGTATTGGAAACGTACGGAATGTTTGGAATTCCTAAAAAGGATTTGTATCCGCTTGTGTAGTTAAGATACATTGTTGAAGAAGAACCGCTCAGGGCTTCTGAAAACAGTGAAGTAATCGCAGACCATTTGTTGGAGTTGTTTCCTACTTTATAGCTGTCCTGAATTCGTAACGTGCAGTTTGAATAGCTGATGGTTGAGGTTGTGTTGTCTCCCCAGCCGCTTGAGGCATTAAGTCCTAAAGGCCAGGTTGCGGCACTGAATCTTCTTAAGAGAACGATTTTTCCCCTGACGTCACCGATTGCAGGAATGTAGGAGTGGGTCCAGAACAGATTTGAATAAGTGTTCATATATTCAAGAAAAACTGTCTCAAAGGATTTAGAATTTCCGTAAGCATCGTATTCTTCCTTGACGGACATGATGATTGTTTCTGTAGGATTTTCAGAAAGGAAATTTCTGCAGGCAGTAAGTACATCATCAAAGTTTAAATGCTGGTACACGGAACCGTGATGAATTACAAAAGCATCTTCATAATTGCGGCATCTTATGTCCAGGTAACGTATGCCTGCTTCCAGCTGGTCTGATATTCCAAGACTCTGGCATTTAGCAGTTCCGGAAATACTTTCATAAGTGGCTCCTGAATCATGTGTTCCCGGAATTGAAATGGCTGACAGTTGAGTTGAGTCACTTATTTGTGACATCCAGTTTGCAGAAGTGTAGTCTTCTGCAGTAAGTGAAATTGCAGCTGCCGTAAGCAGTGCGGCTGTACAGGACAAAACTTTTTTTAATGTCATGTAATCCTCCTTATGTAAACAAAATGTTAAGTCCATAAAATTCACCAGTCAAGAAAAAATTTTTTTTAAGTCTGAATCAATTTTTTTTATGTCCTCATCAGCTCTTTAATAACTATACTAGACCTGTGAAGTTCAATGTGGAATAATTCAGATGATGAGAATAAAAACGGTTAATGAATGGCTGAAAGAAAAATACGGCACTAAGGTTTACAGACTGTCCCTAACATCCGGATGTACATGTCCTAACCGGGACGGAAAAATTTCTTACGGAGGATGTACTTTCTGTTCTGAAGGGGGAAGCGGAGACTTTGCAACAAGTGATATTGATGAAGCAAAGAAAAAAGTTAATGGAAAGTTTCCCAAATCCATTCCGGAAAATCAGAGAAAATATATTGCCTACTTTCAGTCCTATTCAAATACCTATGGGGATCCTGACCGGCTGTATGAACTTTATTCCTCAGTACTTTTTCGTCCTGAAATTGTAATTCTTTCTCTTGGCACCAGACCGGACTGCATTGATGATTCAGTTGTCGGAATGTTAAAAAAACTTTCTGCCATAAAACCTGTATGGGTTGAACTGGGATTGCAGACTGTGCATGAAGAAACTGCCCGACGCATTAACAGGGGATATACGCTGGAGGTTTTTGAAAAGGCTTACAGAGTTTTACGCAATGCGGGAATTACAGTCATTGTTCACGTAATATTAGGACTTCCCGGAGAAAGTGAGGACATGATGCTGGATACCGTCAGGTATCTTTCTCAGCTTAATCCCGTACTTGAGGGAATAAAAATACAGCTTCTTCATGTGCTGAAAAATACTGCGCTGGAAAAAGAATTCAGAATAAAGCCCTTTAGAATATTTACTATGGAAGAATACTGTCATCTTGTAATTAAATGCCTGAAAATTCTTCCTTCTGAAACTGTAATTCACAGAATGACTGGAGACGGCTCAAAAAAACTTCTTGTAGAACCTCAATGGAGCGGAGATAAAAAGAAAGTAATTAATTATCTTAATAATTTAATTGCTAAATCCTGACTTTTAGTTATATCATTTAATTATGATTCAATATTTTGTTTCCCATCTTTACTGGTTCTGGCTTGCTGTAGTAATTATATGTACCGTAACAGAAGCTTTAACTTTTGCACTGACTACCATATGGCCTGCAATTGCGGCTCTGCTTATGGTTTTTCTGTCGTTTACGCCTGTTCCTTTTGTCTGGCAGCTTATTGTTTTTTTGATTATCACCATCGTTCTGATTTTTTTTACCAGACCTTTTGCGGTAAAAAAGCTTAAAGTCGGAAAGGAAGTGACCAATGTTGCGGCAATCATCGGACAGCAGGTGGTTGCAGTTGATGAAATATCAGAATTTAAAAAGGGCAGCGTAAAATCTTCCGGGGGAATCCTGTGGAGTGCTGCCCTGGAAAATCCCGATGACGAAAGCATTCCCTGCGGCACGATATGTACTGTCGTTTCTGTAGAAGGAAATACAGTACGGGTCAGGCCACTTAATTAAAAAAAATTCAAATCAGGAAGTTATTATGAAAAAAGTTGTTTTTTTAATCGCCGTATTTTTATTTGCAGGCGTTTCCTTATCTTTTGCCGGTAAAGCGGATTTTTATACTGCAGACGGAAGCCTTTCTGAAGGCATGTTTGTTAATTCGCCGGAAGGACTAAAAATCAGATCCGCTCCGAATTTAAAGGCTGACCGTATAAGCGGATTGAGATACGGGTATTATGTTCTTATACGTGAACTTGGTGAAGAAGTTGTCATAGACGGAATAACTGCTCCCTGGGTTAAAGTTGCCCTTCCTCAGACAGAATGGAAGGATTATGAAACGGAAGAAGATGGCTGGGTCTTCGGAGGATACCTTCAGAAAAATAATCCTCTTTCTTATGGAGAAATATTTGAGCTTTCTAAAACTGAAGAATATATAGACCTGCCATATTTTCCTGATGAAGAAGGAATGAATTATAAGGATGAATATAGCGATAAATGGCAGAAAACGGATCTGTTTAATACCCGTTATACAGCCTGTCTTGAGAACTTCTGCTGCTATGATGCTCCCAGAGTATCAGGGGTTGTAGCAGAAGACTGTCTTGGTTATTGTCCTCCTGTGGCAGCTTCAATCTGCGGCTGTGTTTTCTTTTTGAAAGCAGAAACTCCCGTCGAACTTGAACATGTGGTAAGTTATGGTATTGCAAATGAAGAATCAGAATTCCCGGGGCTTCTTTATCCGGTTTATGAAGGAGTCTATTTCGATGATGAAGGCTCCAGGTGTTTATGTTACATCCGCGGAATTGATTTTGTTTCTAATGATGATATTTCTACAGTTCATGATAAAAACGGAAATGAAATCCATCTTTATGTACAGAAAGCATTGAAAGACATTAATTTTGATTCCTATGGTCTTTCCATGGAGGAAGTCAGCAGGGACCTTAATTCAAGTGATACTTATGAATCTGCAAATATTGCTCAGTCTGCTGCATACCGGATTACTCAGATACGTTATGTGGATGCAGAAGGCAATTCCAAAAGGGTAGGAATCAATTCTTCTGAAGTTAATTTTAGTCTTGCTTATCCCCTTAACTTTAAGAAGCCGGTTCCTTTTATTATTGAAAGCAGAATCAGGGGAGTCTATAAAACAAGAATTTACAGCTTGAAAGTGAATGAATCGGATGTAGAGACTATCCCTGTATGTGAGTATGAATGCAGCGTCAGGGATGCAAGAACCGGTGCCGGAGACTATCATTATTTTACTCCAAAGGGAATCGTGGTCTGTGATGTTATGGGGGAAGATGGTGAACAGGGGTATTATTTTTATGCTCAGAAAAGTTCTGCTTCCTATAAGTTTGAGGATGGAGTCTACAATTCTGGAACTCCCGGAGGAAATAAGAAAGTTAAAAAGGTCGGACAGTTCTGCAATCCTATATGCCTGCTTCCGATGCATCAGTCTCCGGATTCTGGATCTTTGACATTATGTCTGCTGAATCCCGGAACGTTATTAAAAATAGAAGAAGTTGGAGAGAAAACTGTAATTGACGGTCTTGTTTCCTGCTGGGTAAAAGTTTCTCCTGTTAATGATGACTATTCCTCTGAAGGGGATCTTATTCAAAATGTTTTTCCTGCTGAATCAACTTCTGCCTGGGTTTTTGGAGCCTGGCTTGAATGATACATTAATAGAATAATTTTTATTGTTTAATGGAGGAGTTAATATGCCTTATGTTTTGATTGCAGTTCTTTTTGTAGTTCTGGTTTTGATTTTATCCAATGTTCGGGTAATACCACAGTCTCATGCCGTTATAATTGAACGTCTTGGCGGCTACAATTCAACCTGGGGAGTCGGCATTCATGTAAAGGTTCCTTTTATAGACCGCATGTCTTCAATGATTTCTTTAAAAGAAAAGGTTCTGGATTTTCCCCCTCAGCCGGTAATTACAAAAGACAACGTAACGATGATGATTGATACCGTGGTTTATTTTCAGATTACGGATCCGAAACTTTACATGTATGGTGTGGAAAAACCTATCAATGCCCTTGAAAATTTAAGTGCTACGACACTCCGCAATATCATCGGTGAACTGGAACTTGACCAGACTCTTACCAGCCGTGATGTAATTAATACAAAAATGCGCAGCATTCTTGATGAGGCAACGGATCCATGGGGAATAAAAGTTAACCGTGTGGAAGTAAAGAATATTATTCCTCCAGAAGCAATAAAAGAAGCCATGGAAAAGCAGATGCGTGCTGAACGTGAACGCCGTGAGCAGATTCTTATTGCGGAAGGTCATAAGCAGAGTGCGATTCTTGAGGCTGAAGGAAAAAAACAGGCAATGATTCTTGAAGCAGAAGCAGAGAAGGAAGCTGCCATTAACAGGGCAAAGGGGCAGGCTCAGTCCATCCTGGAAGTTCAGAATGCAACTGCCAAAGGTCTTCAGCTTATAAAGCAGGCCGGAGTTGATGAAAGTGTAATAAAACTCAGGAGTCTTGAGGCTCTTGAAAAAGTAGCAGACGGAAAGGCTACAAAGATAATAGTTCCTTCTGATATTCAGAATCTTGCAGGGCTGGTAACTTCCGTGTCTGAACTGGCCGGTTCAAAGTAACATAAACGCTTCTTGTTGTTGAATTTATTGTATAAATTCATTAAAGTTATGAATATTACATTCTTGTAAAAAAGGAGTTACTATTATGGCAGTAAGAGTTGCTATTAATGGATTTGGCCGTATTGGTCGTTTGGCTTTCCGTCAGATGTTCGAAGCTGATGGTTATGAAGTTGTTGCTATCAACGATTTGACAAGCCCAAAAATGCTTGCTCACCTTTTGAAGTATGATACAGCACAGGGCGGATTCATGGGCCGCATCGGTGAAGGAAAACACACTGTATCAGCTACTGAAGATTCAATCATCGTAGACGGAAAAGAAATCAAAATTTCTGCAGAAAAAGATGCAGCTAACTGTCCTTGGGCAGCTAACAAAGTAGACGTAGTTCTTGAATGTACAGGTTTCTATACATCAAAAGAAAAGGCTGCTGCTCACATCACAGCAGGTGCTAAGAAAGTTGTAATTTCAGCTCCAGCTGGAAACGACCTTCCAACAATCGTTTACAACGTAAACCACAAGACTCTTACAAAGAATGACAATATCATCTCTGCAGCTTCTTGTACAACAAACTGTCTTGCTCCAATGGCTAAGGCTCTTAATGACTATGCACCAATCGCTTCTGGTATCATGTCTACAATCCATGCTTACACTGGTGATCAGATGATTCTTGACGGTCCACAGCGCAAGGGTGACCTCCGCCGTTCACGTGCAGGTGCACAGAACATCGTTCCTAACTCAACAGGTGCTGCAAAGGCTATCGGTCTTGTAATTCCTGAATTGAACGGAAAACTTATCGGTTCTGCTCAGCGTGTTCCAACACCTACAGGATCAACAACAATCCTTACAGCAGTTGTAAAGGGTAAAGATGTAACAAAGGAAGGAATCAATGCTGCAATGAAAGCTGCTGCAACTGAATCTTTCGGTTACAACGAAGATGAAATCGTTTCTTCTGATGTTATCGGAATGAAATTCGGTTCACTCTTTGATGCTACACAGACAATGGTATCTAAGATTGATGATGATACATATCAGGTACAGGTTGTTTCTTGGTATGACAACGAAAACTCTTATACATCACAGATGGTAAGAACAATTAAGTACTTCGCTGAAAACTGCTAAGTATTAGATTGATTTAATGAAGGGCGCTTTACAGACGTAAGGCGCCCTTTTTTTTATAAGGAAGTACTTAATTGTTCTTTTTATTTAACGTTCTCGCATTCTCTTTGAGAAATGCTCGGGCAGACGCGGCGCACCTGCTTGCGTCTGGGTAAGAACAATCAAATACTTCGCAGAAAACTGCTAATTAATTTGATTTAAGTAAGACGGGTACTTCTTATAGAAGTATCCGTTTTTTTTTATCGTATTTGATTGTTCTTTTTTATTAAACGTTCTCGCATTCTCTTTGAGAAATGCTCGGGCAGACGCGGCGCACCTGCTTGCGTCTGGGTAAGAACAATTAAATACTTTGCTGAAAACTGCTAATTAATTTGATTTAAGTAAGACGGGGATGTCCAATAAGTTCAAAAAATGTCATTTTCGGGCCCGACCCGAAAATTTATTTAATTACAATACGTCTGGTCAAGGCACGCTTCGCTTAAAGCCTTGACACAGCCGTTTTTAGGTTTTGTATTAAACCCTAAATACAAGAGATTGCCGTGTCGAGCACGGCAATGACTCATACTTATTGGTCAGCCCCGTTTTTTTTTTATATCGTATTTGATTGTTCTTTTTATTTTACGTTCTCGCATTCTCTTTGAGAAATGCTCGGGCAGACGCGGCGCACTTGCTTGCTTGAAATATTATTGAAAAATTATCGAAGAATTATTATCCTTTAAGTAAGCTTTATTTTCTGGAGAAAAATTATGAAACTAAAAAGTGCGGCAGTTTTTTTTCTACTTTCTGCCTGTCTTTTTTTACTGACTGGCTGTCCCGATGAAAACTATGATGATTATCTTCCCGGTGTAGTTTTTTCGCTTTCGCCTTCTGAAGAAGAGATGGATCTGTCACCGGATTCCTATGACAGACAGAATATGGCAGCTTCTTTCATGACGGATTTTTCCCGCTATGAATCTTACAGCATTTCAGTTGACATATTTGCATATTTTCTTCAGCCGGAAGGTTATAAGATCAGGAAGACTGCTGATTTTGCTGTTGTTTATGACACTGATGACGAAACAGAAACGGACATCAGGGGAAGAGACGTTTTATGTACATCTGAAGGTGAATCTGTAAACCGCAGGATTACAAAACGCTTTGTTATTCCTACTGAAAAACTTGAAAAAATACTGTACAGTGTAGAATTCTTTGTTTCTGCAAAAGGGAAGGACGGTCGTACTTATTATTCAGGATATTGTTTTCAGATGGATCTCAGTCAGTCAGACATCTGACAGAAATCATTTGGTTAGAGGTGTATAATGAAGTCAATTTATTTTATTGTTTTAATTACTTTTGCTTTGAGTTTTAATTCTTGTACTGATGGTGATTATTATTATTCGGAAAAACAGCATGTTGTAGCTCTTGAAGGTGCGGAAGTTTCTCTTTCCGGAGAGACTTCAGGACTTAAAGTTGGAGATACAGTCGGACTTACAGTTTCATGTATTACTGATTATGAATTTTATAGAGATTATGAAATAAGGTTTTATGTCTGCAGTTCTGACGCTGCAGACTCATCTGCAGAAGCTGAAGGGGCAAAAGGATGTGTAATTCTTGGTTCTGCTTCTGATGATGATGAGTTAAACTTTAATCTGTCCTCCGTAACTTTTACGCAGAACAGTGAACTTGTAGAAGAACAGTCCAGGACTTTTTACGTAAAGGGGCTTTTGCCTGGAAAGTATAATATATGTGTACGCGTAAGGGCTCAGGCAAAACTGAAACTGGATGAATATGTGTACAGCAGGGATTTTGTTCTGGATTTTTCAGCGGAATAAATTATGTGCAGAAAATTTTTTGTTATGAAAAGATTTCTTGCAGGATTATTTTTCCTGACTGTTTCTGTCTGTCTTTCATCCTGTGCTAAGATTTTTAATGAACTTTTATGGGATGAACCGGAAAATGATTTTTCGCTTGAACTGTCAGATTCAGAGACAAAGGGGAATTGCAGTGTAAAACTTTACTGCAATATGTCTTATAATCAGAATAAGTCGTCCTTGAATGGAACGGATTCTTGTATCTATAAAACTTATGAAGTAAAGCTTATGGTAGAAAAATATAGTTATGATACGAAATCTTTTGAGCTGTCAGATGACATTCAGCTTTACGGTTCAAGTAATTCTCCATTTTCTTCAAAAGACTTTACATTTACAGGAGCTAAGGATGATTCTTTTGAATTTGACGGAAGTTATGAAATAAAGGCATCGTCTGCTGGAATCGTAAGAGTTTCTGCGTTTGTCTATGGAACATCCAAAACCGGAAAAAGAAAACTCCTGCATTCCGACTCGAAAGAATTTGTTTTAAGGGAATAGCAGGAGTTTTTTTGTTGAGTTATTTTTTCTATTAATTATCTTTCTGACGTATTTCTACGCGGCGGATTTTTCCACTGATTGTTTTTGGAAGTTCTTCTACAAATTCAATAAGACGTGGAATTTTATAAAGTGCCAGATGTTCCGTTGCAAAGGTCTTTAATTCGATTTCGAGCTCTTTGCCTGCGGTGTATCCTTTTGTGAGTACGATAGTTGCCTTTACTGCCTGTCCGCGTTTAGGATCTGTGATTCCTGTTACGGCACATTCAAGTACGGAAGGATGCTGCTGAAGGACGCTTTCTACTTCAAAAGGACTGATACGGTAACCGGCGCTTTTTATAAGATCGTCGTTTCTTCCGACAAACCAGATGTATCCGTCATCATCATAATATGCCGTATCACCTGTGTCATACCATTCACCTGAAAGGGCTTTTTTTGTCTGCTCTTCATTTTTATAGTATCCCTTAAGAAGTCCTGCAGGTTTGCCGTTTTTAAGGTTGATTACTATGCTTCCGCATTCAAGAGGCTGACATTTTTTTCCGTCGTGATTGATTATCTGAACATCGTAGCCTGGAGCACTCTTTCCCATGGAACCAGGTTTTACTTCCATGCCCGGGAATGTTCCTGCAAGAATTGCACTTTCTGTCTGACCGTAGCCTTCGTATATTTTGATTCCTGTTTTTTCAAGGAACTTGTTGTATACTTCACTGTTCATTGCTTCTCCGGCAGTAACGCAGTATTTAAGGTTTGAAAGGTCGTATTTAGAAAGATCCTGTCTGATTAAAAAGCGGTAGGCTGTAGGAGGAGCACAGAATGTTGTTACCTTATAGTGTGCGATTTTCTTGAAGAAAAGATCCGGTGCAAAAGATACCATGTCGTAAACAAAGACTGCAGTTCCTGAAATCCACTGTCCGTAGATTTTTCCCCAGACAGCTTTTGCCCATCCTGTTTCTGCTACAGAAATATGAAGACCGTCATCCATTACGTTCTGCCAGAATTTTGCAGTGGCAATATGACCCAGAGGATAGGTAAAGTCATGGAGAACCATCTTTGGATAGCCTGAGGTTCCGCTGGTAAAATACATAAGCATAGTGTCATCATTTTTTGTTGCATTTTCACCCTGGGGACGTTCAAATACATTGCATTCTTCAGGAAGAGAATCAAGTTCTTTGTGGAAGTCAATCCATCCTTCCCGGCTTCCTTTTACCGATATAAGTTCTTTTACGGATTTACTTTCAGGCATTGCTTCTTCAATCTGTTTCATTACGTTGCCGTCGTCAAAAGAAATAATCATTTTAATTTCTGCGGCGTTACAGCGGTAAACAATGTCGTGCTTGAGGAGCTGGTTTGTTGCAGGTACTGCAATTGCTCCGATTCTGTGAAGGGCAGGAAGAAGCCACCAGAATTCATAGCGGCGTCTTAAAATGAGCATTACGACATCGCCTTTTTTGATTCCGTGTTTTGTAAGAAAGTGAGCTGTTCTCTGTGAGTCTCTGGAAATCTCTTTGAAATTAAAGAATTTTTCTTCATTTTCGTCATTGCACCAGACGAGCGCTCTTTTTTCTGGAGCCAGCTCTGCATAGCGGTCAATAACGTCGTATGAAAAGTTAAAGTTTGCAGGAATATTAAGTTTGTAGTTTTCTACCATGTCATCGTAGTTTTTGTATTCATGATAGTCTTTTATAAATTCTGACAAAAGATTCATATTTTTATCTCCATAATATATCTCTATATTATAGTATATATGTAGAATATTATAAATGGATTATGAATGAAAAATTTCAGATTCAGCTTTGTTTTTTCTGGATATAATAGGAAAGTTAGTGTTTATTCTTACTTTTTTTTAATGAATGTTAATTTTAGGTTCAAAACAATTTTTTTGCAGCCGTATATCTGTTTATCCCTTACCTTTTTTTATATTCAAGTGTAGTATTGAATGATAAGGGGTTTTATAATGAAAAAGATTTTTCTAATTTTACTTGCATGCTGTTCAGTACATTTATATGCGCAGAACAGTGTAAAAAACGGTCAGACGCTGTATGACACTGACGGTAACGTCCTTCATGCTCACGGCGGTTATATCCTGAAAAGCGGTGACACCTGGTACTGGTACGGAGAAAACCGTACTGAGAATAATTACGTCAGCTGCTATGCTTCAAAGGACCTTGTAAACTGGGAGTTCCGCAACAATATTCTTACAACGGATTCTCCTGCAGAAAAAACACGTGTCCGTGCAGACCTTAAGCTGTTCAATGCAGAGGACAATAAGAAAGTAAACATTGAGCGTCCGAAAGTTGTTTATAATGAATCAACAGGAAAGTACGTTATGTGGGCTCATTATGAAAACGGTCATGATTATTCAAAGGCCGCCATCGCCGTAGCCAGCTGTGATACTCCTGACGGAAATTTTGTTTATCACGGAAGCTTTAATCCTTACGGTCAGATGTCCAGAGACTGTACTTTGTTTCAGGATGAAGGAAAAACTTATTTTGCATCTGCTGCCAGAAATAATGCCGACATGCATGTTTATCTTCTGCAGTCTGATTTTCTTAACATTGAAAAGGAAGTCGGCGTATGGTGGAACGGGGAATACCGCGAGGCTCCTGCTTTTGTAAGGGTAGGAAAAAAACTTTACTGTTTTAATTCCGGCTGTACAGGATGGGATCCTAATCAGGGCCAGTATGCCTGGTCTTCAGGAATTGAAGAAGGTTTCGGAATGCTCAGCAATATTGGCGATGAAACTACTTATCATTCACAGCCTGCCTTTATTCTGACATTAAAGGGAACTAAAAAGACTTCATATATTTATGTTGGTGACCGCTGGAACGGAAAGAGCTATCATGAATCTACATATACCTGGTATCCGATTCAGTTTAACAAAGACGGAACTGCAGAACTTATTTATTGCGATGAACTTGAAATCAACGCAAAGACAGGTGAAGTAAAACCTGTTGTATACAAAAAATAATTCCACCTGCATCAGGGAACAGAAATTGCGAGAGACACAGCGATTTCCCCTGATGCCTGAGTGCCCCCGCAGTCAGGTATATGATAACCGAGAAAACAGTTGCATAATAAAAAATGTTACTATTGACACATCAGGGAACAGAAATTGCGAGAGACGCAGCAATTTCCCCTGATGCCTGACTGCCCCCGCAGTCAGGTGTATGATAACCAAGAAAATATTTGAATAATAAGATGTTACTATTGACACATCAGGGAACAGAAATTGCGAGAGACGCAGCAATTTCCCCTGATGCCTGACTGCCCCCGCAGTCAGGTGTATGATAACCAAG